>JAZNCE010000055.1:0-42315 GCA_045587385.1 Eubacteriales bacterium
GGCACGCGCGATAACGAAGGATTTTCCGACGTTGTCGATGCGTGCCCATCATGAATTGCCCATATGGGCATGAATTGGCTTGCGCCATGATTTGCGCCTGCAGCGCATGAATTGCCTGCGGCATGAAAAACCGGGCAATTCGGTTCGACTCCCGTGCGGCTACGGCACGTTTATTCTTGACATTGGTTTTCGTATATGATATAATGAAAACAATAAGTGAAAGGGGCTTTTCCTATGAAGCGCTATCTTGCAATACTTTTGATCTTTGCCACGCTTCTTATTACCTTGGCAGCGTGTGTGGATGCTCCCGATGCGGGGGGAGAGGGGGATACGGTTGCTGCCGAAAATGAGACGCAGCAGCTTGACAATATTCCCGAGGATCTCAAATTCAACGGAGAGGATGTCGTCATTCTCAGCCGCTCTCTGCAGGGCTGGACGCAGGATGAGGTTGCTGTACCCGAGCTCAATTCCGATCCCGTCAACGATGCCGTGTTCAACCGCAATATCACGGTGGGCGACAGACTCAACGTCAATATCGTATCCAAGCCCCTTGAGGATCCCGATCAGTTCAAGCCTATCACTGAGATCGAGCGCGTGGTCAAGGCAGGCAGCGAGGATTACGATCTGGTTGCAGCCGCGTGCTACGTGGCACTTGGCTCAACGGTCAAGGGCACGTTCCGTGATCTTTCCGATCTGGAATACCTTGATCTTGAACAGGAATACTGGATGCAGGATTACAACAACGTCATTTCCTATGGAGAAAGACAGTATTCCGCTACGGGTATGATTGCCCTCTCTACTTACCGCTTTGCGTTCGTGACCATGTTCAATAAGGATATGTTTGAAGATAAGAGCCTGCCGCTTTTGTACGAGGCGGTCAACAATGACGAGTGGACGCTGGACTACCAGGCTACGCTGACAGAGGACTTTTATCAGGATCTTAACGGTGACGGCAAGCAGGACGAGGAGGATCTGTACGGTCACGTTACCTGCCCGGGGCTTAACGTGGATGCATATTGGAGCGCATGTGACGTGCCGCTGGTACAGAAGGATGCGGACGGTGCGTACGAGTGGGTGCTGGATGCCGGCAGACTTTCCGACGTGGTGGATAAGGTGCTGAACCTTTTCTATGAGTGCGGTGGCACTTACCTTTATAAAGAGGTGTCCCACAATACCGAGCAGGACGAGATCCGCAAGATGTTCTCGGACGGTAGGGCAGCTATGGCAACGTTGCGATTGGTGGCAGCCGAGCAGCCTGACGTGCGTAATATGGAGCAGCTGTACGGCATCGTGCCCATGCCCAAATATGATGCCAACCAAAAAGAATACGGCACGCTGATGCATGACCAGTTCACGGTGTTCTGCATTCCCGCGTCTGCAGCTTCCGAGAAGATAGAGCTGATCGGCGCAACCATGGAGGTCATGGCTTCCGAATCCTTGCGCACGGTCAAGCCCGCGTATTACGAGATTGCGCTCAAGCGCAAGTATATGAGTGATCCCGTTGCGTGGGATATGCTGGATCTGGTCTTTGCCCGCGTAATCGTGGATGCGGGCGTGGTGTACGGTGAAGCTTTGACCTATCCTCACCACACCCTGCGTACCATTATTCAGGGAAAAAAGAATACCGTTGCCTCGAAATACAGTAAAATAACAAACAAAATGAACAGACAGCTTACTAAAATCATGGATAAGCTGGATAATCTGGAATAAAGGAGATTTTCCGACATGAAAAGGACCGTAGCGATACTGTTATTGATTGCGACCCTGTTGATTTCCTTTGTTGCCTGCGCCGAGGGGCAGCAGGAACAGGCAAACGATTCCGTAGTGCAAGAGACCACCGATCCCTCCGTGCTGGACGGTGTGCCCGCAGATTTGAAATTCAACGATGAGGACGTTGTGATCCTCAGCCGCTCCATGCAGGGCTGGACGCAGGACGAGATTGCCGTGCCCGAGCTGAACTCCGATCCCGTCAATGATGCAATGTTCAACCGAAACGTTACCGTCAGCGACAGACTCGGTGTCAATATCGTGTCTTCGCCCATTGAGGATCCCAATCAGTTTTTGCCCATTGAGGAGATCGAGCGCGCCGTCAAGGCAGGCTCGGATGAATTTGATATGGTGGCTGCAGCTGCTTACGTCACCGCACCCAGCGCGCTGGAGGGTACGTTTGTGGATCTGACCGAGCTGGAGTATCTGGATCTGACGCAGGACTACTGGATGCAGGATTACAACGATGCCATGTCTTATCAGGGCATGCAGCACGCTGCTACGGGCATGATCGCGCTCTCCACGTATCGCTTTGCCTTTGTGACCATGTTCAACAAGGCGGAGTTTGATAACAAGAGCATACCGTATCTCTACGAGGCAGTTGCAAACAATGAGTGGACGCTGGATTATCAGGCGCAGCTTGCCGAGGATTTCTACCGTGACACCAACGGCTCGGGCAAGAAGGACGATGGCGACTTCTTCGGCTTCGTATCCTGCTGGGGCATCAATACAGACCCTTATTGGGCATCCTGCGATATGCCCATTTTGGAAAAGAATGCGGATGGCGAGTATGAATTCGTGCTGGATATTGCACGCTATTCCGACGTCATGGATAAGATTTTGTATCTGTTCTACGATTGCGGCGGCACGGCGGTATACGATGCCATCACCGATAACGTGGAGCAGGATCTGATGCGCGAGGTGTTTGCGCGCGGTGAGTGTGCGATGACCACGTTGCGTCTGGTGGCGGTTGAGCAGCCCGACGTCCGCAACATGGAGCAGCCCTACGGCATTGTGCCCGTACCCAAGTACGAGGCATCGCAGCCTGAGTACGGCACCATGATGCACGATCAGTTTACCGTATTCAGCATTCCCGTCACCGTTAAAGCGGATAAGCTGGAAATGCTGGGTGCTACCATGGAGGTCATGGCTTCCGAATCCGAGCGTCTGGTCAAGCCTGCGTATTATGAGATTGCGCTCAAGCGCAAATACATGAGCGATCCCATCGCGTGGGAGATGCTGGACATGATCTTTGACGTTATGCGCATTGATCCCGCCGTGGTTTACGTGACAGCGCTGGAGGGACCTCACCAGACCATCCGAACCATTACCTCAAACAAGAAGAACACCGTTACCTCCACTTGCAAGAAGATGGAGAGAACCATAAAGAAAAAGATCGATAAGCTGCAAAACAGCCTGGACGAGCTGCTTGACTGAGTACCGATACCGCAAAGCGGGTGCATTTGCACCCGCTTTGCACTTTTTTATTGACAAAACCCCTCTTGGCATGTTATACTGATTGTATCATCATAGGAAAGAGAGAACACGCCATGAAAAGACTTTTAGCACTTCTCCTTGTATTAGCCACTATGATATCGGTGCTTGTCGCCTGTGCCGAGGGCGGGCAGGGGCAGACCGATGAAACCGTCAATGCTGAAACGGGTGAACCCACACAGCTTGACAACATTCCCGCCGATCTCAAATTTGACGGTGAGGACGTCACCATTATCAGCCGCGCGTATCTGGGCTGGACGTGGGACGAGGTTGCCGTGCCGGAGCTGAATTCCGAGCCGGTCAACGATGCGATCTTTAACAGAAATATCCAAGTGGGTGACAGACTCAACATCAATATCGTTTCCCACCCCATTGAGGAAGTGGACCAGGCAAAACCGATTGCCGAGGTGGAAAAGGCGGTGCTGGCAGGTTCAGATGAATACGACCTGTTGGCAGGTGCGTGCTATCTGGTGCTGCAGTCCTCGCTGGAGGGAACCTTCCGTGATATGACGGGGCTTGAATACCTCGATCTGACGCAGAACTACTGGACGCAGGATTATAACGAGGTCATCTCGTATAACGGCAAGCAGTACAGCGCAACGGGTATGATCGCGCTGTCCACCTACCGCTTTGCGTTCGTCACCATGTTCAATAAGGTTGATTTTGACGATAAGCAGGTGCCGTACCTGTACGAGGCGGTTAATAACGGCGAATGGACGCTGGATTTCCAGGCGTCTTTGTCCGAGGACTTTTACAGAGATCTCAACGGTAACGGTAAAAAGGATGAGGGTGACTTCTTTGGTCTGATCACCTCGCCTTATATCAGCACCGACCCCTATTGGGCTTCGTGCGATCTGCCGCTGGTGGAAAAGAATGCGGACGGTGAATATGAATACGTAGTAGATACCGCCAGACTGTCGAACGTGGCGGATAAGGTACTCAAGCTGTTCTATGAAAGCGGCACGCTGGTATATCCGCATACCGGTGCGGATGCTGAACAGGACGATATCCGTATCGCGTTTGCAAGAGGCGACGGTGCTATGTGCACCACGCGCCTGGTTGCTGCCGAGATGGGCGATATCCGTAACATGGAGGATGCTTATGGCATCGTGCCCATGCCCAAGTATGACCGGGCACAGCCCAAGTACGGCACGCTGCAGCACGACCAGTTTACCGTATACGCTATCCCCGTAACCGTCAAGGATGACAGATATCAGATGCTGGGCGCAGTGCTGGAGGTCATGGCTTCCGAGTCCTTGCGTACAGTCAAGCCCGCGTACTATGAGATCGCGCTCAAGCGCAAGTATATGAGCGACCCCGTCGCGTGGGATATGCTGGATCTGATCTTCAATACGGTCAATATCGACGCAGGTATTGTGTATACCAATGCGCTGGGTAACCCGCACGACGCGTTCCGTCAGATCATCACGGGCAAAAAGAATACTGTTTCGTCCAGATATAAGAAGCTGGAAAAGACGGTGATAAAGAATCTTGCCAAGATGGTTGACAAGATGGATAAGCTTGAAGAATAAAATATCAGCGGAGTGGCGTAAAGTCACTCCGCTTTTTCTTGACAAAACGACAAGGATATGATATACTGATGAAAACAAATGATGAAAGTGAGCTGATTCTTATGAAAAAGATTCTCGCATTGCTTCTTTTGGCGGCCACGTTGATCTTGGTTCTGGCTGCCTGTGTTGAACCCGAGCAGCAAGAGGTGCAGTCTTCGGTCTCGGACGAAACGACCGAGCCGACCCGTTTGGATGCTGTGCCTGACGAGTTGGATTTTGGCGGTGAGGACGTCGTCATTATCAGCCGCGCACTGCAGGGCTGGACTTTGGATGAGGTTGCCGTTCCCGAGCTGACCTCCGAGCCGGTCAACGATGCCATCTTTAACCGCAATCTCGTCGTCAGTGACCGTCTGGGTGTCAATATCGTTTCCCATGCCATTGACGATGCAAACCCCGAGTCGCCCGTGCAGGCCGTGCGTGACGCCGTGCTTGCGGGATCCGATGAATATGACCTTCTGGCGGGTGCTTGCTATCTTGTGATGTATACCACGCTGGAGGGGAATTTCCGCGATCTGACTCAGCTGACGTATCTGGATCTGACGCAGAATTATTGGACGCAGGATTACAACGATACCCTGTCCTTTGACGGTAAGCAATACAGTGCAACGGGTATGATCGCACTCTCGAATTACCGTTTTGCCTTCGCGACTGCATTCAATAAAGTCGCGTTTGATGACAGAAGCCTGCCGTACCTGTACGAGGCTGTCGATAACGGTGAATGGACGCTGGATTATCAGGCAACGCTGTCGGAAAACTTCTACCGCGACCTCAACGGTAACGGGGAAGCAGACAAGGATGACTTTTACGGCTTGATCACCTCCACGGGTATCAGCACGGATCCTTATTGGATGTCCTGCGATGTTTCGCTGCTTGATAAGAACCCCGACGGTGAATACGAGTGGGTGCTGGATAT
Source organism: Eubacteriales bacterium (assembly GCA_045587385.1). Classification (GTDB taxonomy): domain Bacteria; phylum Bacillota; class Clostridia; order Oscillospirales; family CAG-272; genus SVQP01. The sequence continues at coordinate 5,746 of JAZNCE010000055.1, forward strand.
ACAAAAGCTGTCTGTTGTGACCGATAAGATCCTGAAGCTGTATTATGAGAGCGGCTCTTACGTATACGTCGGTGATGATGCCGATAACGAGCAGGATGAGATCCGCCGTGATTTCGCAGCGGGCAATGCGGCCATGATCACAACGCGTCTGGTTGCGGTTGAGCAGGCGGACGTACGCAATATGAAGGATCCGTACGGTATTGTGCCTATGCCTAAGTTTGACAAATCGCAGAAGGAGTACGGCACGCTTCAGCACGACCAGATCACGGTGTACGGGATTCCCGTCACAGTCGCAGATAACAGGGTTGAGATGTTGGGCGCGGTGCTTGAGGTCATGGCCTCGGAGAGTGCGCGCACGGTCAAGCCCGCGTATTATGAGGTTGCGCTCAAGCGTAAGTATATGAGTGACCCTGTGGCGTGGGAAATGCTGGATAAGATCTTTGAAACGGTACGCATCGATGCCGGTGTGGTGTATGTTTCGGTGATCGGCGGACCGCACGCGCAGCTGCGCGATATTGCCGCATCCAAGCAGAATACCGTGTCCTCCACGTATTCCAAGCTTGCCAAGAATATCGAGAAGTCATTGAGGGATATGCACGAGAAGCTGAGCGAGCTGCAATAAATGCAAAATGAATAAGAAAAACAGCCCCATGGGGCTGTTTTTCTTATTTGATCAATCCGCTAAGCCATAATGGCGCAACAGATCGGAAAGCTCACGCTTTTGCGCAGGAAGCATGGGGCAGAGCGGCAGACGAAATTCCTCGCGGCACACCCCCATCATGGAAAGCGCGGTCTTGATGGGTACGGGATTGACCTGCGCCATACTGGCATCCATCAAGGCAAGCACGCCAAGGTGCGCGTGGGCGGCTTTTTCGTGCTGTCCTGCAAAATAGGTGTGGCAGATGGCGTGCATGATTGCGGGGATGATATTGCCCACCACCGAAATCACGCCTGCAGCACCAAGAGAAAGCAAGGGAAGGGTGAGGTTGTCGCAACCGGAATACAAGGGAAGATCGTCACCGCACGCGGCAATGATGCGCGCTGCATGCCCTACGTCACCCGAGGCTTCCTTGATGCCGCGGATGTTGGGATGCGCCGAAAGGGCTTTGCAGACCGAAACGGGCAGGGAGCAGCCGGTGCGCGCGGGCACGTTGTAGAGAATGACGGGCTTTTCCGAAGCATCTGCGATAGCACCGAAATGCAGTTCCATGCCGCGCGGGGTGGCTTTGTTGTAGTAGGGCGTGACGCAGAGTAGCGCGTCACAGCCTGCGCGGCACATGGTGCGCGCTAAGGTGCAGGCGTGCGCGGTATCGCTTGAACCCGCACCGCCGATGATGGGGACGCGTCCATCGGCGACCTGTACGGCGCAGGCGCAAAGCGAGGCTTGCTCCTCCTCGGAAAGGGTGCTTGCCTCACCCGTCGTACCCGCAATCACCAGCGCATCCGCGCCGCCGCGGATGTTGCTGTCCACAAGGTTTTCAAAGCAATCAAAATCGATCTTGCCGCCAAGGAATGGCGTGATCAGCGCGGTCGCGCTGCCGCGAAATAGCGGAGAGGGAGAAGTGCTCATATCTGTTGCCTCCGAAAGAGTGAAATTTTCAAAAAACGCTTGAAAAGCATACGTTTTTATAGTATAATTAAAATGTATAGCCATGTGCGTTATACGACAGTATATGACACGAAAACCGAAAGGACACATATATGAGCGTTATTGTGAACGAAAAAGCCCCCACCGACCTGCGTACCGCAGATTTTTACTACGATCTGCCCGAGCGTCTGATCGCCCAGCACCCCGCAGAGGTGCGCGACGGCTCCAGACTCATGGTGCTGAATCGCGAAAAGGGCACGATTGAGCATAAGCATTTTTACGATATCATCGACTATCTGCGTCCCGAGGACGTGTTGGTCATCAACGATTCCAAGGTCATTCCCGCGCGCCTGTACGGGCACGTGGCTGGCAGGGAAGAGGCAAACATTGAGCTGCTCTTGCTTCGCCAGCGCGAGCTGGATACCTGGGAGTGCCTGGTCAAGCCAGGCAAGAGAGCCAAGATGGGCATGGAATTGGTCTTTGGTGAAGGTATGCTGACGGGTAAGGTGATGGACATCACCGAGGAGGGCAACAGACTCATCGCCTTCGACTATGACCGCGAAAAGCACGCCAATATTTACGACGTGCTGCACCGGGTGGGCATTCTCCCCCTGCCGCCCTACATCACCGAAAAGCCCAAGGATCAAAGCAGATACCAGACCGTGTACGCACGCGAGGAGGGCTCGGCAGCCGCGCCTACCGCAGGCCTGCATTTCACGCCCGAGCTGCTGCAAAGAATCCGCGAAAAGGGCGTTGCCATTGCCCCCGTCATGCTGCACGTCGGACTTGGTACGTTCCGTCCCGTCAAGGCAGAACGACTTGACGAGCACGTCATGCATACCGAGTTTATCTCGGTCAGCCAAGAGAGCGCCGATCTGATCAATGAGCGTCGCGCCAAGGGCGGCAGAGTCATCTGTGTGGGCACGACCTCCTGCAGAACCTTGGAGAGCGTAGCACTGGAGGACGGCACCATCCCCGCCATTTCGGGAGATACCGGCATTTTTATCTATCCCGGCTATAAATTCAAGGCAATGGACGCGCTGATTACCAACTTCCACCTGCCCGAAAGCACGCTGATCATGCTGGTCTCGGCGTTCTACGATAAGGACAAAGTCATGGAAGCGTATGAAACCGCCGTCAGGGAAGAGTATCGTTTCTTCTCCTTTGGCGATGCGATGTTTATAGAATAAGCAACAAATTACGATGTTGCCCCCCAAATTTTTCTTGACAAACTTACCTATATATGCTACAATGAAAATGTGAACGGGGACGGCACCCATCAGAAAAAACGGAGTCACAAATACATGCAAAATCAGATACAAAGGGGGCGACACCCATCGAAAAAAACGTGATTGTAGTTGATGAGCAAGGAAATGAATATGAAGCGACCTACCCAAAAAGGGCGAAAGGTCTTGTCAAAAACGGCAGGGCACGCTTCGTAGCAGAAAATAAAATATGCCTTGCGTGTCCGCCGAATGAAAATTTGGAGGATAAAAAAATGGAAGAAAATAAACTGACCGCAAGAGAAATATTCACACAGATCACCATACTGCAAAAAGAACTCACCGAGAACAGCTATACCTCGTTGCATCGCTTGGATGATGCAGTCACTTCGCTTGTCGGAGAAGGCGAGGAAAGCGAAGCACGATATGCGCAGGTAGCCGAGATCTGCGAGGTTTTCAAAACGAGAGAGCAGACACTGATGAAAATGCTCGAAATGTATGAGAAGATGTATGATGAGCTGAGCGCCGAGCAGGCAAATGCCGAGGTCGATCCTGCTGTGCGTCAGCAGTTTCTTGACTTTGTTGTGGCTACAACGTCGGCTGCATCGCCGGCTGTGGGGCTTCCTGATTTTACCGAGATCTGGAACACGGTCTTTCTTGGCAAATAATCTGACATAACAAAATCATGCTTGATTTTCCCCGAGGGATAATTCCCTCGGGGTTTTTATGTGCATATTTTGCATAATAGTGCGCATAAAATGTTGACAAACTGCGCATGATATGCTATACTGTTATTGAAAAGATATACTGATTGAAAGGAGTAACAATATGGCTAAAGTATCTACGAACATCAGCATTGACGCCGAAACCAAGGCGCAGGCGCAGGCACTGTTTGCCGATTTTGGTATGGATCTTTCTACCGCGATCAATATTTTTCTCCGTCAGGCAATACGCGAGAATGCAATTCCGTTTGCAATCACACGTGAGGTCCCCAATGCTGTCACGCTTGCTACCATAGAGGCTGCGGAAAAGGGCGAGAATATGCACGGTCCTTTTGATAATGTGGATGCAACGGTGAATGCCTTAAACGAATAATCATAAACAAAATATAGGAGAAACGAATATGAAAAACACGGTACACATGTTAAAATCCATCACCAACATTCAGATGATGAGCTTTGTCATCACCACCGAGGACGATAAGGTTATCGTCATTGACGGCGGCTGGCCGCAGGATATGCCCTACCTTGTAGAGTATTTGCAAGGGCTGACGGGTCTTGATAAGCCTTGCGTGCACGCGTGGATTCTGACCCACCCTCACAACGACCATATCCGCGGCTTTATCGAGCTGATGGAGGGCAATCCCGATGCCCTGGACGTTGAGAAGATTTACTATAATTTCCCCTCTGCGCAGTTTATCGCGCGCGAGGATCTGGATAATTCCGCTGCCGAGCTGTACCGCATTCTGCCCCTGATCGCACACAAGTGCTGCATCGTTTCGGGCGGTGACGAGATGGACGTGGGAGCTGCGCACTTTGAATTCTACTACTCGCCCGACAGCGAGTTTAACCGTAACGTATCCAATAACGCGTCCTTGATCTTCCGTGTCACGCTGGGCGGTAAGACCGTGTTGTTCACGGGCGACGCAGGCATTGAGGCGGGCAAAAAGGTGCTGCGCATGTACGGCGGCACGGGTAAGCTTAAGGCGGATTACGTGCAAATGGCGCACCACGGACAGAACGGCTGTGACCGCGATTTCTACGAGGAGGTTGCTCCCAAGGGTGCTTTCTGGTGTGCGCCCGATTGGCTGTGGTACAATGACGCGGGCAAGGGATTTAACACCCACGTGTTCAAAACGGTTGAGGTGCGCGGCTGGATGGAGGAGATCGGTGTGACCGAGAACTACGTCATCATGAACGGCACGCAGGTCGTAGAGCTGTGAGCACAGGCGTAAAAATTCCGCGCGCCATTGCCATTGTCGGCAGTACCGCGAGCGGTAAGAGCGCGCTTGCTATGGAATTATGTAAGCGGCACGGCGGTGAGCTGGTCAGTATGGATTCCATGCAGATCTATCGCGGCATGGACGTGGGCACGGCAAAGCCGACCGGGATCGAGCGTGCGCAGGTCCGTCATCATATGATCGACGTGGCAGAGCCGACCGAGAACTATTCCTGCGGTGCGTACGTGGAATCTGCGACAAAGGTGATCCGCGAAATCGAGAGCCGCGGCAGGCTGCCCGTGCTGTGCGGTGGTACGGGGTTGTATTTAGACGGTCTTTTGCGCGGCGGATTTGGTGAGAATTATGCCGATCCCGCTTTGCGTGCGCAGCTGGAGGATTTTGCAGACGCGCACGGTGCGAATGCGCTGCACGCGCGGCTTGCCGAGCTTGATCCCGAGAGTGCGGCGGCAATCCACCCCAATAACGTCAAGCGCGTCGTGCGTGCGATTGAGATCTGCACGCTCAGCGGCAAGACCAAAACCGAGCTGGACAAGCTTTCAAGAGAGGCAGATCCGCAGGTGGATGCGCTGGTGATCGGCATCCGCTACAACAATCGTGAGGTGCTGTACGACCGCATAGGACGCCGCGTGGATATCATGCTGCAGGATGGTTTAGTGGAGGAAACCGAGCGTCTTTGGAAGGCGGGCGTGTTTGAGGTCAACGCCACGGCTGCGGGCGCGATCGGATATAAGGAGATATTGCCGTATCTGCAAGGGCATATTTCTTTGGAGCAGGCAGCAGAGGATCTCAAAACCGCCACACGCCGCTATGCAAAACGGCAGATGACCTGGTTCTACGCCAAGCCTTGGGTGACTTGGATCGATGCGGATACGGGCAGCGGCATGCGCAGTTTTGAAGAGATTGTAAATATTTGCGAAAATACGTGCAAAGACAAGGGATTTCTGCTATAATAATAAGATAAGATGCAAAGAATTTGCCCCTCGGGCGAATTCTTACCGCAACGTTCTGCGGTGAGCAGAACATATCACTCGCGCTCTGCGCGAATATCACTTTTGCATGGGCAAAAATATCACGTTTCGCAATGGCGAAACATATCACTGCAATGGCAGCGGTGGCACACCGGTGACATTGCCGAAAGGGGGAGCGTATGGATAGAGCAAAGGCAAGAAGCATTGCGATGCGATGCGTGGTCGTGCTTGCTGCGATCGGCATGCTGGTGTACGTTGTGCACTATGCGTTAGGACAGTTCAGCACCACGCTTACTACGCTTCCCACCCAAGAGATCACCGATTACACCTTGCTTGGTGCCGAGGTGTACCTGTTCCGCGACGAGCAGGTCGTCCCTTGCGACGTGACCGCCCCCGTGCGACACACGTACCGTGACGGTGAGCGCGTCCCCAAGGATGCGACGTATGCCGTCAGCTATCCCAAGGCGGGCGCAACCGCCTCGGAGGTAACGGCACTGCAGGCGCAGCTGGACGATATTGATGCACAGATCGCGCTGCTGGAGGATAGCAAGGGGCAAGGCTCGCTGATCACCTCGCTGGAGGGTAAGCAGGAATCTCTTGCGCAAAGCTATTACCGCGTGCTGGAAAGCCTTGCCGCAGGCAGTTATGCTGCAGCAGGCGCGGAAAGCCGGACGCTGCTGTCTCACATCAGCGCTTACGGCATGCTGACGGGACAGTACAAAACGGACGTCATGATCGCATCGCTGGAGAACAGCAGACAGGCGTTGCTGGATGCATGGGGCGGTACGCCCACGGCGCACGTCAGTCCGTACAGCACCAATTTCGTGCATGCATGCGACGGCTATGAGGGCGTGTTTGATTACAGCCGCGTCATGGATATGACGCTGTCCGATTTTTACGCCATGACCGAGGCGGAGGGCGCATCAACGGCAGGTACGGTGGGAAAAATGATCAATGATCACACATGGTACGCTGCCATTCCCATGGATGAAGATAACGCAGCCCGCTTTGAGGTGGGAAGCACCTACACCTTTACCTTTATTGATAACGACGGCACCGAGCTTCCCTTGACGCTTGTGCGCAAGATCACGGGCGAGGGCAAGCGCGAAGGCGTGCTGGTCTTCTCCTGTGATCGCACCCCCAAGGGCTTTTCCTTCCTGCGTACCCAGCGCGTGCAAAGCGTGGTGGAGCAGGTCACGGGCTATCGCGTGCCGGTAGAGGCTTTGCGTGAGCACAACGGTGAGAAGGGCGTGTATATCCTGCACGACAGCTCGGTGGAGTTCCGCCGTATCAGCATCGTGCGAGAGGGCACGGGCTATTATATCGTACAGACCTATGAGCAGGATGCGGCAGGCGGTTCCGGTAAGGCAAAATATTTGCATTACGGTGACCTGATCATCACGGCGGGCAGAGATCTGTATATCGGCAAAATGTACGGGTAAGGAACTATGATGGATAAACTGAAAACAAACGTGGAAGCGGTGCAAAGGGGCATATGCGAGGCGGCAGAGAAAGCGGGGCGCGACCCTGCCGAGATCACGCTGCTGGCGGCAACCAAGTATGCAAGCGCCGAGCAGATGAATGCGCTGATCGCCCTTGGCGTGCAGGACGTGGGAGAGAACCGCGTGCAGGCACTGCTGGAAAAATGGGATGCGCTGGATAAGGAGAAATTGCGCGTGCACTTTATCGGCTCGCTGCAGAAGAATAAGGTCAAATACATTGCGGATAAGGTGTGCATGATACACTCGCTGGACAGCGTGGAGCTTGCACGCGAGATCAATAAGCAATGCAAAAAGCACGGCAAGGTTATGGACGTGCTGGTCGAGATCAATTGCGCAAGGGAAGAGAACAAGGGTGGCGTTGCACCCGAGGATGCCGAGGCTTTGTGTATGGCTTTGGCAGAGTTTGAGCACGTCAGACTGCGCGGATTTATGACCATGGCACCCAAAAGCCCCGAAAAAGCGCAATATTATAAATATTTTAGCGAAACTTTTGCCCTTTGTCTTGACATTTGGACAAAAAAATTACATAATATAGATATACCCATGATTATGTCTATGGGTATGTCGGACAGCTACGACGTCGGTATTGCCTGCGGCTCTACGCTGGTGCGCGTCGGCAGCGGTCTGTTTTGCTGATGAAAATAAAATGAGAATATACATTCAGGAGGAAAAAACATGAACATTTTCAAGAAGCTTGCTAAGGATCCCGAGCCCGAAGAATTTCTGGATGACGGTTACGACAACGGTTACTATGACGAGTTCCCCAAGGACGAGGGACTGGTAAGTGACGAGGCTGTTGTGGAGGAGGTTGCACCCGTAGAAGAGGTGATTGAGGACCAGGAAGAAATGCGCGAGCCTCAGCCCCTGCCCGCAAAGCCCATCGAGCCCGCAAAGCCCGCTGTGAAGTATTACGTGCCCACCACGCTCGCAGACAGACAGAAGGCTGTTGCAAAGCTGGCTGAGGGCTACATAGTCATGCTTTTGGACGTGGATAAGCTGGAAAGAGAAGTGTTCGTACGCTTCTTTGATTACGTCATGGGTGCCGTTCAGGCATTGGAAGGCGACGTACTGAGAATCAACAAGTCCATGCTCGCACTCATTCCTTACGGTGCAAACGTTGAGGATCTTGATGCGGACGAGCTTGTCGAAGCATCCGAAGAGCAGGCTGACGAGGAAACAACTGACTAAGCGGAGGCGTTTGCGTTTATGATCCTTTTATACGTGCTGGTCAGCACGGCTTCGTTGCTGATCGACGGAATTACTTTGCTGATGTTCATACGCGCCATCTTTTCCTGGTTCCCGACCGAGAGCCCGGGAAAGCTGCAGCTGGTCATTCATCACATGACCGAGCCTGTCATCGCACCGGTGCGTAAGTTCTTGTGGCGTATGGGCTGGTTCCAGGGGCTGCCGATCGATATGTCCTTTATGGTGACGTATCTGCTTTTGATGGCTTTGCGATTTGCCCTGATGTTTGCGAGCGTATGAGTATGCAGGCACCGAGCACGCAAAACGAGATTCTTTACGCAAAGCTGCGTGATATGATGCTGCGCGCGGAGAGGGGAATGTGGTCTTGTAGCCATTTTCTGTCCCCGCGCGAAGCGCGTTATGCAAGTGACTATATTCGGTGCGCGGGAGCGGACGTTTGCTGCGTTTTGGAGGGTGGATTTCCCGAGGCGGAGCGCGTCAAGCTGTTCGTGCTGCCGGATTTTATGAACGAGCCCGAATTCATCGCCCCGTTGGCAGAGGAAAAAATGTGCCTTTTGCGCATTTTTGGGGGCGGCTTTTGCACGCTGACGCACAGGGACTATCTGGGTGCGCTGCTGGCGCTCGGCATTGAGCGGCACGTGCTTGGCGACCTTTGCGTGTTGGATGAGAGCCATGCGCTGCTTGTCTGTGACGCGGATATTGCGCCCTACCTTTGCGCGGAACTTGTGCGCGTGGGCAAGGATGGCGTTAAGGTCGAGCGGTTGCCGTGGGGCACCGAAATCGTGCTGCCCGAGCGGTATAAGCCGGTCAGCGATACCGTGGCGTCGGCACGCTTTGATTGCGTGGCGGCGGCTTTGGCGGGGCTTTCCCGCGAAAAGGCGCAGATGCTGATCCGTACAGGGGAATGCACGGTCGATTACGAGCCTTGCGACAAGTGCGATAAGGTGATCGATCCTCCTTGCGTGATCTCGTTGCGCGGTTACGGAAAATTCCGTATAGACGACCTTGGTACGCAGACCAAAAAGGGAAGACTGCGACTTTTGGCGCGAAAATATATTTAACTTTGAAAATAATTTTTTTACACATAAAGGAGCTATAAAATTATGGCTAAGGATTACACAAGTACGCTGAATTTGCCCAGCACGCAGTTCGCAATGCGCGCAAATCTGCCGCAGCGTGAGCCCGAAATGCTCAAGTACTGGGAGAATATGGATCTGTATGCTCGCCTGCAGGAGCAGAATGCGGACAAGCCCGCGTTCATTCTGCACGACGGCCCTCCCTTCTCCAACGGCAATATTCATATGGGTACTGCACTCAATAAGATGCTCAAGGACTTTATCAACAAGTACAAGACCATGAGCGGCTATCGCGTTCCCATCGTTCCCGGCTGGGATAACCACGGTATGCCCATCGAGTCCGCCATCATCAAGAAGAACAAGCTGGACCATAAGAAGATGAAGCCTTCCGAGTTCCGTACCGCTTGCTATAAGTTTGCGGAGAAGTACGTGGACATTCAGCGTAACCAGTTTAAGAGACTGGGCGTACTGGCTGACTGGGAGCATCCCTATCTGACCATGGATCCCAAGTTTGAAGCCAAGGAGGTTGAGGTCTTTGGCGAAATGTTCAAGAAGGGCTACATTTATAAGGGTCTGAAGCCCGTTTACTGGTGCCCCAAGGACGAAACTGCGCTGGCAGAGGCAGAGATCGAGTATGCTACCGATACCTGTACCTCTATCTTCGTAAAGTTTGCCGTCAAGGATGACGCAGGCAAGCTCGCAGGCATCTGCGACCTTGCAAAGACCTATTTCGTGATCTGGACCACCACTACCTGGACGCTGCCCGGCAACCTTGCTATTGCACTTAACCCCGTAGAGAGCTACGTGGTCGTCAAGGCAGGCGAGGAGTGCTACATTGTGGCAGAGGCGCTTTGCGCAAAGACCATGAAGGCAGGCGGCATTGAGGATTACGAGATCCTTGCTGCATTCCCCGGCAATACCTTTGAATATATGAAGGCACAGCACCCCTTCCTTGACAGAGAATCCCTGATCGTCAACGCCGATTACGTTACCATGGATTCCGGTACGGGCTGCGTACACACCGCCCCTGGCTTTGGTGCTGACGACTATATCACCTGCAAGAGATACAATATCGATATTATCGTGCCCGTAGACGATCGCGGCTATCAGACCGCGGACGCCGGCAAGTATGCAGGTCTTTACTACGCACAGTCCAACGAGGCAATTCTTGCCGATATGAAGGAAAGTGGCGCGCTGTTCGCAAGCGAAGAGATGAGCCACGAATATCCGCACTGCTGGAGATGTAAGTCTCCCATCATCTTCCGCGCAACTCCCCAGTGGTTCTGCTCGGTGGATGCATTCAAGGAAGAGGCTGTTGCGGCATGCAAGAGCGTAACATGGCTGCCCGCATGGGGCGGCGAGAGAATGGCACAGATGGTACGTGACCGTGCCGACTGGTGCATCTCCCGTCAGCGTCAGTGGGGTCTGCCCATTCCCGTATTCTATTGCGAGGATTGCGGTGAGGTCATTTGTGACGATGCAACCATTGCAAAGGTAGCAGAGGTGTTCGGTGCGCAGGGCTCCAACGCTTGGTGGGATCTCTCGGTTGAAGAGCTGATGCCCGAAGGCTATGCTTGCAAGTGCGGCTGCAAGTCCTTCCGCCGCGAGACCAACACGCTGGACGGTTGGTTTGACTCCGGTTCTTCCCATATTGCGGTGCTTGAGCAGAGACCCGAGCTGCATTGGCCCTCCGACGTATATCTTGAGGGCGGTGACCAGTACAGAGGTTGGTTCCAGGCAGCACTCCTGACCGCAGTTGGCGCAAAGGGACAGGGCGCACCCTACAAGACCGTTCTGACCCACGGTTGGGTTGTTGACGGTGAGGGCAGAGCTATGCACAAGTCGCTTGGCAACGGTGTTGACCCCGACGACGTGGTCAAGAAGTACGGCGGCGACATCGCAAGACTGTGGGCTGCTTCTACCGACTATCACGCAGACGTTCGCTGCTCGGATAACATCTTCCGCCAGCAGTCCGAAACCTACAGAAAGATCCGTAACACCGCAAGAATTCTGCTTGCAAACCTCGGTGACTTCAACCCCGATACCGATATGGTGGCATATGAGAACCTGCCCGCTATCGATAAGTGGATCCTGGCTCGCTTCAACAAGCTGGTAGGGGAAGTCCGCGACGCGTTCGACGGCTACGAGTTCCATATCGCATACCATGCACTCAATAACTTCTGCACGGTTGACCTGTCCAAGCTGTACGTGGATATCACCAAGGACAGAGTTTATACCGAGCGCGCTGACAGCGCGGCACGCAGAAGCGCACAGACCGCTATGTATATCATCATTTCGGGCATGACCCGTCTGATGGCACCCATCATCAGCTTTACCGCTGAGGAGATCTGGCAGTCCATGCCTCACGGCGCATCCGACAAGAAGGAGAGTGTGTTCCTGAACGATATGCCCGCATACGATGCTGCTCTGGAAAATGAGGGCACCAACGCGTGGGACGATCTGTTTGCACTGCGTGACGACGTCATGAAGGCACTCGAGCTGGCACGTGCCGAGAAGCTGATCGGTAAGTCGCTGGATGCAAAGGTGACCGTTTATACCGAGGATGCAGCTGCATACGCACTGCTGGAAGCGTTTGCAAATGATCTCGCTACCGTTTATATTACTTCCGCAGCGGAAGTGGTCAACGGCGCAGCTCCCGAAGGCGCGATCGTTGGTGAGGACGGCAGAATCTCCGTTGTGGTTGCTCCTGCTGACGGCTGTAAGTGCGACCGCTGCTGGGCATACGCAAAGGACGGCATCCGCGAGGATGACAACTTTCTGTGCGCACGTTGCCAAAATATTCTGAGTCTCTGATATATGATCAAGAGGGTCGGCTTCGACCGACCCTCTTTGATTATAGAAAGGAAAAATATGTTATATCTGATCTTATGGGCAGCCATTGCCGCAGTCATCGTGATTGCGGATCAGGTGACCAAGTTTATCGTGGTGCAGAATATTCCCGAGGGGGAGTCCATCCCGGTCATCGAGGGTGTTTTGCATTGGACGCACATCAAAAACGACGGTGCGATCTTCGGTTGGTTTGACGATTCGCGCTGGATGTTTATGATTCTTTCCACCGTAGGAATCTTAGTCATGGTTGGCATGCTGGTGTATTGGGTCAAAAAAGAGCCCAAGGATAAGCTGATGCAAATCATTCTGACGCTGCTGATCGCGGGCGGTATCGGTAACATGATCGACCGCTGCACGTTGGGAGTCGTGACCGACTTTATTGATTTCTGCGCATTCCCGAATTTGTGGAAATGGATCTTCAACGTGGCTGACTGCGCCGTGACCATTGGCGGCTGCATGATGGCTGTGTGGTTTGTGTGGTCGATCGTTGCAGAGATCAAAAACAAGAAAAAGGCTGCAACCGAGCAGCAGGACGAGCATGCAGACGACGCACAGAGTTGAAGCGGTCGACGCAGGCACGAGAATAGACAAATACCTGGCGGAGCGGGCGGATCTGACCCGTTCTGCCGTGGTCAGACTCTTGGAGGAGGGCGAGGTATCGGTGGACGGTGCATCGGTCTCCAAAAACTATAAGGTGAAGGCGGGCGACGAGATCGTGGTCAATATTCCCGAGCCCGAGCCCGATACCGCGCTGCCCGAGAACATACCGCTTGACGTGGTGTATGAGGACGCGGATATCATCGTCGTCAATAAGCCCGTCGGTATGGTGGTGCATCCCGCGGCGGGAAATCCGTCGGGCACGCTGGTCAACGCCCTTCTGTATCATTGCAAGGGCAGCCTTTCCGGCATCGGCGGCGTACTGCGCCCCGGCATCGTGCACCGCATTGATAAGGATACCTCGGGGCTTTTGGTGGTTGCCAAGAACGACCGCGCGCATCTGCATCTGGCGGAGCAGATCAAGGAGCATTCGGCACACCGTATCTACCGTGCCGTGTGTGTGGGCAATATCAAGGAGGATGAGGGCACGATCGATCTGCCCATCGGACGCCATCCCACCGACCGCAAGCGCATGGCGGTCATCCGTGACCCCGATCGTGAAGCGCGTGATGCCGTCACGCATTATCGCGTGCTGGCAAGATTTGCGGGCAAAGCCGCGTGGGGCAACGCCTTTACCTACATTGAGTGCCGCTTGGAAACGGGACGCACCCACCAGATCCGCGTGCACATGGCTGCAAAGGGACACCCCTTGCTGGGTGATGACGTTTACGGCGGCGCGAATACTCCGTTCGGCGCGCGCCATAAGTCGCTGATCACGGGGCAGACTCTGCATGCCTGCGAGCTGCATCTGACGCATCCCACCACGGGCGAGCGCATGCACTTTACCGCGCCCCAGCCCCCCGAAATGACCAAATTACTGGAGATTTTGAGCCAAGATGAATAAGTCCGAAAAAGCATTTGACTGCATTGCCATCGTGACCGACCTGGACGGCACCTATTTTGCTCCGGGCGGTGTGGAGCATCCCGAGAACGTGCGTGCGATCCGTGAATTTTGCGCACGCGGCGGATATTTTACATACGGCACGGGACGCATGCATAAAAATATCATACGCGTATTGCCCGATTCCCCCACGATCTGTAATCTGCCTGCCGTGGTGGCAAACGGCTCGTATCTGTACGATTTTGCTACTGGCGAGCGGTTGTACCCCACGTCCATGCATACCGCCGACGTGCTGGCTGTCGCGCGTGCCGCAAGAGCCGTCGATCCTACGGTCGGCGTGCGCGTGGTCACCCCCGACGGGTTTATGACCGACGGCAGGGGAGAGATCATCGCGGGAGAGGTCGCACGCAATCCGTTGGATTTTCCGCACGTGACCGAGATCGATCACTGGACGGCGTGTAACCCTGCCGAGCAATGGTTTAAGTTAGTGTTCCGTGCAGAGAAGGCGCAATTGGACGCGCTGCGCCCCGTGCTGCTGCGAGAGTTTGCCGACACCTTTGAATTTGCCGTGTCGGGCGATCGCTTTCTGGAGCTGACGCGCAAGGGCTGCACCAAGGCAAGCGGCGTGCAGAGATTGCGCGATATGTTTGCAGCGCAGGGAAAGAGACTCTACGTGGTCGCATGCGGTGACCAGGAAAACGATCTTGCCATGTTAAAGGCTGCCGATCTGGCACTCTGCCCCGAGAACGCGACCGACGCCATCAAAGCGGTCTGCCACGAGGTGCTGTGCCACCATGCCAAGGGAATTATGCCCGAGGTTGTCAAGCGGCTGCAGGATCTGCATATGATATAAAGCGAAGGAGCGCATTTTGCAATGCGCTCCCGTTTTTTATTTGTCAAAAGAGGGATTGACGGCGTAGTAATTCTTGGCGTCCAGCCCCTCACGGGTCTTGTTCAGTGCCTCGGCAAACCGCTGGTAGTGCACAAGCTCGCGCTGACGCAGGAATCGAATCACGTCCTTGACGTCGGGGTCGTCGGCAAGGCGCAGGATGTTGTCGTAGGTCACGCGCGCCTTTTGCTCGGCAGCAAGGTCCTCGTTCAGGTCGGCAATGGGGTCGCCCTTGACCGCCAGATACTTGGTGTCAAACGGCACGCCTGCTGCGCTGACGGGGTAGATGCCGGTGGTATGATCCACGAAATACGAGGCAAAGGGGCTTTCGCTGACCTCCTTTTCGGAAAGATTGCGCGTCAGCTGGTACACGATGGCGGAAATCATCTCCATGTGGGCAAGCTCTTCCGTACCGATGTCGGTTAAGGTTCCGATGACTTCCTTGTTGGGCATGCTGTAGCGTTGGTTGAGATAGCGCAGGGAAGCACCCAACTCACCGTCGGGACCGCCAAGCTGCGTGATAATGGCGGTGGCTAACTTGGGATTGGGGTTCTTGATATTGACGGGGTATTGCAGCTTACGTTCATAGATCCACATATTGCGTACTCCTCTCCTTACAGGTCATTCTGCCAGGGCCAGGGGCTCTGTCCCCATTCCCATTTGGCGGGGTTGTTGTTATCCATAATGGTCATGGGACCGCAGCCCTGCGCATACGCTTTGGCAACCGTTTCACGTTCTGCGATCAGCTTGTGATAGTAGTCGAGCGCGGCTACGTTGTCGGGATAGCTGTCAAGGTACAGCGCAAGCTCCACAATGGCGAAATCCAATCTCTGCAGGCGTGCGTAAAGCTGCTTGCAATCTCTGCTTTGTGTCTGATCCATGGCTTACCTTCCTTTCCGAGACCCCTTGAAGGGGAAGTCGAGGGCTTTGAAAATCGTGCCCTTTTCCAGCCATTGCTCGCAGTCGTAAAGGGCTTCAAAGGCTTGGGTGGGCGCGTAGACCATAGCCAAGGGGTAGGAATCAAGGCAGGTCGGGTCGCTCGGGCGCATGGGGTTCATGCTTGCAACGGGTGCAGCGATCGCTGCGTCGCGGCAATCGCAGTCCCGCGCGCCAAGGTTTTGGCGCAGCGTCGCGTAATCGGCGTGCTCTCTGCCACGCCCGACGCTGCTTCTTTGTGCATACATATCGTATCCTCCTGTACATGAGAATTGGGCGCGCGCACCGTGCCGCACCGAGTCTTGGCGCGGCTTTGCACGTGCTCAATGTCAGTATATGACGGGGAAGCGCGAAGGGTGTCGGATTTGGCAGATGCAATGCGATGTCCTGAGCAGAAACGACACTGTGCGCACAATGCACAAAAAAACTTGACAAATCATAGCATATATGGTATACTATTCTTGGTCAACGAGCCGCGTGGAACCAAAAATACGAAAAAAGGAGAGAAAAAATATGAAGATTCCCACGACCCTTGACCGAAAAACCAACAAGCTGCGACTTTTCACGTTTGCTTTAGCCGTATGGCTACTGGTCGCAGCCATGCCCATCTCGGCGTTTGCGGAGCTGTTGGAGCTTGAAACGCAGCCGATGGAAGATCAGACCGTGTACGTGCTTGCCGAGGATACGACCAAGCGCAGCGAGTTTGAAAAGCATTATTACTGCTCGGATGGCACGTTCGTAGCAGTAACGTATCCCGAAGCCGTGCATTACAAGGATGATAATGGCGAATGGATTGACGTGGATATGCGTGACGCTGTAAAGCAAAAGACAGATGACATCATTAGATTTTTGAAAGGAGAATTGTAATGAGAAAACACGTAGTATTATTTTTAGTTGTCTGTGTCATGTTACCGTGTCTTGGTGGTTGTAATATGACAAAAAAGCAAATATCTGAGTATAGTGCATTTGACTATAACGTGATTTGGGAAAAGGCGGATAAAGTAATTCGTCCAAAGAAGTTCATGGGAACGCATGAGTATTACAGCATTGAGGGTGTGTCAAAAGAAGAGTTTATTGCATGTAAAATACATCATCAAGAAATTGGTGGTTTTTATGAAGAACCCGTTGTACTGATGCATCAAGATAAAGGTGGGGCGTATTCACTGAACGTATCCACTGCACAATTAACATTGCGAGATGTGTGGTGGTACGAACAAGATCAGGAATATTGGTTACATCTTGGCGAAACCTCCAGAACTCAGGTGTTACTATCAATCGATGAGAACATCGCAAAGCGAGTGGCAGATGATTTATCTGCAGAACATAGAAACTACCTTAGCAAACAGCAGTTGGAGGCCTATGATCAAAGCAGTCCGGATCATCTGTTCTACAAGAGTACCAAAGTTTGTGGTGACCTATGGATTGAATTTCGTTTAGAGGGATATGAAAATCTCATATGGGCGGGAGAGATCATGAAAATCGATGAAGATTATGTAATCGCAATTCACAAACCGGGTGAAGGAAACAACAATTATTTGCGCTGTGATGATGCTTTCTCTGAGTTGCTAAAACAAGTCGAGGAAGAATATGAATTGATTGTAAGATCATAAGGCGACAGTGGTACAATCCCCCGCCGAGAGATGCGTGCATCTCTCGGCGGGGTTTTTATGCTTAAACCGATATTTTAGAGGATATACTATACCGTGTATGTTGTGCAAAGCAATGAAATTGGCAAAAACTATTGACAAAGTTGGCAAAGCGTGGTAAAATGGTTATGAAAACCACATCCGAGATTGGAGGAAACGATATGGATAAGGTCGTGTATTGTTTGTTTGCGTTATTTGTGGGCGTTTCATTGATTTGCATCGCTTTATATATACCGAGAATTTGGTGCTGGCTGTTTGCGTTTTCGCATCAGAAAAAGCTATATAATGAAAAGAAAAACCGCCTGGCAATCATCGTGCCCGCCAAAAACGAGAGCGCGTCGATAGGACCGCTCTTTGACAGCCTTGCGCGCCAGACCTATGAGCGCGATTGCTTTGACGTGTACGTGGTGGTGGACGATCCGAGCGACCCTACCGTCAGCATGACCGAGCAGCGCGGACATATCCCCGTGGTTGTCACGGGGCAGACCAAAAAGGGAGACGCGTTGGACGGCTGCCTGCAAAAGATCCTGCACGAGGATGCAAGCAAGTACGACGCGTATATCGTCATTGACGCGGACACCGTGCTTGATGACGCGTATCTTGCCGAAATGAATAACGCCATGGTGACGGGCGCGGAGATCATCGTTTCCAAAAAGCGCGTCAAGAATTACTTCTTTGGCGACAAGAGCACGCAGACGCTTTCTGCCTGCTGCAACGGCATTATCTGGACGCTGATGGACAACATGGGGAATTTGCATAAGTCCAAAAAGGGCTATCCCTGCTTTATCGTGGGAACGGGATTTTTGATGTGTGCCGACCTTGTGCGCAAGAACGGCGGTTGGCCGTATCAAAGCACGCTGACCGAGGACGTGGAGCTCATGATGGACACCGTGCTTTCTGGCTATCGCACGCTGTATTACGAGCACGCGATCGTGTATATGGAGGAAGCGACCGAGCTGCGCGTGACCAACAAGCGCAGACAGCGTTGGATGACGGGCGTGGTGGACAGCGACAGGCTGTATATGCCGCGCATTACCGATAAGCAGCGCAAGGGCGCGACCAAGCAGCAGCGCATGCAACGCTATCATGCGGGCAGCCTCAACGTGGTGTATTGTCTGATCGGTACTGCATTGATCTACGCGGCAGCCTCTGCCGTGATCGGCTTGGGACTTTTGTTGCTTTCTGATCCCGTGGGCTGGCAGGCGTTGCTTGGCGTACCCGTCGGTATCGGCGCGATCTATTTGTATTTTCTGGTGCCCACGCTGTTTGCCGTGCTGTCGGATTGGAAGGTGATCGGGCTGCCTCTTTACAAAAAGATCGTGCTGATCTTGGCACACCCCGTGTTTTATATGGGATATATTCCGGTCATGCGCCGCGCGCTGTTCTCCAAGAAGGGCAGGAACACCTGGGAGGCGATCGACCGCGCTGACTTTTCAGAGAAAGAGAGAAACGGACTATGATGGATGCAGATACCAGAGCGCAGGTGCTCTCGGACATAGAAAAATATGAGCTTTCGGGCGAGTTCGACCGCCACGTTGACCCCGTGGACTACAGCATCGTGCTTCCCGTGACCAAGGATTTCCCCTACGTGCGCAAGGGCTTGGACAAGATCGTGACCGCGCTGCGTTACAATTTCGTGGTCAAGCCGTTCCGCCGCAAGGCAATGCGCGACGAGATCAAGCCCGAGGTTTACGGCATTGAAAACGCCAAGGGCATCAAAAGTGCGGTCATTACCTGCAATCACGTCAATAAGTTTGATTGCCTTGCGCTGCAGCACGCGTTCCGCAAGCAAAAGCGTAAGATCTACACGGTTGCCGCCCCCTTTAATAATATGAAGGGCGCGTTTGGTGAGGGCATGCGCGCGGGCGGTATGCTGCCGCTTTCGGATGATCCTGCCGTCATGCGCTATTTTACCAAGGCAGTGGATTGGTATTTGCAGCACGATAATTTCGTGGTCATTTATCCCGAGCAGGCAATGTGGTGGAACTACAAAAAGCCGCGCGTGTATAAGGACGGGGCATATACCTTTGCGGTCAAAAATAACGTGCCCGTCATTCCCACGTTCATTACCTATCGCCCCAGCGGTAAGGTCAGCGAGCAGGGCATTGAGGAAATGTATCTGACCGTGCACGTCATGCAGCCCATTTATCCCGATCCGAATCTGCGCCGTCACGATAACGTTGCGCAAATGAAAAAGCAAAACTTTGCGCTTTGCAAGGCAAAGTACGAAGAGGTGTACGGAGAGGCGCTGACCTACACGACGGTCGATCCCGAAAAAGCACCCGACAAGATCGCTTTGGGGTAATGGCAATGCAGCCAACTGAAGTTGACGGCATTGCAATGAGATATTTCGCCATAGGCGAAACGTGAAATTTTTGCTTTCGCAAAAGTGAAATTCGCGCAAGGCGCGAGTGAAATATTCCGCTTTCTGCGGAATATAAAGGAAAAAATTTGCACAAGCAAATTTTCAGAATTTCATTGTATCAATCACTTTAAGTTGGTGGTTCGGATGTGGGGAGGAAGTATGTTTCGGTATTATATCATTGCAATCGCGGCAGGGAACGTGCTCATCGGAGCGGTAGGCGGCTTGATCGGTCTGCCCGGGCGCACAATGCCTGTGGCAATGCTGATCTGCTTGGGATTTTCCGTGCTGTTTACCGCGCTGGAGTTTGGACTTGACGCGCTGATCGCGTGTCTTGTGCGCATGCTGTCCGCACGTGCGGTGGATCCGTTTCGGCGCGTGTACCGCGTGGCAAAATGGGAAAAGAAGGTGTACCGCAAGCTGGGAATCGTCAAGTGGAAGGATAAAATCCCCGAGGCGGGTGCGCTTTTGGTGGGCTTTGGCAAATCCAAGGTGCTGGATATGCACAATAACGAGTATCTTTTGACCTTTATGCGCGAGTCGGTGTATGCCGAGATCATGCACGTCATTTCAGCATTTGCGGGATTTGTGTTCCCGCTCTTGTGCCTGCTGGTGCCGGGCTGGGCGTGGCTTGTGCGCATGTCGCTGCCGGTTGCCATAGTCAATTTCGTCTTGCAGGTGCTGCCCGTCATGGTGCAAAGATACGTGCGTCCGCAGCTGATGAGCGTGTATCTGCGCAATCAGAAGAGAGCCGAGCGGTGCGTGGCAAAAAGTGAATAAAAGTAAAGAAACCCCTTACAAAATAAGGGGTTTCTTCGTTTTTTTGAACAGGTGTCAAACCGTGCGATGCGTACGCAAGTACCAGCGCGCGTATTCGTTCCAGAAATTGTTGAATATCCGATAGGAGTTTTCATACGCCGCATCTCCCATGGTGACAAGGTCGATCATGGCAACCACGTACCAAGCGTACAGCTTGGCGTGCGGGCTGCCCACCAGCAGCACGGTCTCGGGGGCGGTATTGCCGTCGTAGGAGACCGCGTCGTCGGGATGTATTCCCATGATCTCGGTCTGCACCGCGCCCTCGATCTCGTTGATCCAGATTGCCATGGTTGGGTAGCCATAGGAGTTGGGGCGGACTTCGCCCACGTAATCGATCAATTCCTTGATGGTCATTCGCTTCATCCGCTCCTTTGTCTATGTAAATTCGGCTCTCACCGTGAGCTTATTATAGCATAGATCGGGGGATTTTGCGTCCCTGTGTGGGGCTATTTTTTGATGCACTCGCGCTTCATAAATTCTATGATCTCGCCGCTATCCTTACCCTCATAGTAAAGCACAAGCAAACGCTTAAATTCAGGCACGAATTTTTCGGGAATGACCAACAACCCACCACCGTGGGAGATCAGATAGTGATTGGCAAAGATCACAGCAGCTCGTTTGTTTCCGTCATTGAACAGCTGTGCCTTCATGCAATAAAGACAAAGAGAAATGGCAACGTCTTCGGGCTCATGGTCGGCATCGGTCAGCTGTTTGATTGTTTCCTTAATGTCCACCTCGATCGGCAGAGGCGGCGTATAGGTGGTGCCGCCAATATTGACAGGTACACCGCGCAGTCTGCCGCCCTCCATGTAAAAGCCCTCATTGACAAGCTGTGCAATATGGCAGAGCACGTAAAGATCGGATGCCGAGCGCAAAACGTCCTTGTCAAGAATAAATTCCCAAGCGTGCTTGAGATTGAGTATCTTCTGCACATCGGTGGCGGTGACACCGTTGACTATGCCACCGTCAATAATGTCCTCGGTTTGCGGGAACGTGGTGGCGACACCCTCCAGTACTGCCTGATCGTAGATATTGGCTTTCATATTGGCACGCGCAAAATCAAGATTTAATAAAATCTCGGGAGTCAGTGCGCCGTCCTCATAACCAAGTAATGCCAATTCTTTTTCGATTTTTCGGATATTTTTTCGCAACTCACGGGCTTCTTTGGCGTAACGCAGAAGAGCGGCATAAAGATCATCAGTATAAGCTCCAACATACGTGCTGGTCAATTTACCCATTTTGCGTTTGCGAACGTATAAATACTTTTGGTTTGATAATTCTTTGATTTCGGGAGAACCGTCATACGGAAGCAATCTGAGCCGCGCAGTCAGATCTGCCCTTTGACGCAACAGTTGTTTGGTTCTGTTATCCATTGTACACACTCCTTAGGGAACTTTATTAATGATATTATATCAAATTGTTCCCTAAATGTCAAGAGAATAAACGCACAAAAAAAGAGAACCCGCAAAGGGTTCTCAAAATATCGGTTTAATCCTCTACGTCAGTGAGCTTGGAAACGGTCGTGCCAAGCACCTCTGCGATTTTGAATAACGTTTTCAAAGAGGGACAGAAATAACTGCCCGGACCCTCCAACTGAGAGATATATCCTGCGGACAGATCACATGCTTCCGCCAATTCCTCTTGCGTCATGCCTTGCAGCTTTCTGTAATAAGCAATATTCAGCCCGATTTTTATTAAGTTCATTTTATATTGACTTTCCAGCATATTTTTCTCCCAATCATTTGTATAGTCTTATTATAGTCTATTTACAAAGAAAAGGTTATATGCTATAATATAGGAAACTATAGGGGAAATATAGGAAACAAAAGAAAGCATATGGAGGAAATATGAAGTTGTTGGTCGTGGGTTCTCGCAGTATTCAAGATTTTGATTTGTCTGCATACATTCCCGAAAATACGGAGTTGATTATCAGCGGAGGGGCACAGGGCGTGGATGCGTTGGCGGAACAATACGCGGATGTACGTAAAATATCAAAATTGATTCTTCGCCCGCAATATGCATTGTATGGAAGGGCTGCTCCTATCGTGCGTAATCAAAAAATGGTAGAGATTGCCGATGCGGTTCTTGTGGTTTGGGATGGCAAATCTCGCGGAACAATGAGTACGATTCGTTATGCGGAGAAAATGCAAAAGGTATTGTCGATCATACGCGTATGAAATAAGGGAGAGCCATCTCGGCTCTCCCTTTGATTATGTCATTGTGTTTACACCCTACTCATAAAATCCAACAAAATCTTGCAGCCGACCTTTGCGGAGGAATCGCGGAAGGTGGCGTAATCCATGGTGGAGGGGTCGTTGCAGTTGTCCGAAATGGCGCGCAGGATGCCTACCTCTACGCCGTTGGCATAGCAGACCTGACAGATGGCTGCGCCTTCCATTTCGCAGGCTACAGCGTCAAAATTGGAGGTGATACGCGCTCTTTGCGCGGGGGAGGCAACAAATACGTCACCCGATGCGACCGTGCCGCGCACGTAGTGCACGCCCTGCGCCTCAATGCAGGAGGAAAGCAGATCGGCAAGACGCTCGGAGCAGGGCAGGTAGACCAGATTGATGCCCGAGATCAAGCCCACGGGGTCACCGATAGGCGAGGTATCCATGTCGTGCTGCACCGTCTTGGTTGCCACGGCAATGTCACCGATGCGCAAAGCGTCGCAAAGCGAGCCTGCCACGCCCACGTTGACAATGGCACTTACGCCAAAATGCAGAATCATGGTCTGTGCGCACATAGCGGCAAACACCTTGCCGATGCCGCACTGCGCAATGACGGTATCCTTGCAGCAAAGCGTGCCGTGCGTGAATTTGATAGAGCCTACTGTCAAGGTCTGCGCGTCTTGCATTTGCGCGATCAGCGGATCGACCTCGCAAGCCATCGCACCGATAATACCAATACGCTTATTCATAGGAGAAATCTTTCCTTTCGCTGAATTTTTCATTGCCGATCAAGGCGTCCAGGTAACGCCGGCATTCCACCTTGGCGGCGGTCATGTCAAGATTTTGATAGTTGCCGCATTCCTTTCTCTTGTTGCCGGGCATCTCGCCTTCATATGCAATGGCATCTGCAAGGCAGCGACAAAGCAGGGCGAACGCATCCGCAGGGGATGTATCGCGCATGAGCAGATAAAAGCCGGTCTGGCAGCCCATGGGGCCAAAGTAAATGACGCGCTCGCTGTCCGCACAATTGCGCAAAAGCGTTGCAAGCATATGCTCAACCGAGTGCATAGTCAGGTTGTCCATATAGTCACCCGCGTTGGGGGTACGGGTGCGCAGATCAAAGGTGGTCACGTCGCCGTCAATACGCGAGATATAAAAACCGGGCGTAATGGTATCGTGATCCACGGTAAAGCTGGTGATTTTCTTCATGTGAAAGCGTCCTTTCATGGTTCTTTGCCCTATTATATCACAATCCCACAAAAAAGAAAAGGGGAAACGTGGAATTTTTCGTAAAAACGCCTTGCTTGCGGGCGCAAAATATGGTATACTGTAAATGATATGGAATGATCGTTGCGCAGGGAAGACCTGCGGCAGCATGAAGGAGATAAATATGAAACCCTATGAAAGATTTTTGAAATACGTCGCATACCCCACCATGTCGGACGAGAGCTCCGAAACCGTGCCCAGCTCGGAAAAGCAGATCGTGCTCAGCCTTGCGCTGGCAGCAGAGCTGATGTCGTTGGGTCTTAGTGACGTGGAGCTTGACGATAAAGGATACCTGTATGCATCCCTGCCTGCCAATACCGATAAGGTTTGTCCCGTCATCGGGCTTGTGGCGCACGTGGACACCTCGGACGCTTGTGCGGACGAGCCGATTGCTGCGCGCATTGTGGAATACAAGGGCGGCGACATTCTGCTCAACGAGCAAAAGGGCATTTATATGAAGGTTGCGGACTATCCCAACCTGCAAAATTACGTAGGACAGCATCTCATCGTCACGGACGGCACCACGCTGCTCGGTGCGGACGACAAGGCAGGCGTTGCCGCTATCGTTTCCGTGGTGGAAAGACTCCTGGCAAGTGACACGCCTCACGGCACGGTCAAGATCTGCTTTACGCCCGACGAGGAGATCGGCAGAGGTGCCGACCACTTTGACGTGGAGAAGTTCGGTGCGGATTACGCCTATACCGTAGACGGCGGACCTCTTGGCGAGCTGGAATACGAAAACTTCAACGCGGCTGCTGCCGTGGTCAAGTTTGCAGGTGTGTCCATCCACCCCGGTTCTGCAAAGGACAAGATGAAGAACGCGCAGCTCATGGCAATGGCGTTCAACGCCCTCTTGCCTGCAGAGCAGATCCCCGCTATGACAGAAGGGTATGAGGGATTCTTCCATCTGTGCGACATGCAGGGCGACTGCGAGCACGCACAGCTTGTGTATATCATCCGTGACCATGACCGCGCACTGTTTGAAGAGAAAAAGCAGGTCATGCAGGCGGCTGCCGACGAGATCAACGCGCGCTTTGGCGCAGGCAGCTGCGCGCTTTCCATGAAGGATTCCTACTACAACATGAAGGAGATCATTGATAACCACATGTATATCGTGGAGCGCGCCAAGGTTGCCATGGAGCAGCTTGGCATCTCTCCCATCGTTGTGCCGATTCGCGGCGGTACGGACGGCGCAAGACTTTCCTTTATGGGTCTGCCTTGCCCCAATCTGTGCACGGGCGGTGAGAACTTCCACTCCAGATTTGAATTTTTGTCGATCGAGTCCTTGGACGGTGTCGTGGATATCGTCGAGCGCATTCTGTATAACGCTGTAAAGGAGTAAGGCATGGCAAAGCTGTATTTCAAGTACGGCGCAATGGGGTCGAGCAAGACCGCAAATGCGCTGATCACCAAGTTTAATTATGAGGAGCGCGGCATGCGCGTCTGGCTGATCAAGCCCGCCATTGACACGCGCGACGGCGCGGGCGTCATCCGTTCGCGTATTGGTCTGGAGGCAGAGGCGCAGATCATCGGGGCAGAAACCGATATTTATGCCGAATTTGCTCAGCGTAAGGATTGCCACGTCATCATTGCGGACGAGTGCCAGTTCTTTACCGAGGGGCAGATCGATCAGCTGCGCCGCATTGTGGACGAGCTGGATATTCCCGTTTTGTGCTTTGGGCTGCGCACCGACTTTATGACGCGCCAGTTCTCGGGCAGCCGCAGACTTTTTGAGGTGGCGGATTCCATTACCGAGATCAAGACCATCTGCACGTGCGGCAAAAAAGCCATTGTCAACGCACGTATTGACGGTGCGGGACGCGTGGTGACCACGGGCGGACAGATCCTGCTTGGCGGTAACGATTCCTACGTTGCCATGTGCCACAGCTGCTGGAAGCAGGCGATTGCCGCGCAGGAAAGCGAGAGCGCGCATGAATAAGCCCATGATCGTTGGCGTTGCGGGCGGTACGGGATCGGGAAAAACCACGCTTGCCGAGCATATTGCGGCGGCGTTTGGCGATAACGTCACCGTGATCGCGCACGACAGCTATTATCATTTGCAGGTGGGCAAGACGTACGAGCAGCGCTGCCTGACCAATTACGACCACCCCGACGCGTTTGAAACCGACCTTTTGCGCGCGCATCTGGACGCGCTGTGCCGCGGGCAGAGCGTGGACGTGCCGGTATACGATTATACCATTCATAACAGAAGTGACAAGGTAGTGACGGTGCATCCCACACCGCTGATCGTGCTGGAGGGCATTCTCATCTTTTCGGATGCGTCCTTGCGCGATATGATGGATCTGCGCGTGTTTGTGGACACCGATGCGGACGAGCGCATCCTGCGCCGTATTTTGCGCGACACCAAGGAGAGAGCACGCAGCCTGGATTCTGTCATTTCGCAGTATTTAACCACGGTCAAGCCCATGCACGAGGCGTTTGTGGAGCCCTATAAGCGGTATGCGGACGTCATCGTTCCCGGTGGCGGTAATAATCCTGTAGCCCTTGAAATGATCGTGCAATGCATTTGCAAGCAGACGGGGCTGCATACCGTATAAGCATATCGAATACATTGAATCAGAGAGGACGGTGAGGTTGTGAAATACAAAAGATTTGCAAGCGTGGCAGCGTTGCTGCTGGCGCTGATCCTGTCTGCGTGTGCCGCACCTGCACCGGTTGCATATCAAAGGGAAGCGCAAAGCCCCACTTCCTGCGTCCCCTTGACCTGTCAGGCTACGGGCGAATTGGTGGAGCTTGCCTTGCAAGAGGGCACGGCGGCTGCCGAGCGGTATCTTGCAAGCGCGCAGGACGTCGAAGAATACATATACCTTGCGCTGCTGGCGCAGGAAAGTGAGATCGATCTCTCGGATTTCCAAATTTCCACCGATCGTATCACGCAGGTCTTTACCGACGTGATGAACCGTTACCCCGATCTGTTTTTCGTGGAATCGGGCATTTCCTACACGTACACCTCGGCAGGGCAGGTCGTCACGCTCAAGCCCTCGTACCGTATGACGGGCAAGGAGCTTGAAGCAGCACGGGATTTGGTGGATCAACGCCTTGACGAGATCTGTGCGGGCGTGGATGCAAATTGGAGCGATTTTGAGATCGCGCTTTACCTGCACGATTATCTCTGCCTGCATTTTTCCTACGATACGACCTATCAGATTTATGATACGTATTCGTTTCTGACAACGGGGCGCGGTGTTTGCCAAGCCTATACGCTGACCTATATGGCATTGCTTGCGCGGTATGGCATTGCGTCCGACGTGGCGGTCAGTACCGATATGAATCATATCTGGAATGTCATTACGCTGGGCGGCAGAGCCTACCACGTGGATGTGACTTGGGATGATCCCATTCCCGATGTGGCAGGGCAGGCGTTGCATGCAAACTTTTTGCGCAGCGATGCGGGCATTTCCGAAACGGGGCATTACGCTTGGGAGAGCGAGCATGTCTGTGCCTCTGAAGCATACGAGCGCACCTTCCTTGCACAGGTGTCGGTGCCGTTTTCCTATACGGCAGGGCAGTGGTTCTATGCGGACGGAAAAACGCACGCGGTGTATGCAGCGGATTTTACCACCATGAGCACGCAGAGCGTGCTGCAAACCGATGAAAAATGGCTGACGCCTGACGGTGGCTCGTATTACCTGGATGCTTTTATGGGCATGGGCACGTACCGCGGTAACCTGATCTATAACACCCCCAAAAAGATACTTGCTCAAAATGTGCAGAGCGGCGTTGTGGTAGAGATTGCTGCCGAGCTGCCGCGCGGCATGCAGATCTGGGGGCTGTGGGTAGATGCGGATACCGTGTATTACAGCGTGTCGGATGCGCCCGACGGCGAGATGCAAACGTTGTCTGTCCGTATAGCCGACCTTGCGGATTATCTGTGGGGAGATGCCGATCAGAACGGCACGGTGGACGGCAGAGATGTGACCGCCATGCTGCGGTATTTGCAAGGGTTGCCTGCTGCCTGCCATACGGGGGCTGCCGATCTTGACGACAGCGGCGTAGTGGACGCACGCGACGTGGAAATTCTGCGTCAATATTTAGTTGAAAATCATTAAAATTTATAAATCTGCATCGGACGACCAAGTCCGATAGCAAGGGAGGTTCAAATGGATTTTAAGTTTGTGGACAAAAAGTACCGTCCCGTACCGTTCTGGTCGTGGAACGAGCGTCTTCGCACCGAGGAAACGCGCAGACAGATCGGCATGATGGATGACGTGGGCATTGGCGGCTTTTTCATGCACGCACGCGGCGGCCTGCAGACCGAGTACATGGGTGAAGAATGGTTTGAGAACGTATCTGCATCCATCGATGAGGCAGGCAAGAGAGGCATGCACGCATGGGCGTACGATGAGAACGGCTGGCCCTCGGGCTTTGGCGGTGGCATCGTCAACGGCAAGGGTCTTAAGTATCAGCAGAAGTATCTGCGCGTCAAGACCTTCACGCCCGATCTGGAAGATCCCAGAGGTCCCGAGGTCATTTACTGCTTTGAAAATTACTGCTTCTACTACGAGGTCAACCCCTTCTACGTAGACACGCTTGACGGTGAAGTCATTGCAGATTTTATTAACGAGATCTACGAGCCCTACTACGCAAAGTACGGCACCACCTTTGACGGCTTCTTTACCGACGAGCCGCAGATCTCCCGTAACGGTATTCCGTGGAGCTTTATTCTGCCCGAGGAATACGAAAAGGCGTACGGTGAGCCCATCTACGATCACCTCATCGAGCTCTTTATCGAAAGAGGCGAGTGGCAAAAGACCAGAATGAACTTCTGGAAGCTGGTTACCGAGCTGTTCTCCAAGAACTATAATAAGCAGATCTACGATTGGTGCACTTCCCACGGTCTGCTTTACACCGGTCACCTGGTACTGGAGGAAACGCTGGAGAGTCAGCTGACCAGCAACGGTGCGTGCGCGCCTCACTATGAATACTACCATATTCCGGGTATGGACTGGCTGTGCCGTCCCATTTTCCCCTGCCTGACCATGGCGCAGCTTTGCTCTACCGCAGCGCAGACCGGCAAGAAGCAGATTCTGTCCGAAACCTTTGCGCTGTGCGGTCACAACGTCGGTCACGAGGAGCTTAAGAGAAACTACGAGTGGATGATGGTGCGCGGCGTCAATCTGATGTGCCAGCACCTGGAGGGTTATTCTCTGCGCGGTATCCGTAAGAGAGACTATCCGCCTGCAATGTACTGCCAGCAGCCTTGGTGGGCTGATTACAAGGTGTTCAACGATGCTATGTCCCGCATCGGTATGATGCTTGCAGAGGGTGAGATCCGTTACGATACCCTTGTCATGCATCCCCAGACCTCCGCGTGGATCAGCTTCAACTGCGGCTCCAATACGGGTCTTGGCGAGTATAACAACGACATTATCCGCGTTATGAATGAGCTGGATGCAAAGCACGTGCTGTATCACCTGGGCGACGAGATTATGATCGAGCGTCACGGTAAGGTTGAGAACGGCAAGTTCATCATTGGCGAGCAGTCTTATTCCACCGTGGTGCTGACCAAGCACATCGCATACCTGCCCCATACCGAAAAGCTGCTTGCAGAATTCCGCGCACAGGGCGGTAAGGTCGTCACCGTAGAAGAGGTTGAGGCTCTGGATCTGATCGATAATCCCAACATTACCTATACCAAGCGTTATTACGACGGCTTTGAGCTGTACTACTTCGTCAACAGCACCGATCAGCCTCAGCCCACCAACTTCAAGGTTGGCAGCTACGGCATTGACATTGAAACCGGCGAGAAGGTTGACTTCTTCGGCACGTACAATTTCCCCGCATACGGCAGCCTTGTCGTGGTGGATGACGGTACTGCACATGCAGAAGCACCCGCTCCTCGCGCGCTTGCAGAGGTAAGCCTTGGCGGCGATTGGCAGGTTGCTTCCATGACCGATAACGCGCTGACCCTGGATACCTGCACGTACTGGTTTGACGGCGTGCTGCAGCAGGAGAACGCTTGCGTGCTCAACGTGGCGCAGAGAGCTTATGAGCTGGGCCGCGGCGTGGATATCAAGTGCCAATTCACCTTTCATGCAGAAGTTGTACCCGCGCGTCTGTTCCTGGCGTGCGAAACTCCCGAGATCTTTACCATGACGCTCAACGGCAAGCCTGTGGATAAGACCGATTGCGGCTACTTCCGCGATCACTCCTTCCGCATGCTCAACATTGCGGATCTGGTCGTCAAGGGCGAGAACGTCATTGAGCTGCAGGTTTATCTCAAGGAAACCGACGTGACTTATGAAAACCTCAAGAAGTCCAGAATCTTTGAGTCCGAAAAGAATAAGCTGACCTTCGATACCGAGATCGAGCCTATGTACCTCGTTGGCGACTTCGGCGTCAAGGCAGACGGCAAGTTTGAGCCTATTCCCAATAAGGCATACTTCTACGAGGGCGGCTTTGCGCTGGTAGAGGCACCCAAGACGCTGACCTTAAAGGAAATGGAAAAGCAGGGACTGCTGTTCTTCTCGGGTGAGGTCACGCTCAAAAAGACCGTGACGCTTGACGGCGCACCCTGCTGCCTCAAGTTTGACAAGAAGGGCATCAACGCCATTCGTGTCAAGGTGAACGGCAAGGACGTACGCACCGTCATGTGGACACCCTTTGAGGTGGATATTTCCGATTACGTGGTTGCAGGCGAGAACGAGATCGAGCTGACCTTGGTTAACAACCTGCGTAACCTTATGGGTCCCCACCACCACGTAGCAGGTGAGCTGCTGGCTGTTGCACCTCCTCACTTCTTTGACGAGGGCTGCATCTGGAATGGCTATGCAGGCGGTTACTATACGCCCAAGTACAGCTTTGTGGAAACAGGGTTGATCTGACAGAATACAAGCACCCCGCCCGTGGCGAATGCCTGGGTGGGGTGTTTCTTTGATGCGAAGAATCCACGGGCGAGCAAGGGCGATCTCTGATCGCCCTTGCAGATAATAACAATCCAATATATTGCTTTCCCTCTTTAATACTCAAATATTTGTTCTCTTAATTCTCTACAAGTATTTTCCAAGAATTCCGTATTCTCATAATTGGCCAAAACAAGTAGAATTGATTCGAAGGTATTTATGAGCTTTAGTGCATACTCTTTCATTCCAGCTCTGTATTGTTCGTTTGGCATCGAGTGATAGAACAATGCTTCTCTGCATTGTTCTAATCTTGGCATACTCACTGCAAGTTTTACGATTTTATCATACTCTTTCAAATCTCTGTATACATAACAAAGCATTTGTATTATGTCATATTTGGTTTGCAAATCACTTGTGCTTGCTAAAATATATTCAGCGTATTTTACCAGCTTATTTCTATACTCTTTATAGTTAGGCAAATCTGTTGCTTTGCTATATGCTTGTATCAGTTCAACAATGATTCGCTCATTGTTAGGATATTTTTCCAAACCTCTTTCAAGAGCTTCTATTTGAATTTCTATGCGGTTTTGTTCTCTGATATCGGATAGTATTTTATCAATATCCATGGTGGTTGAAACTATATCTTCAATTAAAAGTGCATCGCAAGATACGTCAAGAATTTCTGCTAATTTGGGGATCATAATAACGTCAGGCAAAGACTCGTTTCTTTCCCATTTTGACACTGCCTGATATGAAATATGCAATTCGGAAGCTATTCTTTCTTGAGTGATTCCTTTTTTGCTTCTAAAATGTTTTATTTTCTCACCAATCGTCATTGTACACACCTCCTATTTACTTTTTATTCTAACACACATTTCATTATCAATCAATAACCTTTTAGATGAGAAAAAGCAAAACTGTAATTTGCATTGGTGCATAATTTTGCTATTGACAAACTTAACAGATTGTGACAGAAAGCAATAGATAGCAATAGAAAGGCTGATGATATGACATATGAGTATCGTATAGGCGTTGCTTAGCGGGCAACGCCTATTACCATAAATGCAGTTGTTTTAAACAAAATTTGCTTGAAAATCTCTCCCAACCTATTGACAAATAATTCACATAGTGCTACAATAGTGTAAACCGATGAGAAAGAGGAGTAGCGTGCGGGGAGCACCCCGACAGAGAGCCGCGGCGGTGAGATGCGGTGGAGTGTGCGTGCGCGAATGGACTTTCGAGGGCAACGGGAAGTTTTATTCCTTACGGAATGGAATGTATAGGCGACGGCGTGATCCTCCGTTACAGGGATCGGCGTATGTGATGATCACGTATGATTGAGCGGATAGCGTATGACTATCAAGCAGGGTGGCACCGCAAGAGTTTTCTCTTGTCCCGGCATTCAAAACTTGAATTGCGGGATGGGAGAATTTTTTCTTTTCCGCACCTTATCCAAATCCCCGATGGATAGGGACAGAGCAGGGGAGAAAGGCAACCAAATGGCAAACGTAGAAATCCCTTATAAGATTTATTTGAACGAAAACGAAATTCCCCGTCAGTGGTATAACGTGCGCGCGGACATGAAGAAAAAGCCCGCGCCGCTCATCGATCCCCGCACCATGAAGCCCATCACCTTGGAGGCGATGAGCGAGGTGTTCTGCGAGGAGCTTGCGCGTCAGGAGCTGGACGACACCACGCCCTATATCGATATCCCCGAGCCGCTGATCGACTTTTATAAAATGTACCGTCCCGCACCGCTTGTCCGTGCATATTGCCTGGAAAAGCAGTTGGACACTCCCGCACATATCTACTATAAGTTTGAAGGCAACAATACCAGCGGCAGCCATAAGCTCAATTCCGCAATCGCGCAGGCGTATTATGCCAAGATGCAGGGACTTGAGGGTGTGACCACCGAGACCGGTGCAGGTCAGTGGGGCACTGCGCTTTCTATGGCATGCTCTTACTTTGGTCTTGATTGCAAGGTCTTTATGGTCAAGGTCAGCTATGAGCAAAAGCCCTTCCGCCGCGAGGTCATGCGTACCTACGGCGCAAACGTGACTCCCTCGCCCTCAACTACCACGGCTGTAGGCAGAAAGATCCTTGAAGAGCATCCCGGCACCACGGGCAGCCTTGGCTGTGCCATTTCCGAGGCGGTGGAAGCCGCAGGTGCATCGGGCGGCACGTACCGCTACGTGCTGGGCAGCGTGCTTAACCAGGTGCTGCTGCATCAGACTATCATTGGTCTGGAAACCAAGACCGCGCTTGATAAGTACGGCATTAAGCCCGACATCATCATCGGCTGCGCGGGCGGCGGCTCCAACTTGGGCGGCTTGATCTCTCCTTTTATGGGTGAAAAGCTGCGCGGCGAGGCGGATTACCGCATTATCGCGGTCGAGCCCGCATCCTGCCCCAGCTTAACGCGCGGCAGATATATTTACGACTATTGCGACACAGGCAGAATTTGCCCCATGGCAAAGATGTACACGCTGGGCTCGGGCTTTATCCCGTCCTCCAGCCATTCGGGCGGACTTCGCTACCACGGCATGAGCACGGTACTCTCCGAGCTGTATGATCAGGGGCTGATGGAAGCAAGAAGCGTTGAGCAGACCGCAGTTTTTGCGGCAGCGCAGCAGTTTGCACGCATTGAGGGTATTTTGCCCGCACCCGAGTCGGCGCACGCCATCAAGGCTGCCATTGACGAGGCAATGATCTGCAAGGAAACCGGTGAGCAAAAGACCATCGTGTTCGGGCTTACGGGCACGGGTTACTTTGATATGGTGGCATATCAGAAGTTCAACGACGGGCTGATGGGCGACTATATCCCCACCGACGACGAGCTGGATGCCGCATTCGTAAACTTCCCGCCTCAGCCTTGACGCGCAGCGTCAAACTGCGGCAAAGCCGCAATATCACTTGCGCATCGCGCAAATATCACTTTTGCAAAGCAAAATATCATCTAAAAAGCCCGCGCCGAGCGGGCTTTTTTATGCTTCCTTTTTGCAAATTCAAAAAGATTTGTTGCAAAATGCGCGAGTTTGTGCTATAATATTGTTATACTGTTCGATTAAAGCCGCGAATTTGAAAAAAGAGAGGTATCTCCCATGATCAGAATTCCCGTGTTTCCCGTAGGACAAGAGATATTTGAGGGTTGCACCGTCACCGTCAACCAAAGAAAGGCAAAGCCGTATCTTGCGCGCGTGTCCGCTATGCCGTTTAATTGCTCCTGGCCGGGGCATCAGCGTCCCTTGGACCAGACAGAGCTTGCGGGTTTTGTGTCCTTTGAGGCGGACGAGGCAGCCACTTTGACCGTGACTTGGCAGACGCCGCCCACCGAGGTGCTGGTGCGTCCGCTTTCGCGCAACGTTCGGGTAAATCTTGAAGGCTGCACCGCCACCTTTACGCTGCCCGGCTGCGGTCAGTATACGGTGGAGGCAGACGGATGGCACGGTGCTTTGCACGTGTTTGTCAACCCCATCAAGGATGTGGACGGCTTGCGCACCACCTATCGCTTTGCGGGCGGTGAGCACCATATCGGGTCGATCGAGCTGACCGACAACGACACCGTGTATATCGACGCAGGAGCGGTGGTGTACGGCTCGTTTTATGCCATTTGTGCCGAGAATATCCGTATTTTGGGACACGGCATCATTGACGGCAGCCGTGAGGAGCGCACGAGCGAGACCTCGCTCTTGGCTTATGATTATACCGCGCCCATTCCGCGCGACAAGCAGGGCATTCGTGCCTTTGCGCACGCGCATCGCGTCCTGCGCGGCAATTTGCGCTTTTATCGCTGCAGAAACGTGCATATTGAGGGCGTTGTCTGCCGTGACAGCGCGTCCTTTGCCATCATTGCGGCGGGATGCGAGAACGTGTCGATCGATAACGTCAAGACCATAGGCATGTGGCGGTATAATTCCGACGGCATTGATCTGTTCAACTGCACGGGTGTCAGCGTCAGAAATTGCTTCTTGCGCAACTTTGACGACTGCATGGTCATCAAGGGCATTTGCGGCTGGGATGATCTGTGCAACCGCAATATCATCGTGGAGGGCTGCGTGCTGTGGTGTGATTGGGGCAGAGCACTTGAAATCGGAGCGGAGACCAATGCGCCCGCATTTTACAATATCGTGTTCTTTGATTGTGACGTCATTCACGGCTCGACCATGCAGCTGGATATCCAGCATCATAACCGTGCCGAGATCCACCACGTGACCTTTGAAAATATTCGTGCGGAGTACACGCAGTATCAGCTGTCCGATCTGGGGCAGGAAAGTGATGAGCAGGTGTACCGCAGCACCGTGCCTGCACATCAGCCCATTTTGCTCAACGTCGCGCTTTACGATATGGGGCTGTTTGCAAAGGACGGCTTGCACGGATGCGTACACGATATTCTGTTTAAGGATATCTTTGTGCTGACCGATGCGCCGCTGCCCATGCCGACGTCGATCTTTGCGGGGCTTGACGAGCAGCATTGCGTCAAGGACGTGCGCGTGGAAGGCTTGTATTTGAACGGAGAGCGCGTAACCGACGTGGGAAAAGCCAATTTCGTGATCGGTGCGCATGCATACAATATCAGTTTGTGTTAAAGGAGAGGACCTAAGTGAACGCGTTGCATTATACCTTGATCGGTGCGGGCGCGGTGGTTGCCGCAGCCGCGATTGGCGTGGGGGTTGCCGCACCGTATATCCATAAGCTGTTCAAGCATTCGTTCGGTCGCTCGGATCCTGCGCCGGACGGACAAAGCGCGTTTTTGGACGGCTTGCGTGCCAAGGGATATGACCAGCAGGTTGAGATCGTCAAGCACGGCTGGAACCGCCTTGCAAGCACCGCGCATGAAAAGGTGTATATCACCTCACATGACGGACACCGCCTGTGCGCCAAGCTGTATGCGCCCGAGCATCCCAAAGCGACCGTTATATTGGTGCACGGCTACCATAGCAAGGGTGACATGGATTTTGGCAGCGTGTTCGATTTTTATGCCCGGCGCGGCATCGGCATGCTGATCGTGTATCAGCGTGCGCACGGAGAGAGCGAGGGAGAGTATCTGACCTTTGGCGCAAAAGAGAAGTACGATATCCGCGATTGGGCAAAATATCTGGTAGAGCGCTACGGCGAGCAGCACAGCATTATTCTGGACGGCGTTTCCATGGGGTGTGCGACCGTGCTGTTGGCTTCCTGCCTGCCCGATATACCGTCGCAGGTCAAGGCGGTCATCGGGGATTGCGGCTATGCCTCTGCAAAAGGGCAGATCAAGCAGGTCATCAAGGAGGATATGCACATGCCCGCGGGCTTGGTATATCCCGTGACAACGCTGCTTTGCAAGCTGTACGGCGGCGCATTCCTGGGAGAAGCAGACGTAGAGAAGGCATTGCAAAATGCCAAGCTCCCCACGTTGTTTGCCCACGGTGCAGGGGATGATTTCGTCCGCCCCTATAACTCCGAGCGCAATTATGCCGCCTGCACGAGCGCATATAAGCGTCTGTGCATCTTCGAGGGCTCGCCGCACGGCATGAGTTATCTTGACCATAAAGAGGAATACGAAAAGGAGATCCTGGCACTGTTTGCGCACGCAGGAATTCTCGATTGAATTCATAAAAAGAAACAGCCCCATGGGGAGATACTCCAAGCGGAGTATCTCCCCGGTTCTATTCGCCTTCGGCGAGTTCTATTGCCTTTGGCAGTGATATTGCCTGCGGCAGTGGTATTCGCTGCGCGAGTTTGAAAGGCGAATAGAATATCACTGAAAG
>JAZNCE010000056.1:0-13007 GCA_045587385.1 Eubacteriales bacterium
AAGCTTTGAGACGGATCGTTCTTGCCTCGGTTCACGGAGCCTGACTGTACTGTTCTACTACCGAGAGCCTTGGACAGTACTTGTGCAGATTCGCTGTTGGGAGCAAAGCCGCCGAATACCGTGAGCTGTGTGTTGTCGGTAATGATCTCACAACCTTCCTTGCCGTAGTTCTTTTGGAGCTGTGCGAAGGACTGAATAATGGCAACTATAGATACTCTACGGGAACGGGATGCAGAGAACATCATCTCAGCACCTTCAATCTTCGGGATAGTACCGAACTCGTCAAGGTACATCATGACTCTGTTTTTGAGTCTGCCATCATTTTCATCGGCGACCGCGAGTATCTCACGATACATCTGCTGAACGATCAATGACACCATAAAGTGTTTGGAGGTATCTTCCTCGGGAAGCACGATAAATATGGCAGATTTCGTACTGCAGAACTTCTCAGCATCGATGGCAGTATCGAAACAGAGGATCTGTTCCAGCTCGGAGTCGAGGAAGGCGTTGAGTCGGGATAGTGCTGTGGACATAACAGAGGACATGGCTTGCTCGGATGTGTTCAATGCTGCACCCGCAAACCAACGAGCCTTATGCTCTTCGGGCAATCTTCCCACAAGCAATTGAAACTGTGTTTTACCGGGTACTCCACTCGGCGCCAGCAAGTCCTGAATAATCTTAAACACCGATACGATGTGTCTTGTTTCGAGCGGACAGAACTCCGCTACCATGAGGATGGACGCAGTCAGCAAGCCTTCGGCGGCATCATAGAAGAATGCGTTTTGTCCAAAGGATGCTCCGTCCATACCGGACATGATGATAGTCTTGGATATGATCTTAGCGTACTTTTCTGCCTTCGCTTTGTAGGCAAGGTTGTCGGGTTCCGCTTTCCACAGATCCATATACTTGTTTACAAGGTGGAGCAAATTGTTGCCGTCCGACTTCGTGGGATTACGCAGGTCAATGACTGCAACATTGTATCCATAGTGTTCTTTTGCGATCTTGCCGTAGTGTCGGTACAGGTCGCCCTTGGTATCGGAGGTGATAAAGGACATTCCCGATGCACAGGCATATTCAAGGTTGGGATACAGAAAGTATGCCGTCTTACCAACGCCGGCAGCACCGATCATCAGAGCGTGAACGTCGCCTGTGTCAACGAGTGCCGTTGTTCCGGTCGCAGATGAATTGCATCCTACCACGATGCCCTGGTCTTCGGGCTTCGGCAGATTCTTGCCTTTGCGCCACAGCTCCGGTGTAAACGGGATGTGTCGGTAGGTCTTTTCGATTTCGCCCTTGCGAGCCCATCTTGCCGTACCGTGCTGGCCGTCACCGACCGTCTTGGCTTTGATGTTGTTGAGGTTATATATGTGTGCAAGTACCGAGATAGCACCAAGCACCACAAACATCACGATGGACACGACGATTAATGTTTCGATTCCTTGCATTGCTTCTCCTTTCTGTCAAGGTAATTGATCAGACGGATGCAGTCCATCACAGTCTTGAGAATGGGCTTTGTGAAGATGTCGATATCATTGAACATGCTCGGGATCTCATATACCTTCGTAAGCTCGTTCATATCGGTTGCAATCTGCCGTATGCGGATCTCGGTATTTCCGTTATCCGCGTGCGGGATGTACTCCCGAATCAACATCTCGTAGATCTCATCCCACGAGACCTCATTAAGACTCTTTCTGCATTCGTCTTTGGATAATAAAAGGAGCAGACCGATTAACTTCTCGATCTGCTCCTTGCCGACGTGTGGCATCCTGTTTTGGATACTTGTAAACACGTCGTATATTTTGTTGTAAAGCTGCGGAGGCTTCCGCAGTTCCTTTGCTTCCGAGATATACTCTCGGCATAGCTTTCGGATCGCTTCGGTTTCATCCATTTCCGCTTTGATTGGGGTGATACCGTTCATCGCTTTCACATCCTCATCCCAATCCTTGTTTACTGAATGAAGCATTCGCACGTTGTTGTATCCTTTTTGCACGAGGATATCCTTGATACGCAAACAGGCTGCAATACCTGCGTTGTCGTGATCAAGACACAAGACGATTTTTCGGATGTGCTTGTTGATCTTCAGCCGATGAAGGATCGCTCGCTCGGATACGGAGCATAGCGCCACGTAGGAATGCCTCGTCCACTCCTTCTGATGAAGAGTGATAAACGCAAGCATATCGATGGGCGCTTCGAACACAAACAGCCACTCGCTTTCGCCGTCATGGTGAAAGCTGTATTCCGCTTTACTGCCTGACTCTGTCTGCTTGAAAGAGCCGTGCGTTCCTCTGCGGTGAATGTGTTTCGGAATACCGTTTTCATCCACACCGACGAAGATGCAGTTATGATACTGCTCATCTTCGTAGAGCGTTCTTTCGTGTGCAAAGAAGGAGATCACCTCACGGGAGATAAACCTTTCGTTCATGAGGTACGCATACACACGGTTCATTGTTGTATTTGCTTTAGGAATGACAAGCTCTTTTGCTTTCTGCTCTTTGACGGTTGGTGTACTGCTCACAGCAATTCCACTGCCGAGCAATTCTGCAACGGCGTTTTGAAAATCCATCGCATAATACTTCATGACAAAGCTGATCGCATAACCACCTGCCGCATCGTAGTGCGTGTACCAACGGTTATCTCGGATCCATACTTGATGCTTCTCCCACAGAAGCTGTGCTCCAAACTTCTTGAGCTGCTCTCCGTGGGAATAAAGGAAAGCGACGAGACTTGTGCTGTTCGCCGCTTCGATCTGTTGTTCTGTATAGTGTGGCATAGTACCTCCTTTACATAGAAATGTTCTGACCTTTCTTCTTTGCTTCGATCTCTCGCTTGAGTCTGCTGTCCACACCCACAGGAGCGTGTTTCGCTTGCTCGTCGAAGCGGTCACGGAAGATTCGGGAAAGGCTGTTACCGAATCTTGTAATCGATGTGGCGATATATCCGTTTCGAGCTGCAGTGTGATTTGAATGATTTTTCGGTTGCGCTGTGTTTGTGCTTTGCGTATTCGAACCGGTATTGTTCGTTGTGTGAGACGAACTGCCGCCCTTGGATGAGTTGTCATCATCGTTGTCCTCGGGTGTGTCTTCGGATTGCTCTTCCTGGTCGTTATCTAAGGTGAGCAGGATCTTTCCGAGTTCATCCGCTTCCTTGATCATCGCATTGCGAATCGGCTTGAATGCCTCTTCCTGAGATAGCAGTTTTCTTGGTGGTGGGTTATCCGTATAGGTTGCATACACAGCACACTTCGCCTGATACCACAACTCGTAGATACGATTGATGTCTTCATCCTTTTCAAGAAGATCAACAAGCTCGTTGACCATTGCTTTGACGCTCTTTGGAAGATAACCGTACACCTTCTTGCCGGACACACTTTGCATTCGTTTTGCAAGTGCAACAAACTTCATAACGAACTCACCGTTATCCGCAAGTCCGTTCTTAATCTTATCCGCAAGTGCTGTGATCTCATCACGTGCATCTGCATTCAGCAGATCTCGTTGTTTCGTTTGCTCGTCGTAGATATCGGCAAGCTCGTACTTGAACATCTCCGTACCGAACAGATGACGCAGACGATCAATACCTTTCTTGTCAATGAACCCGCGCTTCTCCTGGTTTGTCGAGTATAGCATTAAGTGCATATGCGGATGATGAGACTCATTGTGAAATGCGCCGTACCATTTTAACGATCCGAGTGGAATGCCGTGTTCCTTTGCAACAAGATCTATCTTACTTCGTGTAAGCTCACGCCAACGTTCTGCGGTGTTGTAACCAAGACGCTCGGCATCTTCACGTTTGAGAGAAACGATTACCGTAAACACGTTACCGTTAAACTCACGCAGTCTGTCAGACTCTTCATAAAGATCCAGCGCAACATCGTGATCGGAGAACAATCCGTGTGTTCCTTCGATCCGTTCCGCGCGTGGACGAGTTGCAATATAGTCAAGATAGGTTTTGTCAGATAGCAGCTCGGGATAATTTTCTATGATAGCAGAAATGAATTCCGATGCTGCTCCTTTGGTTCGTTTGGTATTGTAGTCGCCGTACTCTTCCAAGCGTCTGCATCCTTTGTGTTCTTCTGTGAAGCGAAGGATCAAATCCTCTTGCGCTTTAGATACCGGTTCCGTGATCCAACCGTCACCGAGTTTTTCTACACCGGGACGTGTTGCAAAGTATTTTAGCAATCCACTGATATCGCGCACCGTTTTTTCCGTGGAATAAAACCTACATTTCACGATGACTCTCGGCACGTTTAATCACCGCCAAGCAAATTTCGTTCGTCCTCGATGGCTCCTTGTAAATAAATATATCCATGATGCTTACGCACGAGATCAAGTGCGCGGTTATCAAGCTCACGAAGTTCTTCATCGGTCATACCAAGCAGATTGGCGCCGATCATCAGATTTGTTTTACACGCTTCCACCGCATTCTTAAACAGCAAGTGTGCTATGCGATTCATTGCGTTATTGATCTCTGCACGGTACAGCCTTGCGTTACGTTCATAGAGAACATCAAGACTTTTTTCACCGTCGATCTCTGCACTATAGGTGCGGATCGCATCCGAGATAAAGTCAATCTCACAGCCGTCTGTTACGTGCTTGTGCGTTTCAATTAACTCTGCAACACTCGGTAAAAAGGCATAGGTTTTCTTTACTCTCTTCGGTGCAGAGACTGTCTTTTTTTCGTTTTCGGTCATAATTACCTCCGTTTTTGGGCTGAATTTGGTGGATGGTGAAATGCTGGCATTTTTCAAAAAAAGCCAGCCCTTCGAAATTTTTAGGTTTTCCTCAAAAACCCTTCAAACACCGTCCTTCAGCCCGCTGTTGCGGGCTGATGTGAGTGTGTGGCAGAGCAAAAAGCCAGCCGCACTTTAACCCGCTTAAAAATAAGTTCCGTGGGCATCCCTCGCAGATTCTCTCAAAACACCCCCGAACCGTCAACACTTTGGCACTAACGGTTAAGGGGCGCAGATGAGCCTTCACGAGCCGTCAAAAACCGTTTACACGGGCTTTTCTTCGCTCGGTCGGGTTGTTGCTCCACCGTCCGTTTCATCGCCTGAAACGGCGTTACGGTCGGTACTTGGTTTCTTGCGAGTGGATCGCTGCGGAGGAGAGGCTTTCGCATCCTCCGCTTCCTTCTTCTCAATGAATTCACGCACTGCCTGAGGGACGTGCTTCTTGTAGAGTGCGTCCATAAAGCGGTCGAGCTCTTCGCTCAGTGTTGCGTTCTTATCCTTGAGGAAGATGTTGATTGCATCAAGCTTCGCATCATCGAAGCTGAATTCAATTGTCGTTGGTTTCATCTTCTACCTCCGTTACATTCTGATTGCTGTGTCGGCTTGCCCAACGTCAACGTAGGCAGGCGACTCGGTCTGCTTATAGATGAGATCACCGTTGTTGTAGTCCTCGATCATCTTCTCGGCTTCGGTCATGGTATGAGCTGAGTCGTACCACCGTGACTCCATCTCGGAGAGCGTGGCTTCTACCGTATCGTGAACGTGATTCGAGTAGTGCTGCGCTGCATCGAGGAAGGCATCACGGCCGAGCCGCTTATACAGACCGTGAAGAGTTTTCATTTTGCCGTGTGCCATACGTCACCTCACATAGAAAGGACAGGACCGGATGCTTTGAGAGTTGCTTCGGGAGCATCGGCAATCAAATTGTTGTCATAGCAAAATTTCATTTCGAGTCCACGTTCGCCGGCGGATAGCTCTGCTATTTCATCTCTAACCACTAATTCATCAAGCAACAACTGACCAATGCAGTTGCCAAATGTAATCGTCGTATCGAAGTGCTGACTGATCTCATCGAAGCCGATCACCCAGGAACCGTTTGCGGTCTGAGCCGTGCCTTGCTCGATGAGATCTTCAGCCATTGTTTGAATTTGCTTTTGCATATAGCCTCGGGCGTTGGGAAGCAGAGCCGAGTATCGAGCGTACAGGCTTCCTTCGCTTTCCACGAGGATGCCGTCCTCTTCACCTTCGCCGAGCACCAAGAGACAGTGACTGACTCCGTCTCGATCCTGATACATCAAGTCACGGTACTCCTTTATGAATTCCTGATTCTCAAATAAATGAGTTCTAAAATCATAAAAGCGATTGCGGTCCAGCTCAACCACTGCCTCGACCTTGCATCTGTCTACGCGCAGCTCGG
Organism: Eubacteriales bacterium; assembly: GCA_045587385.1. Taxonomy (GTDB): domain Bacteria; phylum Bacillota; class Clostridia; order Oscillospirales; family CAG-272; genus SVQP01. The sequence continues at coordinate 6,144 of JAZNCE010000056.1, forward strand.
GTTCCTTCCTCATAAGCTGTGCGGAGGTATACAGGCCACGGGGGCTGTCATCCATTCCCTCGAGCTGCTCACCGAGTTCTCTCTGTCTTTCAATGGCTCGGTTGTATTTGTCGTAGGTCGCTTCATCGAGTCCGAGCCGATTGCTCTGTGCCATCTCACACGCATGAATGAAGTTCTGTAGCTCATTGATCTCATCGATGAGCTTTTTCTTTTCGTTCGTCATTTGGTTCTCCTTTCATATAATAAACGGGAGAAAGCACTTCCGCTTCTCCCGTAGTTTCTTCTGTGACTCTCGTTGGCGTTACACCGTAGAGCTGATCCATCTTCGTTTGATCCTCTTCGGACACCACAACGAGGAACGTCTCAGACACAAGGTCGTATACGTCCTTGTCTGCGGTCGTGTTGAGAAAACAGTTAGCAAGATCATCGTAAAAGGTATCGCCGCTTTCCATTCCTACAAGGTAGGAGATATAGATCGCAGATGCCTTTCGCTGATCTCCTGTGTCCAGCTCTTTGGTTTTGAACACCGTTACAATGGTGTCGCAGGTTGCGTCCATTGTAGCGATCTGTGACTGTTGTTCTTGCGAGAGATTGGAGAGCACCATGTCTTTGTCAATCAGAGTGCCTCCGTCACCTGCCATCCAACCGAACATTCCGATTAAGGTAATAAACGGAATGCAAACGATGAACAGAGCGATACATACAACGTAGAATAAAAATTTTCTGCCTTTCTTATCGCCGAGAAGAATTGCAAGCACCTTCTTAGCGACAGCGGCAATCGTTGCGCCTACTGAGGCAACCACCTTCTTTCAAAAGTATAAAAATAAAAAATTTAACCCTGACAGTTTTTGTCAGGGTTAAAAACTATAATAGTGTTGCAGCTGCAAAAAAAGAAAAGAGGAGAATCAAATGGCATGTAAAAAACACAAGAAAAGACGTGTTCTGAATGAAAACGGTGAATACGAACTTATCACTACATTAGATTCTGTTGAGCGTTTATTGTTCGGCATTGATTCGGAATTCAATTCAAACAATATGTTACAAAATAATTTGACCTTGTTGGAATGGGCGCGAAGAAATAAAAAGATGCCTGCTTTTTGTGGCAGAAATCTTGTTGGCGACAACTGTTTGACCCTGGAAGAAGTAAAATTCTTACATAGTTACGGTTGTAAAATTGCTCTAACTTTCAGTTCATTTGAACCCAAACTCACGGAAAATGATGGCAAAATGTATGCAAGAAAAGCATTACACGCTGCATCTAAATTCGATATTGCTCAACAAAATGCAATATTCCTCGAAATACAAGACTTCGAGGAAGCAACAACAGAATTTATGTTTGGATATGCATCAGCTCTGCTTGCTATTGGGTACACCCCCGGATTTAAAGCCAATACAAACTCAATTTGCGATTTTAACCGCGAATTCAGCCGCGGTATTCAAATAAGCAGAGAAGTTTTCTGCAAATGCTTGATCTGGGCTACTTCGCCTAATCTTTCGGAATACGACAGAGTTACAACCACTCATCTCATACATCCGGACTTGTGGAAGCCTCACGCTCCCTCGGGTATATCGAGATACAATATCTCTATTTGGCAGTATGGGAAAAACTGCCATCCTATATCTGACGACAATGATTTTGAAAACACATTCAATATCAATTTAGTCAGAAACGAAAATATCATTATTAAAAACATGATCTAATACAAAAACAAGGAGGAATTAAAAATGATATGTGTAAATACTTTAAAAGTATCCCCCAGTAGTCTTACACTGAAAGAAGGCGACTGGTATTATGATGCTACAGTAGAAATATGCCCCACAAACGCAACTTGCGCTGATGTGCGCTGGACTTCCAGTAATACAAATGTAGCAACCGTAAACGAAACCACCGGTTACATCCACGCTGTCGGAAAAGGCACAGCTACAATTCGTGCAACAGCTCAGGATGGAAGCGGGAAATCCGATACAATATCCGTAACCGTCATCGAAGACGTAAAAGTAACATCAATCGAATTATGTGTGGACAAATTCGCAGTAAAAGTAGGCAATACATATTCGCTGTGTGCAAACATTGAGCCTATAAACGCAACATATCGTGAACTGGTTTGGAGCAGTAGTAATACATCTGTAGCAACCGTTGATCACAATGTCGTCCGTGGTGTTTCTGCAGGAACGGCTGTAATAACAGCTCATGCAACAGATGGTAGCGGAAAATGTGCTTGCTGCACGGTGGTAGTAACTAATTATGTGCCGGTTAATGAAGTTACAATTGAAGAAAAAGACTCTTTTTTACCTTGTGGAACAATGTTTCTGAATGAATACCGCACATTGCATGAAACAGTATATCCAGAGTATGCAAGTAATAAAACAGTCTTATGGCATAGCAGCAATCCTAATGTTATTTCAGTAGACGAGGAAACCGGAAGAATTCACGCACTATCCATTGGAAGCGCAGAATTATATGCCGTATCACAAAGCGAAAACTGGATCTACGATTCGTATAATATCTCTGTTGGCTACGATAATTTGAATTCTTATCAAATTCAAGCAATTAATCCAAGTCTAAAAGTTGGAGAAAGCACTTCTTTTACAGTTGCAACTTCTTCGCCCCTCTACGAGGCATGTGAAGTAACTTGGCATAGTAGTGATGATGATATTGCGTCGATCGATCAAGCAACAGGTATAGTTACGGGCAAAAATCCAGGACAAGTAATCATAACAAGAAGAATTAATCACAACAACGCAACAGCGAGTTGCACGATAACGGTACACAACAAAGAACGTGTACGAATAACAGAAAATGGGCAAGGTTATACGGTATCGTTTGAAAACAGTAAAATCTGGAAAAGTATCGATCCTGACGAAATGACATCTGAAATGATGGATGAACATTCACAACATAACGCTACGCAAGGATTTAGTACTTCTGATTTAGCATATCTATACCTTTTAAATCCAGAGGGCGTAGTTTATTTTGTTAAGAGTATTTATTATGAAAATACTTTTGATTCCGTAGGGAAATATTATTTGGCAAAAGATGATATATACTACAATATAGTCAACGATAGGCCGAGATACTTTTTGCCATATACCTCAAGAATTAAATATTACAAAGTTGACGGTATACCTACACCCGAAAGCAGAAAACGTATCAACTCCGATGCAGAATTACTTTTTGGAATGCATAAAGTACTAGAGTGGGGATTGTTACTTGACTACGGAGAACAATTGCTGATCAACACATTAGAGGCTTTGTTCACCTCTATACCATTAATTGCAAATATTAATCTGGCGATTGACATATTTCAAGCAGCGTATTTTTCTGTAAGTGTATATGAAACCCCTTGTTTAATGTTTGAAAATGCCTCTTCTCATATAAAAGAAAGATTAGATGCAGAAGCTGATAGACTTAAGGGTACCAAACTGGAAACCGCATCCAAGAAGTCTCTTATTGGTTTCAAAGCGTTAAAACATATGTTTAATCATATTATAGTAAATACGGAATGGCTTATTAATTGGGCCACATTACCTATTCTTGCTGATATCGAGGTAGGAAACAAGGTTAGTTCAAAGGCATATGATACATATCTGCTTATTGACGATACAGAGGTGAACATTGAAACAATCTCCAAAAGTAGTTGTTTGAATTAAATTAACAATCTATGACCATTATAAAATGAGGAAAATAAATATGAGGCGGTAATCGCCTCATATTTCCTATTTCCAAATTTCTGTTTTGTAACCGTACCATTCGGGAGCGGTAAAACCTTTCGAGCCTTCGCGGTAGTATATAGTATAATCCTCATTTTTCATGTATACTTGAGTTTCTGCTGTGGAATAGTTTTCGGGCGCGTTGCCTTCGAAATAAACCTTTTTCACAGAGTAGCATCCCTGAAAAGCACGCTCGTCCATCTCAGTTACTGTTGAAGGAATAGTAATTACAGTGATATTCGTTCCGTCAAAAGTCTGATAACCAATACTTTCAAGTCCCTCGTTGAGAACGACTTTTGTTAAGTTGCTGCAATGACTGAAGGCACCAGCGTACATATTTTTAACAGTTGAGGGCAAGGTGATTTCGGTTATCGGACATAAAGCAAATGCTCTGGGGCCTATACTTTCAAGACCTTCATTTAAAACAATGGTTTCAAATCCGCATCCGATAAATGCCTCACTACCGATTTTTTTAACCGAAGACGGGATTTCTATAGTCTTAAGAGATCTGCAATCTACAAACGCACTGTTATATATATACGATAAGGAAGAGGGAAATGTAATTTCTTCCAAGGCAATGCAACCAGAAAATGCTGCTTCACCGATATACTTAAGACCTTCGGGTAAAACTGCTTTTTTAAGATTCTTGTTGGAAAGAGCGTAACTACCTATTTTTTCGACACCTTCGGGTAGATAAACCACTTGTATTTTTGAAGAGGTCAACCCATGTGGACCAATTTCGGTAACCGCGATCCCGTTTATAGTTTTAGGAACCTTAACTATGGGGTCATTACCTTTGTAAGAAGAAATGGCACAAGTGCCGTCTTCTTTGATATAGACATCAAAGCTTTCTTCGGGAGAATATTCTACGGTTTCGCTTTCTTCCTCGGGTTCAGAAAAGATTTCTGTAATAGAAATTTCGGATTTCTCGGGTGCAGAAGCATTATTTTCTGCTTCACAAGAAACCGCCAAAACAAGCATTAACGCCGCCAAGAGAAAAGAAATTTTTTTCATAATGATACCTCCTTATAAGCACAGATATATCATATCACAACTGTGTTTATAAGTCAATATATAATACTTTTTGATTTTAGCGAAACGTTCAAATTATCTTCAACCGCATTACTTGATAAAACTATGAGATTATCTGAACTTTCTATTCATATATGAAAACAACTACTCCAATACGAATACTCCCAACAACGTATAATAACCTTTGATCAAAGCCATATTAATCAGTTCCATAAATATACTGTATAAGTGCAGTGATTGCTTTCCGACTCATTAGCATTCCGTCTCATCTACCACCCGCGTTACCGAACAGCTTTGCCTTGTATTCGGGAGCGATGACCTGCAAGAGATAACGCTCGTTACCGCACTTGTAAAGACAGGTTCCTCGCTCGGGGAACTTGATGAGATCGTATTCCGCTTGCTCGATCTGCAGCACATCCATAAATTCACGGGGACCCACGTTGCCGGGATTGAACAGGAAGTGATGCGTGGGAATAGAAAACAGCGGCTTCGTAAACTCACGAATACCGCTGATGAGGAAGTCCTCGATGTTCTGTGATGCGAGGATGATGGCAGAATCCTTTTTACGGACACGCTTGGAGGCGTTACGGATATACTCGATGGCCGTCATGTTCGTGAGAAACAGATACAGCTCGTCGATGGACGCTACCGTGTTGCCGTGCGTCAAGAGGTTGTGATTCATATAGGACAGGATGTTGAAGAGCATTGCGTCCTTCAGCTTCTTATTGCTGTCCATGAGTCCCTTAACACCGAAGCAGATAAACTTATCGTCGGTGATGTTGGTGTGTCCGTTGAAGAACTTGCTCTCAGCACCCTTGCACATGGAGTTGATGCCGAGACAGATTTCACGGAGCAGTTCTTCGGTGAAGAGCGACTTGGAGCCTGCCTCGTACTTGTTGAACTCTTCCTCAGCTAAGGCATACAGGTCTTCCATAATCGGATAGTCGGTATTTTTAACCTTGGAGAAGTCGGTGTAGTCGTTGATGCCGAAGTTGTTGTACAGCTTCGTTACGAGGATCTCGAGCGCATCGATGTGTGCGTCGGAGAAATCCTTGTAGGAACGGAAGAAGTCTTTAAGGTAGGAGATGTGCTGACTAAGCATCGTGGACTTGCGGAAGGTTTCGGGAGCGTCCTCGTCGGGAATCTCGTTCTCATCGGACCAGCGTTTGGGCTGCAAGGGATTGATGATATACTTGCCACTCATGAGGTCGATATAGCAACCGCCGAGATTGCGACAGAGGTCTTCATACTCTTGCTCCGCATCCAAGGTAATGAGAGATTTACCGGCTTGGTGGAGAGACACGAGCAGGAGCTTCAGAAGGTAGGACTTACCTTGTCCGGAGTTGCCGAGGATAAGGATGTTTGAGTTGGTCTTGTCATCGCTACGGCGATCGAAGTCAACGAGGATATTGGTTCCGTATCTGTCCTTGCCGATATAGAAGCCGTTGGGATCGGTCTTGCCGGAATAGTTAAACGGATACAGGTTCGCCACGGCGGACGCGGGAAGCACTCGTTCAAAGAGCGATGCGAATGCGTTATATCCGCACGGCATACAGGCTTTGAATCCTTCCTGTTGACGGAGAGTCAGGCGGTCTACAGTGATTCGCTCTCTTGTCAGCTCCATATTGACCTCGGTCTGAATCTCCTTCAGCTTATCCAAGGAGGTTGCTGACAGCTCAATGAACACCGCGCAATGCAGAAGCGGTTCCTTGTTCTTACGAAGTTCGGAGAGAAGCGTTACCACGTCCTCCATGTTGCCTTCGGCGGTTACCGCTTCCTGAACGTCATCGGAGGTGGAGAGCATACGGTTCTTTCTCGTTGCGTTTTGGAAGATCTTGCGCTGTTCCACGTTATCCACGTAGCGAGAATAGATGTGGAGGGTTACGTTTTCCTTGTCACCGAGGTGGCAAAGGATTGCCTGATCGCTTGTCTGCGGAGGATATTCACGGACAGCCCATACCGAGCGATAAGTGTCACCGCAGATAAAATGATCGGCATTGAATTTCATAGTCGCCGGAGATATCATGTCAAAAAAATCTTTGACGTGAGCTTCCTCATGGCTGACTTTTATAGGTAACTTCTTTTTTGCCATTATTATAATCCTTTCTTAGTCTGGAATGA
>JAZNCE010000057.1:0-80075 GCA_045587385.1 Eubacteriales bacterium
GCAGTTTTGCGCGAGCAAATATTTCGCAGATGCAAAGAGAAAATGCGAAGCAATATAAGATATTGCGAGTATTTTCTCTGTAGCAGGTGCAGATATTTGCCGCTCAAAACCGTGTGAGTTCGGCTCTCTTCGGCTATAGGAGAACAAAAATGAAGGAAATTCTTGAGAAAAAAGGCTTTATATGCGACATGGACGGCGTGATCTATCACGGCAACGAGATTTTGGAGGGCGTTCGTGAGTTTGTGAATTGGATGATCGAGCACGACAAAAAGTTCGTCTTCCTGACAAACAGCCCCGAAAGAACCCCGCACGAGCTGAGCATGAAGCTGGAGCGTATGGGTCTGAGCATTTCCGCCGACCATTTTTATACCAGTGCGATGGCGACCGCAGAGTTTTTGCACGCGCAAGCTCCCGGATGCACGGCGTACGTCATCGGTGAGGCGGCACTCTCCAAGGCGCTTTACGATAAGGGCATATATATGAACGACATCAATCCCGACTACGTGGTCATTGGTGAGACGCGCACGTATTGCTTTGAAAAGCTGGAAAAGGCGATCGCGCTTGTCAACAACGGCGCTAAGCTGATCGGTGCAAACCCCGATACCATTGGCGTGACCGAGAAGGGCATTATGCCCGCAACCGGCTCGCTGGTGGCTCCCATTGAGATCGCAACCGGCAAAAAGACCTATTTTGTGGGCAAGCCCAACCCCTTGATGCTGCGCCACGGTCTTAGAATGCTGGGCTGTCACAGTAGCGACATTGCCTTTATCGGCGACAGAATGGACACCGATATCATTGCGGGCATTGAATCCAACGTGGACACCGTGCTGGTGCTCAGCGGTGTGACCTCGCCCGAGGACATTGACAACTTCCCTTACCGCCCCAAGTACGTGCTTAACGGTGTGGGTGATATTATTCGATAAATTTGACAGATGATGAGGGCTTGGGCAAAACAAAGGTTTGCTCAAGCCCTGCTTTGTTTTTTGTGTGGATGATAGGTTCACAGATAATACGAAAAAGATATTGCTTAGGCTTTTTTTCATAATATTGACAAAAAGAGAAAAATATGATAAAATACAAATATGTGTGTCGAATGATTCAAAACGATTGATTTTTGGTTGCGATATTTCGATTTAAGATAAGCATGGGGACCGAGGCAACGGTGTTTCAGCAAAAGATGGAATATGTAAGGAGGGACCGGTATGAAGCGTGCCTACTGTTTACTTCTGGCTGCAGTGTTGGTGTGTATGACCGGCTTTCTTGCGGTTGGTTATGCACAACTAACAGATCACCTCTCTCTGACCGGTCAGGCAAGCGCAGAGGGAAAACCATACAAAGGTGTTTATATCAAAAGCGTTGAACTGATAAGTGCCTCAAACGCGACTAATTCAGAGAACGCATACGAGTTGCCTACCAATCACATTACAACGGTGGATGCTTCGAGAAGTGGCGGTTCAGTTACCTATAAAATTACTGTACACAATAATACAGACGTGACTTATTGGTATATTGGTCCGAGACTAACCAATAATATCTATCAAAATTCGCTGGTAGATGTTAATAATGGCATTAGCATTATGACGAAGGACCACTCGACAGACAATTATCAGAGCTTTAATCAGGATGACTGGGTTCCGCCGCAGACAGAGCGTGATTTTTACGTGACGTATACATACGGCGCGAATGCTCAGAACGTTTGCCGTACCATGATCAATTTTTATTTTGATATTCGTATGGACGCAGTGCACGATGAATTTTTGGCAGTGCTGAACAATGTTAAATCCCCCAACAGCTACGAGCAACTCAAGGCTGCCTTAGAGCAGGTCTATGCATCGAACGGCGGCGTGTCCATCTCCACGGAGAGTCATCCCGAGGTGTTTGCTTCACTGTTTGAGGATCTGATGGTCAATATTGATGGTATGGAGCGACAAGCGAGTGTTGTTATCAGAAGAGAAAACCTGGATAACGATACCGTTACGGGTGACAATTACAACGGTGGCGGAAAGAACGGATGTGAATATACGCTGTATATCACGGTAGAACCGCTGACTCCCGGTACAAGACCCACGGTTTACGCAATTGCATATTCCGAGGGTGCCAATGCGATGGGAGATGATTGGTATCAAGTTGGTGAGCTTTACGAGGGGACTGCACCTGTCGGGACGGATGGTACCATAGATTATGCCAACTGGATCGCAACCTTTAAGACCTATGAAATGGCAGACGGTATTACCTACAATGTCGGTCAGGTGGGCGGCGGTGACCAGTATGACATTATGAACAAGATGGAGCAACTGATTTCCGCAGAAGACCAGGACATTTTCAATCTGATCGATAATACTGATATCTTCAGAAAGGTATACAGAATTATTCAACAGCATCAAGGTTCCAATGACCCGGCTGTTGAGGGCTTGAGAGCAGCTTTCTATGAAGCTGAAAAGTTCTATGTTAATCATAATAACGGTCAGGAATTCAAGGTGGTTCGTAATACGTATACCAGAGCAGAGATCATTTACGCAATTAAGAAGATTCAGACCGCGCTTGATTATTACAATCAGGCATTCCCGGGATAAGCTCCCAATCCAAACAGAATATATTTAAGGCGCCCCCTTACGTATAGAATTTTTTTTCAGAAAGGAAGAAAAAACATGAAAAACAGAAAGTTTGTAGTAGCAGCATTTTTGCTTGTTGCAGCTATGCTGCTCGGTGTCGGTTACGCTGCATTGACTGACGAATTGGCTATTAACGGTAACCTCGGCGCAGATATCTCGATTGCAGAGGCGGAATTTGACGGAGATGTATACTTCGGTCAAGCCGTTATTATGCAAGATGACACGGGTCATAAGGCAAATGTTACCTATGAAAATGAAAACGATACTGCTAACATTACATGTACCGCTTTCACTACTGAAGGTAATACCGTAAAGGTTCTCCTTCCTATTTACAATGAGCACGTTGAATTTGATGCTAAGGTTACTCCTGACGTTACTAATATCACGATTGACAACGGCGATGCAGATCATGATCCCGTTTTCAGCGCAACATGGGAATGGTCTAATGCTTCCGGAGACGCACTCGGTCTACATGGCGCAAAAACAATTAGCAAAAAGACCGGAGACACAAGCGGAGTGGAATACGTTCTTGTAACCATCACTCTCAATGAAACTCCCACAGAGACACATTCGGCAACCTTTACGGTTAACTTTGACGTTGTGTCTGTAGAATAATAAATTCAAAGACGTCAGTTTGACATTTTACAAAGCATAAGGAGGACGGCTATGACCGACAAGAAAACCATACAAATTGTTTCGGTGTCCGTTTTCGCCGCCCTCCTGCTTGCGCTGTTTTTGCCGCTTGGTGAGAGCGGAAGAATCGTTGCAGCCATTCTTCTGCTCCCCGCAGCGGTATTTGTTCCTTTAATGATCAAAAAAAGGGAGATTTACTCCATCAACAAAAACCAAGTGCTGATGATCATGACGGTCATTGCGTTGGTTTACGTGATGCTGTATTATCTCTCGGGATTAAAGTTTGGATTTATTATCAATCTGTATAAATTCAGCTTCAATATTTTTCTCAAGTATATCCTGCCGATTGCAGCCATAATTGCGTGTACCGAGATCATCAGAGCCGTGATGATGGCGCAGCAAAGCAAGCTTGCAAAGATGTTTTGCTATTTTGCTTGTGTGGTAGCAGATATGTTGATCGTTTCCAATATCCCGTCCGTAACCTCTTTTAACAAATTTATGGAGTTGGTAGCAGGGGCGCTGTTGCCTGCCATACTTTCTAATTTTTTGTATCAATATCTTTCTAAGCGATACGGCATTTATCCCGGTCTGGTGTTCAGAGCAATTACAACCCTGCATCTGTATATCTTTCCGGTCAGATCGGGAATTGCCGAAACGCTGCTGAATTTTGTCAGGCTGCTGCTTCCAATTGCGATCTATCTCTATATCGACTCCTTGTATGAGAAAAAGAAAAGATTCGCGCTTGGCAACACCTCGCGTGTTGCACGTATCGCATCCACAGTTCTGACTGTTGTGGTGCTGATCATTCTGACAGGCACCGTCATGCTTGTTTCCAACCAATTCAAATACGGCGCTCTCGTGATTGCTACCGAATCCATGACGGGAGAGCTGAACAAAGCTGACGTAGCGATTTTTGAACGCTACGATGACCATGCCGTAGAGCAGGGTCAAGTCATTGTGTTTGACAAAAACAACGTTGTGACCGTTCACAGAGTTGTGAAAATAGAAATCATCAACGGGGTGACCCGTTATTATACCAAGGGCGATGCCAATGAGGATAACGATGCAGGCTTTATCGTGGATTCCGACATTGTGGGTGTCGTCAACTACAAGGTTCCGTATCTGGGGTATCCCACCATCTGGATGCGTAGCCTGTTCAAACGCTGAAATGAAAGGAGAGTACTATGTCCGAGCTTGAAATTCAAAGACGACAGGAATATAAACGAAATCGTAAAAAGTGGACATTGATCCAGTTGATTACGATGGGCGTGCTTGTGGCATTGGCACTGGGTTCGTTCTTGGTCTATAACCAAATGAACCGTACGTATCAGATAGAATATAAGGAGAACAGCCAAATAGACTATCGGGTGCAGTATACCGACAATGCATTCTTCACGGAGGAATGGATAGGGAAGGATCAATCCTACATCACCTCGCTGACAGAAAAGATTGAAGCGGAGTTTTTGTATGATCTCTGCTTGGGCACTTCGGATCTTGACTTGGAATACAAGTATCAGATCACCGCAAAGCTGCTCATTGCCAGCAAGGATGCGGGAACGCCTTATTACGAGACCGAAGAGATCATTGTTCCGCTCAAGAGTGCCACCGCGCAAAATACTCCCTGCGTAAAGATCGACGAGACTGTGTTGATCGACTTTGAGGCTTACAACGCAATCGCACAGACGTTCGTGGATACTTACGAGCTCAAGAATTCTACCTCTACGCTGATCCTCACGTTGGATGTGGAAATGGTCAGCACGGGTGAGCAGCTGAATATTGACAGCCAGAACAGATACACCACCTCGCTCAATATCCCTCTTGCCGAGGAAACCTTCAATATTTACAGTACCTCTTCTTCTCCCGCAAACGAGATCAAGGTGCTTGAATATCAGGCGGGGGCGAATAAGTGCTTCTTTTTGGTGTGCGGCATCGTTTGCGCAAGCCTTGCAGGTTTTGTAGCCATTGCGCTTCTGATTTTCATGCACCTGACCACCAACGAGGATATTACCTATGCTGCCAAGATCCGCAAGATTCAGCGCCAGTACGGCTCGTTTATCCAGAGAATGCACGGCGAATTTGATTATGAGGGTTATCAGATCGTGCCCATTCAGACCTTTACCGAAATGCTTGGCATTCGTGATACCATTCAATCTCCCGTCCTGATGTCCGAAAATAAGGACGAGACCATGACCAGCTTCTTTATCCCTACCAATACCAAAATTCTGTACGTGTTTGAGATCAAGGTTGATAACTTCGACGAGATCTATGCCGAGCCCGAGGAAATTATCGAAGAGCCCGTGATTTTGGAAGAGGTTGACGAGGGACTTTTGGAAGAGGCTATGACGCAGCCCGATATCGATCTTGAGCAGATCGAGTTTGTGCCGGATGACGATGATCAATTTGAGGTTGCTCCGGAGGAGCCCGGCGTCGAGGTCATCGGTATCGTATGGCCCGAGCGTGCACACAAAAATAAGGTTTACCGTTACGATCCCAACGGAGAACAGCTCCATGAGGGCGATATCGTTTTGGTTCCTACGCGTGACCATCATCAGAACAAGGATATCGTTCGCAAGGCAGCCGTTGCACACGGTAACCACCGCGTCGATCCCGAGCACATTAAGCATCCGCTGAAAAAGATCATCGGCGTCCTTAAGCGCAAGGTTGCGGATTCCCTGACTCCCGACGCAATCGAAATGATTGCTAAGCAGAAAGAGCAAGAGAATAATTAAGAACAATTTACCGCCCCACGGCTCTGAGCCGTGGGGTCTTTCCATACTTGACTTTGCCAGGAGGGTATGGTATAATGAAAACGACAGGAGGTGAGCCCATGGTATACGTAAGAAATCTGATCTTGCCAAGCGAGATTGCGGAAATTGAATTCATCAAGAACGAGAAGCGCACCTGCTTTAGCACGTTTTATCCGTTCAAGATATTTCCCGAAAAGGGATTGCGCGAGGTGAGATTTGACGATATTACCATGCTTTACGGCGGAAACGGCTCGGGTAAGTCCACGCTGCTCAACGTGCTGGCACGCAAAATGGGTGCTGTGCGCTATTCCGAGTTTAACGACGCGCCCCTGTTTAACACCTTTGTGGGCATGTGTGCGGTGGACTATGCCAAAATGCCGCGCGCCTCTTACGTGCTGACCAGCGACGACGTGTTCGATTACGCGCTCAAGGCGCGCTCGATCAATGAAGGCATTGACGATCAGCGCAACGAGCTGTTTGACAAGTACGTTGCCGTGCACCGCCAAATGGCGTATGATCCCGAGATCGGGCAGATGCACGGGCTTGATGATTACGAACGGTGGCGCGAGGTGCGTGAGATCATTTCGCCCAAAAAATCGCAGTCGAGCTACATCAAAAAGCGTGTGGTCAACGATATTGACCTTTGCTCCAACGGTGAGACCGCCATGCGCTATTTTCTTGACCGCATTGACGAGGACGCGGTGTATTTTCTCGACGAGCCCGAAAACAGCCTGTCGATCGAGCGACAGATCGAGCTTGCCGATTATATTGCTGCGACCGCGCGCGCCACGCGCAGCCAGTTTATCATTGCCACGCACTCGCCCGTATTCCTCTCCATGCACCGCGCCAAGATCTATAATCTGGACGACTATCCCGCGCAGGTGTGCAAATGGACCGAGCTGCCGAACGTGCGCAGATATTTTGTTTTTTTTATGGCGCACAGACACGAATTTGACTGATTTTGGGAAACACTATGCTTGAAAGGTTGGTGTGAGTATGGAAAAGATCATACGTGCAGTTGATAAGTACAGAAATTTGATTTTGGATGCCGAGCGGTATATCTGGCAGCATCCAGAAACAGGGTATAAGGAATACAAGACCTCGGCTTATATGGAAGAGAATTTTTTGAAGCTGGGGTACGATATCGTTAAGGCGCAGGGCATTACGGGCTTTACCGCACAGATCGACACGGGCAGGGAAGGGCCTGTGCTTTTGGTGCTTGGGGAGCTGGACTCCATCATTTGCCCCGCGCACCCCGAGGCTGATCCCGAAACGGGGGCGGTGCACTCCTGCGGCCACAACGCGCAAAGTGCAACGCTGCTCGGTATTGCCGCTGCGCTGACCGAGCCTGCGGTTTTGGAAGGACTTTGCGGCAAGATCCGCCTTTGTGCCGTGCCTGCCGAGGAGCTTTTGGAGATTGAATACCGCTCCATGCTCAAAGCGCAGGGCAAGATCCGATATTTTGGCGGCAAGAGCGAATTTTTGTCGCGCGGACTCTTTGACGGTGTGGATCTTGCGTTCATGGTGCACACCTCGGGCGCGTATGCCGTGGACGGCGGCTCTGTGGGCTGTATTGCCAAGAATGTCGTATATAAAGGCCGCGCGTCCCACGCGGGCGGTGCACCTTGGGAGGGCTGCAACGCGCTTTATGCGGCAAATTGCGGTCTGAACGCGGTCAACGCCATCCGCGAGACCTTCCGTGAGTCGGAGCTGATCCGCGTGCATCCCATCATCACGCACGGCGGTGATATGGTCAATGCCATTCCCGAAACCGTGCGCATGGAAAGCTACGTGCGCGGCAGCTCGTTTGATGCCATTGTCAGTGCCAACAAAAAGGTCAATCGCGCGTTGACGGGCGCGGCACTCTCTCTTGGCGCAAACGTGGAGATCATTGATATTCCGGGCTATGCGCCGCTGCATAACGATCCCGGTATGGTGCAGGTGGCAAAGGATGCTTTTGCGCTGGTTTGCCCGGGTGAGCAGTTTTATGAGGTGCCCCGCATGGGCACGGGCAGCACGGATATGGGCGACCTTTGTTGCATTATGCCCGTGGTACACCCGTATGCGGGTGGCGCGATCGGTAAGAGCCACGGCAACGATTACCAAATCGCGGATGCCGAGCGTGCCTGCGTGACCAACGCCAAGTGGCAGCTTGCCATGATTAAGCTGCTTTTGAGTGAGGGTGCAAGCCGCGCCAAGCAGATTGTGGCGGATTATCAGCCGCTCTTTGACTCTAAAGAAGCGTATCTTGCCTACGTGGACGCGCTGAGCGCCGAGGGGGATCGCATCACCTACGGTGAAGACGGCACAGCGAGCGTGAAAATTTGATAAAATTGACCTTGGAAAGGCGGTGACGGTATGATCGAAATGCAATCTTATATGCGTCTTTTTTGTGCGGCTTTGGAGCAGACCTTTGCACGTCGCGTGTGGTTTGTGGGCTTGCAGGGCAGCTATGCGCGAGGTGAGGCGACCGAGAGCAGCGATATTGACGTGGTTGTGATCTTGGATGAGCTGACCGCTGCTGATCTTGCAGCTTACCGCCAAATGCTGGATGCGCTGCCGCACAGAGAGCTGATCTGCGGCTTTATTTCGGGCAAGGACGAAATTTTATCTTGGGAGCCGTCCGATCTGTTCCAGTTTTGTTGTGATACGACACCGATTTTGGGCAGCCTTGACGCGCTGCTTGCGCTGATAGACAATGCGGCAATCGACCGTGCGATCAGGATCGGCGCGTGCAATATCTACCACGGCTGTGCGCACAATATGCTGCATGCGCGTGATACCGACGCACTGTGTGGACTTTATAAATCCGCGTCCTTTGTCGTGCAGGCGATCGCCTATCGGCAAACGGGGCGTTACGTGCGCTCGCAAACCGAGCTGCTTGGCGCGGTCGAGCCCGAGGAGCGGGCAATCGTCAACACGTTCTTGCATCTCAAGCGCGGCGGCGAGGTGGATTTTGATCCCATGTCAGAGGCGTTGTTTTCCTTTGCGGGCAAGTGGATAAAAAAATAGAAAAAAGATAGTTTTTTTCAAAAAAGCGAACTTTTCGCATGATTTACTTGTTATATAGAGCGAAGTCACTCAAAAAGGAGAAAAACATGAAAAATTTTTTGACTTTGACGCTTTGCTTGCTGCTGTGCGCGACCTTTTTTGCGGGGTGCGCGGCAACCAAGGAGCAAAGAGAAACCCAAAAAACGCTCAAGCAAGCCGTGCAGCTCTTGGAGGACGGCAAAACGCAGGAGGCGTACGATGCCTTTTTGACCATCAAGGATCACCCCGAGGCGGCACAGTATCTTTCGCACTTTGTATTCCGCTATGCGCGTAAGACTACAACTGACTTTGCAGAGGATACAGAAACGCTGTATGAATACGATGCATACGGCAGAATTGTCAAGATCACGCACTCCGTGGATAATGGCGTTCACCCCGTTTCCACGAACGTTACTTGGTATGAATACGATGAGCAAAACCGCGTGATCAAATTTGGCAAAGGCGAGGGAAGTGCAATACTTTATGAATATGATGAGAATGACAATATTATCAAGGTGACCGAGCCGAGCGGTAAGACTGCCGAGTTTACATATGACGAAAAAGGCAACGTGACCCACGAAACCTACACCAGTGCATACGGTGAGGAGTATCTGTATTATTCTCACGAATATAACGAACACGGCGACGTGGTTTGGACCGAGAAAAATGACGTGTTTTTTGCAGGAAAAAGGACCTTTACGTATGCGTACGAATACGATCAGAACGGGAATATGATCAAACTGGAATCGGGTGACGTCACGGATACGTGGGAATATGACGCGCTTGGCAGAGAGGTCCGATACAAGCGACAGCAGGGCAACGAGTATTATTATATTCAGACGACCAAGTATGACGAGCATGGCAATATCCTTGAGCGCGCCACGGAAAAACCGATTTTTCCGTCCTCTGCCACAATTGAACGTACCATGGGTACGTACGAATACGATTACAACAACTACGGTGTAGTGCTGACTGAACGCTATTACAAAAACAGCAAGCTGTACCGCACGACTAACTATTTTGATATTACGCTGTTTTACAATCCGTACGGCGAGCCTGAGATACCCGACGAGTATTTGGGATTCGGTAGCTGAGAAAAGTACAAAAATTCCCCTTGTTGATTGACAACAGGGGGAGTTTGTGTTATACTGTATCTTGTAAAATTTTATATGCAAGCCGTCATGGGCGGCAGGGAGGTTATTATGAAACTCAGAGTAGCAGAAGTTGGTATGGGCGGTATCAGTGCCGTTCACGTAGACGCTTGGACGCGCATGGAGGACGTGGAGCTGGTTGCGATCTGCGACATTCGTCCCGAGATGATGGATCGTTACGACAGCAAGATCACCGCGCGCAAGTACACCGATTTTGACGAGATGCTGGCAAACGAGCAGATCGATATCCTGGATATCACGCTGCCTACTTACCTGCACGTGGATTTTGCCGTCAAAGCTTTGGAGAAGGGCATTCACGTGGTGTCCGAAAAGCCCATCGCGCTGCACCGCGAGGAAGTAGCCCGCGCTTATGAGACCGCAGAGAAGAATGGCAAGTGCTTTATGATCGCGCAGGTGCTGCGTTGGTGGCCCGAGTACGTATATCTCAAGGACAGCATTGACACCGGCAGATACGGCAAGCTGGTCAGCGGTACCATGACGAGAATCGGTGCGATTCCCGTTGCAAGCTGGGATAACTGGATGCAGGATGCAGAGCGCAGCGGTATGGTGCCTTTTGATTTGCACATTCACGATCTGGATTTCTTGGTTTACACCCTTGGCAAGCCCGAGATCGAGCACGTGTTCCACGGTATGGATTACGTGCACGCTATCTACAAGTACGGTGACGCACGCGTCGCTTGCGAGGCAGCTTGGTTCCACGCGCCCGTACAGTTCTCGGCAACCTACCGTATGCAGTTTGAGCACGCCGTACTGGAGTTCAACGGCGCGGGTCTGAAGATCTACAAGGAAGACTGGACCACGCAGGATATGAACACGGCAAGCAGCATTGAAGAGGGCTGCTACGTGCCTCAGTCCGACGGCTACTACAACGAGCTGCGCTATTTCGCAGACTGCGTCAAGGCCGGCACTTTCCCCGAAAAGGTCAAGCCCCATGAGCTTGAAGCCGTGATCGATACCATTAAGGCTGTTTACGCTTCCAAGTGATCGCGCTATGAAGCTAAAAATCACAAGCATTTTGCTGCTTGCATTGGCAGCCGTGATGCTGTTGTCTGCTTGCACGGGAGGGGAGCACTCTTACGATACTGATACCGATCCCGTGACCGAAGCGATTGAACAAACAACCGAACAGCCCACCGAGCAGCCCACCGAGACCGAGCCCGAGAGTACCGAGCAGGTCACCGATGCGCCTACGACCGAGGAGCAGACCACCGAGCCCCCCGCGCCCGTGGATCCTCTGGCGCAGTACGAGCTGGGATATGGCTCTTCTATGGATATGTCGGCGTACGATCCCATTCCCGACAAGGAACTGCCCACCGCTCCCAATGATGATCCCACGTTCCTTTTGTGGTTTGACCACATCACCGAGAAGATCGACAGATACACCATCGTGCGCGACGGTGATCCCACCTACGTCATGCAGATGGGTAAAAACGAAATGGAGGGCTGCCAGTTCTTCGTGCATTCTCCCGTGGAGAAGAGAATTACGGTCAAGATCTCGGATTTCACCAACGCAAACGGTGACACGCTGACTACAGAGCTTGGCGTGGAATATTACGTGGAGGACGGCTACGTGGATATGAAGTTCCCGGGCAATCCCGTATATCCCGACGCTGTCGTACCGTATGACGCGTATATTTCCAAGACCGAGGGCGGCAACTACGAGGAAGGCCCTTGGGTGAGTGTTGGCCCTTACTCTTATAAGCCTTGGGAGCCTGAGAAGTACCCCTATCGCGATACCTCGCGCGCATTCGTCGTGCAGGCGATCACCACGCCCGATACCGTTCCCGGTGCGTACGTGGCAACCATTGAGATCTGTGATGCGGATACCGGTGCGTGCATCAAGATGGCGAACGTGTACACCTACGTGTATAACGTCACGCTGTCCGAAGAGACCGCGCTGGATACCACCTTCTTAATCTGGCAGAATAAAATTCTGGAGCAGTATGCAAACTTCGGCTTCAATGCGTCCGATTACGATATTCTCAAGGCAACCGCCGATTTCTTGCTCAAATACCGCATTACCCCCACGGGTACGGTTGACTTTGGTGCGGAATGGCTGAAAAATCCGCGCGTGACCACCATCCGCGTGACCGCGAAAGAGCAGTACGACATGTTCAAGAACGATCCTGTTCTCAAGGAAAAGCTGTACTTCTACGGTCAGGACGAGCCGGGCGTGTCGCGTCCCAATATCGGTGACCCCACGGGCAAGAACAGCGTGACCAAGCTTAAAGAGGAAGCGGAAATGCTGCTCAACAATTGGGGCTGGACGGATTACCGTATGGTCTCGCCGTTTGAGATGAACATCAGCTATACTGCCGATAAAGCCAAGGATCAGATCGACTTCATGTCCAGATACGTCAATATCTGGTGTCCCAAGTTCTTCTGCTTTACCCCCAGAGTGCTGGAAAAGACCCCCGGTGCGCTATTCACGCACACCGCCAAGCAGGATAAGCGTTTTGGCGAGTTTGAGGAGCGCATCAAGGGCTATATCACCGAAAAGGGCGGAGATTTGTGGGCGTACGTTTCCTGCGTGCCCGCGTACACCGCACCCTATCAGAACATTCTGCTTTACAGCGACGGAACCCAGGCGCGCACCATGTTCTGGACCTGCTATGAGCTTGACGTGACAGGTTTCCTTTATTGGCACGTTGCCAACTATGAGGGCGTTGGCGGTAACACCTTTACCATGCGCTGCCCGTTCCCCAAGGAAGGCCCCGGAGACGGTATTCTGATCTATCCCGGAGCGGTGTACGGTCAGCTTGATCCCATTCCTTCGCTGCGCTTGATCTGCATGCGCGAGGGCATTGAGGACTATCAGCTGCTCTGCATGCTGGAAGAGGCAAAGGGTGAGGACTATGCAAAGGAGCTGACGCACCACATCGTGACCAGCACCATCACCTTTACCGAGGACGACGACACAGTCTATAACGTGCATTCCTACCTCTTGCGCGCATTGGCAGGGGAGTAACTTTACATCAAAAGCCCGAGGCATAGGCGTTGTGTCCCTAAGGACGCAACGCCAACTCTATTCGCCTCCCGGCGAGTATATTTCGCCAAAGGCGAAATTCTTGCTTACGCAGTGATATTCGTCTTGCGACGAGTGGTATTTGCTACGCAAGTTTATGGGCGAATAGAATATAACTGCTCTGCCTGCAGAGTAATATCACTTTTGCGCTAGCAAAAATATCACGCTGTCAAAGACAGCATATCACTCAAAACTATCAGGAAATGCGCACTTACTCACCACTCATTATGGTGGTGCAATTTAACAAAGTAAAAGCCTCCGATGTCGGAGGCTTTTATCATTACTCGACTAATTGCAAATTCATAATTTCTTCTTCCGTTTCAATAATAATGGCTAAAATCTCGTTCTCACCGTATATCTGGCAAGCATCCTCAAAAGTTTGAAATTTCGCCAATTGCAGGAGCTTTTCTTTTCCGTACTTATTTCGCAATTTTAATATGAAATATCCTGCTGTTGTATATGTAATCCAAGAATTTGTTTTTCTAAACACTTCTGCGTCTTGCCACCATTCACGAATATTCGGAGATATGCCCAACTTTTGATATGCTGCTTGAGCATAACTCAAACGAATAGTGCCTTTTCGCCCATCGTTATACACGGCTATCCCTTCCAAAACAAATGTCTTCGGCCTCTCCAGCCCATATAAGTAGTTGTAAACATGCGTTGACTCATGCCAGTCTCTCTCGTATTCTCCTTCTTGAATAACACCATAACATGAGCACGTTTGAGAATTACAAAAGTAATTCTTCATATCTTCGTTGTCCCACAAAAAATAATGGATTTTTCTTTCAAGAGAGATTCCAAAGAAGCCTTTACCCACCAATTTGTAACCTAATTCGCGGCGTTCTATTTTGTGATTGATATTCTCTTGATTTTCGTATCTGCTCGGATGGATATGAAAAACAAAATGTTTTGTTTCTTTCGTGATGAATTTATCATATAACTCATCAAACCCAAGCCTCTTTAGATAAAAATCTTTGATGTGCGCTGGAATAGTGTTTATCTGCAGCATAAAGAATTCTTGTTTTGCTTCTTCGAAATATCCACGCAGATAAAGTAATGAAACATACCATAATTTATAATAGACATGATATTTTTCGTTGTTAAGAGCACAAAGCTTTTTTACGTAATTTATACACTCGTATATTTCGCTATTGCTATATAGGTGCCAAACAAAAGAATATATCAATTTATCATCCTCAAATATTTCATTGTCAATATAATAATCAACTTCCGATTTTCTTTGTTGCAACGTTAGACTTGACATTTTGCTTAATACCCCCTTCTACATATTAGAGTGACCTATTATAGCACAACAATTTATAAATTACAAGACTTGACTTTTTGACGATTTTGTGGTATAATAAGGCACAGAAAAAAGGAAGCATCCGATGAAGAATTTTCTCCATCGGATGCTATTTTTTGACTCTATTACTGTTCTTTAGAACCCAACGCGTATTGTATTTTTCAGCCTCGGCAAGTTTTGTGTTGACATCACAGCAGTTTTTATGCTATAATAAATCATCACCCAAAGAAAGGGAATTGTGAAATGAAAAAAGCAAAGATCATTCTGCTGACGGGGCAATCCAACGCGGTGGGCGTGGGGCATTGCCAATATCTGCCCGATTATTTTTCCGAAGAAAAGATTGCGGAGTATATGCGCGGATATGAGAATATCCCGATCAACTATTATTCGCACGATAAGCACAGCGATGGGTTTGTCAAAACGGGGCTTAATTGCACCGAGCTGACAAAGAATACCTTTGGTCCCGAGGTGGGCATTGCCGAGATTATCAATCAAAAGCATACGGGTGAGCAGTATTGCATCGTCAAGTGCGCTTACGGCGGCACTTCTTTGTGGCACGACTGGATCTCCCCCTTGGGCGAGGCTGCGTACAATCCCGCATCACACGACGACGCACAAGTTCCCGAAAATTACCGCGACTTTGGCTGGTGCTACAACGAAATGTGCAAGGTTTTGACCGAGAGCATTGCGCTTTTGGAGCAAAAGGGCTATGAGCCCGAGATCGTGGCTTGGTGCTGGATGCAGGGCGAGGCAGATGCCTGCGAGGAGCAGCACGTGCCGCATTACGAGCGTCGCTATGCAGCCTTACTTGCCGATCTGCGCCAAGGCTTTGCGAAGTATTTTGCCGATGATTGCACCTTTGTGGATGCAGGCATTTCCCAAATCTGGCCGTTCTACGTGCAGATCAATGACATCAAGCGCGCTTACGCCGCAAAGACACCGAACAGCATTTATCTGGATACCATCAGTGCAGGCTTGACTACGCATAAAGAGCCGCAGCCTGAGCCTGATATCTACCACTACGACGCAGGCAGCACCATTCAGCTGGGGCATCTGTTTGCCGAGCATATTTGAAAAGCATAAGAAAAGGGGCGGACTTAGCCCCTTTTCTTGATTATTACTTGATTTTCTATTTTGTTTCGGGTATAATGAAAGCAAGAAACATCAAGGAGGGCAACATGGGACTTACAAACACTCCTTTTACGGTTGGGCGCGGTGTGCGCGGAGAGAAAAACCTGATTACCGACGTGCCGGGCGTGACGGTCGGGCACGTGACGCTATATGAGGGCGATGACGTGCGCACGGGCGTGACCTGCATCAAGCCGCACGGCGGGAATCTGTTTACGGATAAGGTCATGGCGGCGTCGCACGTGTTCAACGGCTACGGAAAGACTGCGGGACTTGTGCAGATAAACGAGCTTGGCACCATTGAAACGCCCATTGTGCTGACCAATACGCTGGGCGTTGGCACGGCGTTTACCGCTGTGGTCAAATACATGATGGCGCAAAATCCCGAGATCGGCGGTGCTTGGGGCACGGTCAATCCCGTTGTTGGCGAGTGCAACGACGGCACACTCAATGATATCCGCGGCTTGCACGTCACCGAGCAGCACGTGCTGGACGCGATCAATGCTTGCGCGGACACCTTTGCCGAGGGCGCGGTGGGCGCAGGCACGGGTATGTGCTGCCTTGGCTTTAAGGGCGGCATCGGCTCTGCGTCGCGCGTGCTGACGCTTGACGGACAGAGGTATACCGTAGGCGCGCTGGTGCTTGCAAACTTTGGCGGCAGGGGACGGCTGATGATCGACGGCAGACAAGTGGGCAGGGAGATCGCAGAGCGTGACAATGCTGCCGACAAGGGCTCGATCATTATGATCATCGCCACCGACGCACCGCTTTCGGAAAGACAGCTTGGGCGAGTGGCGCGCCGCGCGGGTGTGGGACTTTCGCGCACGGGCTCGTATATGGGCAACGGCAGCGGTGACGTGGCAATCGCGTTTTCTACGGCAAACCGTGTGCCGCATACCGCAGAGCATGCCGTGCAGACCTATGCGACAATTTGTGATAGCTTTATTGACCCCGTGTTTGATATGACCGCCGAAGCCGTGGAAGAAGCGATTGCCGGCGCGCTCTGGCATGCCGATACCACCACGGGCAAGGGCGGCGCTGTGGTACAAGGCTTACGACAAGCTTATAAGGAGATGAACAAATGAGAAAATGCGATCTTGGCGGCACATGGCGCATGACGGGAAACGGCTATGACGTAGAGGGGCAAGTGCCCGGCTCGGTGTATTCGTTTTTGCACGTGGATAACGCGCTTTTGCCCGATCCGCACGTGGCGGACAACGAGGATATATATCTGGCAATTTCCGAGCACGACTATGCCTTTTCGCGCACGTTTGATTGGTATGACGAGGGGACCCGCACAAGCTTGGTGTTTGAGGGACTGGACACGCTGTGCAGCATCTATCTCAACGGCACGCACGTAGCAGACACCGACAATATGCACCTGCGCTATGCGTTTGACGTGACGGCTCTTTTGGCAGAGCACAACACTTTGCAGGTGATCTGCCATTCGCCCACCAAGTACATAGCAGAGAGGGACGCGCAGGAAAAGCTGTTCGGCGCAACCGATTGTATGCAGGGATATCCTCATTTGCGCAAGGCGCATTGTATGATGGGTTGGGACTGGGGACCAAGACTCCCCGATGCGGGTATCTGGCGCGACGTGTATTTGCTGGAGGATACCGCAGGCGGGCGCATCTTGGACGTGCGTGTGACGCAAAGGCACGAGGGCAGCAGAGTTTTTCTGACTCCTACGATGGAATTTGCAGGGAACGGAACACCTGAGGTTTGGTTGAACGCCCCCGACGGCAGCGTTTCCGCTTTGGCGTTAGGGGTTGAAACCGAGGTGCAAGATCCGCAGCTTTGGTGGCCGAATGGCATGGGTGAACAGCCGCTCTATACCGTGCAGGCATGGCTGGTTGTAGACGATGAAATCATTGACGACCGCGAGCTGCGTGTAGGTCTTCGCCAAATGGAGCTGGTGCGCGAGGTTGACTCCTACGGCATCGGCTTTTATCACCGCGTCAACGGTGTGGATATGTTCGCCATGGGCGCGGATTATATTCCCGAGGATAATATTTTTAGCCGCATCACCCCCGAGCGCACGCGTGCGCTTTTGCAGCAATGCAAGGACTCGCATTTCAACGCCATTCGCGTGTGGGGCGGCGGTTATTATCCCGACGATTGGTTTTTCGATATTTGTGACGAGCTTGGCTTGGTGGTCTTTTTTGATCTGATGTTTGCCTGCTCTGTGTATGATCCCGATCAGAAGCTGATGCAAAGCATGCTTACCGAGGTCGAGCAAAACGTGCGCCGCATCCGTCACCACGCCTGCATAGGACTCATTTGCGGCAACAACGAGATCGAGTGGCATTTCCACGAGTACGTGGCGATCTCGGGCAGAACCGACAGAGAGCATCTGGAGCAGGTATATCTGAATCTCTTTGAAAAGGAAATTCCTGCGGTTTTGGCACGCATTTGCCCCGAAATTGCCTATATTCCGTCCTCGCCCACCTCGCTTGGCGGCTTTGCAGACCCCAACGGCCAAGGTTGCGGCGATTGCCACGATTGGAATCCCGATCATCTTTCCTTCAGAAACCGCTTTTACCGCTACGTCAGCGAGTTTGGCTTCCAATCCTTGCCGAGTATCAAAACCGTGCGCACCTACGCTATGGGCGGCAATACAAATCTCAGCGCACCGCTCATGGAGCGTCACCAGCGTTCGGGCGGCGGCAATGAATTGATGCTCTCGCAGCTTGCCAAGTTCTATCCCTACGCGGGCTCGACAGAGCAGTTGATATACGCGTCGCAGCAATATCAAGCCGACTCGGTGCGCTATCGCGTCGAGCACATGCGCCGCCACCGCGGCAGATGCATGGGCGCGCTTTACTGGCAGCTCAACGATATTTGGGGTGGCACTTCCTGGGCAAGCATCGATTGCTTTGGACGCTACAAGGCGCTGCAGTACGCGGCAAAACGCTTTTTCGCGCCTGTGCTGCTGTCCTGTCAAGAAAACGGTATGGTGCAGTACAGAGGCAATATTAACGCGCAGAGCGGTACGTACGAAGAGCGGTGCAGTTATAAGCTTTGCGTGACAAACGACACGAGAAACGAATTTTCGGGGCTTGTGGTGGCTACCGTGCGCGACGCGCAGGGTAACGTGCTTGCATCAAGCGAGCAGAGCGTAAAAGTGCCTGCACTTTCGGCTTTGTGGACCCAGGAGCAACCGTTTGACTTTGATCCCTTTACCGCGCATTTGCAGTATGTCTTGATCGCGGATGAGCGTGTCGTCAGCCAAGGCTGCGCGCTGTTCGCGCCTCCCAAACATTACGCGCTGCAAGACCCTGCGTTGACCGTGCGCAGAGAAGGGAACGACTTGATCGTGACCGCGTCCGCCTTTGTCAAGGGCGTGTTTATCGAGGGCATCGACGGTGACGTCATCCTGTCCGATAATTCCTTTGACATGGAGCGCGGCGAAAGACGCCTGCAGATCCTTTCGGGCAACGCGACCGAGTTTGCGGTTATGTCGGTGTATGATTTGAAATCGTAATATATGCATGTGTAGGAGAGGAGGAGCAAGCCCCTCCCCTACCGCACGATACAATGCTGAATATTAAATTGTACGATTTTAGCTTCATAATCCCCTAACCGGGTAGGGGAGGGGCTTGCTCCTCCTTGCCTGCATTCAGAAAAATCAAAGCCGATACGGGAAATTCGTATCGGCTTTTTATATCAGCAATTCCTGATCAAACGCATGAAAAACTCGACCGAGCGGTGCAGGGTTTCAAGCCTGATCTTTTCGTTATTGCCATGTATTGTGGCGCGTTCCTCGCTGGTCAGATCCATAGCCGAGAAGCGGTAGACTTTATCCGAAATGCGTCCCCAATGGCGGCTATCCGAGCATTGTACCATGAGGTAAGGCGTGACCACGCAGCCCTTCCAAGTGGAAGCTACGGCGGACGCGACCTTGTCGTAGCCTGCGCAATCGGTGCGCGAGATGCGGCTGGGATTCATGCCGTGAAGTCTTGTGACCTCGACCTTGTCGTCCCCCACCGTCTTTTTGATGTAGGCAAGGGCACTATCCATATTGTCCGCGGGATTGAGGCGGATGTTGGACACCATGCTTGCCTCGGGAGGGATGACGTTGGATGCTGACGAGCCCTGCATCTGGGTAAAGGCGACCGTGGTGCGCATGAGCGCGTTGAGCTCACCGCCGCTCTTTTTGCAGATGAGGTCAAGCACGGGCAAAAACAGCTTGATATTGGCGAAAATGATCTTGTAAACAAAGGTGGAATAGCGTCCCAGCGTGTCAAACATCTGCGCCACGGGAGGCGTCAGCTTTGCCTTGAAGGGGTGCTTGACCATGCGCACGCAAGCTGCGCTGAGTCTGTCAACGGGCGCACCCGGCTTGGGCGCGGAGGCGTGACCGCCGCCCGATTTGACGGTGTACCCCACGTCCATCATGCCTTTCTCGGCAATGCCGATCATGCCGCAGGGAACCTTGACGCCGGGGAATACGTTTTCCACCACCGCTCCGCCCTCGTCCACGACCATGGCAGGATCGATCTTGTGCTGCTCAAAGTAATCTACAATGTGCGCAGCCCCCTTGCCGTTGACCTCCTCGCCGCCCGAAAATGCGAAATACACGTCACATTCGGGGGTAAAGCCTTGCGCGATCAGGGTATCTGCCGCAAACAGAATGCCGTTAAAGGTGACCTTGGTGTCCAGCGTGCCTCTGCCCCATACGCAGCCGTCCTTGAGTAGTGCCTCAAAGGCGGGCACGTCCCAAAGATCCTCGTTGACGGGCACGACGTCGTAGTGTGCCATGAGTACGGCAGGGTTGCCGTCGGTCTTGCCCTTCCAATGAAAGAGCAGACCGCGGTCGGGCATGCGCTGCATGGTGCAGGTGGCAAACACGTTTTTGTAAAGAGAGGGAAGGGACTTGATCAGCTTTTCAAATTCCGCGTCATCCTCCAATGCAGGATCGCGGTAAGAAACCGTTTTGCAGCGCACAAGCGTGCGCAGAGCCTCGGTAGCGCGCTCCTTGTCAAACTCCACGGGCGTTTCATCCACGCTCGGCTGTGCACCCGGCTTGAATGCAAGTGCACGAATGAGAATAACGGCTAAGAAAATGACGATGATGGCTACAATCGGGATTGCCCACATAGATCAAAGCACTCCCTTCTTGTAAAGGATTCTCGCGTAAGCCACGGTCACGATCACGCCTACGGGCACCATAATACCCACCGTGCCTGCATTGAGCGCGGGTACGAAGATAAACAGAGCCAGCATCAAAATAACGGGAGCGATGGAAAGCTTTACGTTCTTGGAGATAAAGACTACGGCAAGTCCGCCGAACAGCGCGGGCAGGATCATATCAAACGCGGGAACCAGAATGGGGGACTCCAGTACGGGGGTCAAGGGCACGATGCAAATGACGCCCAGCACGATGATCAGCGTGGTGACAATGCTGGAAACCGCAATGGCGATGGTGGAAATGACCTCACCCTCTTCGTCGCTTGCCTTGACGCCTGCGCGCTCCATGGCGTCAATGGCGCAGGGCAGCTTCAAGTTGGAGATGTTACCCGTGACAAAGGAGAGGTACGTGCCGCCTGCACCCAGCATGGGCACGTAAGTAAAGATTTCCACGATACCGACCGCCCAGTACATCGGTGCGGTGGCAAACAGACCGGCAAGCAGCACCTTCCAATCGGGGCCTGCACCAAAGATCAGGGAAAGGGAGAGCGGGAAGCACAAAAGCACAACTGCGACAATAATGCCCCAGATGCGTCCGTCGCGGTGGACGCTTTCCATGTAAGAAAGATTTTTCTTCATTTTAAGCACCTCCAAGCCAAGCAGTAAAGGGAATTGCCGATGCCATGCCTGCGATCAGGCTGACGGGCAGGGCATAGTCGGTCAGCCAGCGGATCTTGGTCTTGGTGGCAAGAATGCCAAGTACAGCCATGACCGCCGCAGCCACCAGCATGACGCAAACGGGCACAAGACCCGAGGTGTCGCCCTTAAAGAGCAGACCCACGTCGCAGAATACGTAGCCGAGGAATGCCGAGATCATACCAAGGAACATGGCGTTATTAAAGATCTCGCCCCACTTTTTGTCCTTCATACCGATCTTGGACATGCCGCCCTGCAGCTTTTTGGTCACAAAGGGCACGAGGATCAAGCCCGCAGCAATGCCGATCGTCATAACCCAGGTGATGGTGATAAAGATTGAGGGATCGGACACCAGCTCGCTCATGGTCTGACCTGCCGCCTCAATGGCGTTACCCGCAGCAACGGTCTCATAGGTGATGGAACCGATGACCGAAAGGCGCAGCCAGGGCAGAGCCAAGCCAAGGCTCTTGGAAAGTGCGACCACGCCCACCAAGATCGCCACAGCGGGCGCAATAGTGAAAATGGCGGCAGAGGAGATGATTTTGCCAAGAGTGCTCTTTTCAATGCCGAGCTGACGCGCGCGTTTGAGCGCACGTACGAGGAAATAGATGGATTGTGCCAATACCAGCGCGATAATGGCACCCACTATTACGAATAGTATGGGATGATTGACGCTGAATTCCATAGCGGACCTCCTGAATGATATTGTGATCATTTTAACATATTTTTCCTGCTTTTGCAAGACGTTTTATCAAGATAAGGCAAGAGTTGCCTTGAAAAAGCGAATTTGATGTGATATAATGAAAATAATGAATCAAATTCGGAGGCAATTATGCAGTATCAGAATCTTCCGCCCGTGCGAAATGAAGCGCACATGGCGCTCTCCCATTTCCCGGGACCATTGTATGCAGCGGTATTTCGTCTGTGGGAGTGCGTGCCTGCCGAGCGTATTGCATATGCGCTGGATCTGGATGTGGGTCTGATCAACAAGGTGGCAGCCGAGATGGGTCTGCCCGTGCAAAAGGTCAATCCCGATTGGATGACGCGCGGCTATATCACCGTCATCCGTAACGCATGGCACGTGCTGCCGTATGAAAATCTGCTGCGCTTGCTTGGCTGGAGCGAAGGAAAGCTTGGGGGCGTGCTCAAGGAGGATGACTTTTTTGGCGAAAAGCTGGGCGGCTACAAGCCCTATTGCGCGCCCATTGTGCCCTTGGCGCTTGATGAGGGGCAAAAGGAGCAGCTTGCCCGCATCCGCGCGCTGACAGAGCAGCATTTTGCAGATCTGTTTGACGGCGCGCAGCCCTTTGATTTTTTCAGCGCACAAAAAGAGCAGGGAGCCTTTGCCGAGCCGACCGACGATCTGCGCTTGATCTATTCCTATTGCGGGCTTTACGCCACGGCACTTGACCAAGACATCTCGCTTTCCTATCCCGATGCGCTGCTGGCGTCCTACCGTGACATGGGCATCAATGCCGTTTGGCTGCCCGCGCTTTTGTATCAGCTGGTTCCGTTTGTGTTTGACGAGAGCTATAGTGAGGGCTGGCAGGAGCGACAGGCACGCCTGCGTGAGCTGATCGACCGCGCAGGGACGTATGGTATCAAGGTCTATCTGTACCTCAACGAGCCAAGATGCATGCCGAACGCATTCTTTGACGCGCATCCCGAGCTGCTTGGCAGACGCGATGCCGATTACAGCGCGCTTTGCACGCAGCATCCTGCGGTGATGGCGTATCTGCGCGGAGCGGTTCGCACGCTTTGCAAGAGTGCCCCCGGACTTGGCGGCTTTTTTGCCATTACCTGCTCGGAGAACCTGACGCACTGCAAGAGTAAAATGACGGGGGAAGAATGCCCCGTGTGCCGCGATATCCCGATTGAAAAATTGATTGCCGACGTGCTCTCTGCCATCAGCGAGGAATCAAGAGCGGTTGACCCCACTATCCGTACCGTTGCATGGACGTGGGCGTGGGATGACTATATGACCGAGGAGCAGATCCGCGCTTGTATTGACATGATTCCGCGCGAGGTCGTACTGCAAAGCAACAGCGAAGCAATGCTGGAATTTGTACGCGGCGGTGTGCAGGGCAATATCCGTGATTACAGCATTTCTATCCCCGGACCTGCACCGCTTTCCAAGCGCGTGTGGGAATATGCCCGCGCGCGTGGGCATGAGGTCTGCGCCAAGGTGCAGATCAATGCAAGCTGGGAGTGCAGCACGCTGCCGTATCTGCCCGTGTTTGATCTCATCCGCGAGCACATGATGGGGTTGCGTGATGCAGGCGTCAAGCACACTATGCTGTCCTGGACTTTGGGCGGCTATCCCTCGGTCAGCCTTAAGGTTGCATGTGATTGCTTGCGCGACCCGTCCGAGGGGGCGTACCGCAACTTGCTTGCACAAGAGTTTGGCGAGCATGCCGATACCGTCTATGCATCCGCAAAAGCGTTTTCCGAGGCGTTTTCCGAGTTTCCGTTCGATATGCGCGGGCTGTATTTCGGGCCGCAGAATGCAGGACCCTCCAATCCGCTGTATCCCGAACCCAGCGGCTTGGGCGCAACCATGACCTGCTACGCCTTTGACGCGCTGGACACGTGGCGATCCATCTATCCGCGCGAGGTGTATGCCGATCAGTGGCGCAAGGTTGCCCAAGGGTGGCATAAGGGCGTGGAGCTGCTTGCCGATATGCCCGATTGCGAATATAAGCAAATGGCAAAGGCGGCTGACGCCATCTTTGCATCCTCTTATGCGCAGGTGCGCTTTATTATGGCGCGCGAGGTGGGGAATACGCAGGAAATGCGAGAAATTGCCGCGGAAGAGCTGCAAAACGCGCTTGACCTTTATGCCCTCATGCAAAAAAATCCGCACATCGGTTACGAGGCGGCAAATCATTATTATTACAATAAGGGCATGCTGGCAGAGAAAGTGATCAATTGCGCGCAGATATTTGACCGATAACGTAGGGCGGGGGCTTGCTCCCGCCGCTAAAAGACAAAAATACAGAGAAAAGAGGCCGTCTTGTGACGACCTCTTTTTTCTATGGTGATTACTATTACTTTTCGCTTCTCTTTGCTACAGCTCTCTGTACCAGCTTGACCAACTCAACGATGGGGATCATGGTCAGACCCAGACCGATTGCGATTGCGTACTCGACGATGCCAACGGAAGCAAAGCCGAACGCGTTTGCAAGGAAGGGAATCTCGCAAACAAGGGTGGTTGCCAGCAACGCACCAACGCCTGCAAGGACGAGCACCCAGTTCTGCGAACGAAGCGTGAAGATGCTGCCGCGCTGCGAGCGCATGTTAAAGCTGTGGAATATTTCAGCCATGGACATGGTCAAGAACGCCATGGTCATGCCGTGGTCACCGTTTGCGGCATCGCCTGCAATTGCGTGACCGATGAAGTAAGAGCCAAGGGTGAGAATGGAAACCAAGATACCCTGATACAGAATATCCACGCCCATGCCGCCGGCAAACACGCCTGCCTTTGCATCTCTGGGCTTACGGTGCATGATGTCGGGCTCTGCCTTTTCCATACCAAGCGCAAGAGCAGGGAAGCAGTCGGTAACAAGGTTGATCCACAAAAGGTGTACGGGCTCAAGAATGGTAAAGCCCAAGAGAGTTGCGGTAAAGATGGAAATGACCTCACTCATGTTGGAGCCGAGCAGGAACTGGATCGCCTTACGGATGTTGTCGTAAATGCGGCGGCCTTCCTCAACTGCACCAACAATGGTAGCGAAGTTGTCGTCGGTCAGTACCATGTCGGCAACGTTCTTGGTAACGTCGGTACCGGTAATACCCATACCAACGCCAATGTCTGCGGACTTGATGCTGGGTGCGTCGTTGACGCCGTCACCGGTCATAGCAGTCACGTAGCCCGCGTTACGCCAAGCGTTGACGATTCTGGTCTTGTGCTCGGGCTGTACGCGCGCGTAAACGCTGATGCTCTGGAACTTGGATGCAAACTCTGCGTCGTCCATATCATTGAGCTGTGCACCGGTGATTGCATAGGTCTCCTCGGTGATAATGCCAAGCTCCTTGGCAATGGCAACTGCGGTGTCCACGTGGTCACCCGTGATCATGATGGGGCGGATGCCTGCGCTGCGGCACTGTACGATTGCGTCCTTGACCTCGGGACGTACGGGGTCGATCATACCGCAAAGACCTACGAAGCAAAGATTTTCTTCCAGTGCCTCGGGCTCATAGCTTGCAGGAGCTGCATCCCAGGTGCGCTGTGCGCAAGCCAGCACACGCAGAGCCTTGTCTGCCATGGTCTTGTTGGCGGTCAGGATAGCGTTCTTATATGCCTCGGTCATGGCAACGGGCGTGCCGTTTTCCAGATAGTGGGTGCACTTGCCGATGACAACGTCGGGTGCGCCCTTGGTGTACTGGACGTGATTGCCCTCGATGACGTGCACGGTGGTCATCATCTTTCTGCCCGAGTCGAAGGGAGCTTCGCCCGAACGGGGAGCGGATGCCTTGAGGTCGTATTTTCTCATGCCCAGCTTGTCAGCCCAAGCAACCAGCGCTGCCTCGGTGGGCTCACCGGTCACGTTGCCGTCGCGGTCGATCTCTGCGTCGCAGCAAAGTGCCATAGCGGACGCGATGTGACCTTCGTCCTCACCAAAGTGGTCAACAACGGTCATCTTGTTCTGGGTCAGCGTACCGGTCTTATCGGAGCAAATGATCTGTGCGCAGCCAAGGGTCTCCACCGCGGTCAGACGGCGGATGATGGCGTTACGCTTGGACATATTGGTCACGCCGATGGAAAGCACTACGGTCACAACTGCTGCAAGACCCTCGGGAATTGCGGCAACTGCAAGGGAGACGGCTACCATGAAGGAGGGGAGAATGGTGTCTGCAAAATTGAGGTTGCCCTCGCGGATCAGCTGTACGCCAAAGACGACCACGCAGATGCCAAGCACCAGCCAGGTCAGAATCTTGGAAAGCTGTGCAAGCTTTCTCTGCAGAGGGGTCTGACCCTCTTCTGCTGCGGAGAGAGCACCTGCGATCTTACCCATCTCGGTATCCATACCGGTTGCGGTGACAACTGCCGTGCCGCGACCGTATACAACCGTCGAGCCCATGTAGAGCATGTTCTTGCGGTCACCCAGGGGCACGTCTTTTTCGCCCTCGCGCAGGTAAATGGTGTCAATGAACTTGGTTACGGGAACGGATTCGCCGGTCAGGGCAGCTTCTTCCACCTTGAGCGATGCGTTTTCCAGAATTCTTGCATCAGCGGGAACTGCATCACCAGCTTCAAGCAGAATGATGTCGCCCACAACGAGATCCTCGCTGTGCACGATCTGTACCTTGCCGTCACGCAGCACCTTGGAGGTAGCGGCGGACATTTCCTGCAAAGCCTCGATCGCTTTTTCAGCCTTGCTTTCCTGGTAAACGCCCAAAACAGCGTTGATCAGTACGACGGCAAGAATGATGATCACGTCGGTAAAGCCCTCGTTCTCCACCACCGCAAGCACACCGCTGATGGCAGCGGCAACAAGCAGAATGATGATCATGGGGTCGGCAAGCTGCTCCAAAAATCTGCGGATAAGCGATTTGCCCTTAGCAGCAGCCAACTTGTTTTTGCCGTTCTCTTCAAGTCTCTTTTGCGCTTCTGCCGAGGTCAAGCCCTCTGCCGACGCACCAAGCTCGCCCAAAACGGCTTCTTTGTCTGTGCAATAAAACTTCATTGAATTCCTCCTGATTGATATTTATTATATTATTCTATTTTTTGCAAAAAAATAGACCTATCTGCTCAAAAAAACAGATAAGTCTCGTCATTTCAGGTAAAGCCAGGAAGGATTTTTCCGTGCTATTGACTCTACCGCATCGTAAGATGCCGACTACTCCCTTATGATGGGGCACAACGGGATATATTATAATAATATATTGTGAACAAATTTATAATAATTTGTACCGATAATGAAAATTTTGGTTATTTGAGAAAAAGATCGGATTTTGGGAGCACTTTTTGCGTCTATATAGGTGAAGTAAGATTTTTCTTGCAATCAGAGACGTATTGTGTTATAATGAAAGCAGAAAAGATCCGGAGGTACAAAACATGCTTTCCTTTGAATGTGATTATAACGTAGGCGCGCATCCGCTGATCTTGCAGCGCCTGATCGAGACCAATCTTGCCCCGCAGCCGGGTTACGGCGAGGACGAATATACCGCGTCCGCAAAAGCAAAGATCAAGGCGGCTTGCGGCAGGGAGGGGCTTGACGTGCATTTCCTTGCGGGTGGAACGCAGACCAACAAGATCGTGATCGATTCCATGCTGCATCCCGTAGAGGGCGTGATCGCTGCCACCACGGGGCACGTTGCCGCGCACGAGGCGGGCGCGATTGAGGCGTCGGGGCACAAGGTGCTGACCGTGCCGGGGCACGAGGGCAAGGTGCATGCAGACGAGGTTGAGGCGCTGATCAAGGCGTTTTATAACGACGCAAGCTACACGCACATGGTATTCCCGGGCATGGTTTACATCTCTCATCCCACCGAGTACGGCACGCTTTATACAAAGGAAGAGCTGACCGCCATTTCGGGGGTCTGCCGCGCGTATGGCATTCCGCTTTTTGTTGACGGTGCGCGCCTTGGCTACGGACTTATGAGCGAGGGCACCGACGTTACGCTTGGTGATCTGTGCGACCTTTGCGACGTGTTTTACATAGGCGGCACCAAGGTGGGTGCGCTTTGCGGCGAGGCTGTGGTGTTTACGCACAATAATACCCCCGCACATTTCTTCACGTTTATCAAGCAAAACGGTGCATTGCTTGCCAAAGGCAGATTGATCGGCGTGCAGTTTGACGTGCTGTTTACCGATGATCTGTATTTTGAGCTGGGCAAAAACGCCATCGATATGGCAAAGGAGCTGCGCCTCATCTGTGCAGAGAAGGGGTACAAGACCTATCTGGACTCTCCCACCAATCAGCAATTCTTTATTTTGGAGAACGAAAAGTGTGCAGAACTTGCAAAGCACGTGCGTTTTTCCGAATGGGAAAGACCCGACGAGCATCATACCGTCATCCGCTTGGCGACAAGCTGGGCTACTACCAAGGAGGATCTTGCCGCCCTTGCGGAGGTGCTGTGATGCAGGTCAAGTGTAATCCGCTGGGAAAGCTTTTGCAAAAAAAGTTTTTGGTGATTGCCATTGCGTTTGTTCCAATCTTTGGCTTGCTCTGTATTGGTCCCATTGTAAGCGGCACGTATTTCGCAATACCGATTATGGCGGTCTGTTTGCTGTTTGTTGTTGCGGTTTTGTTGCTTAGCGGTGTTGGTTCGTTTGAACTCGCTGATGGAAAACTGCGCTATGAAACTTCTTTTTCGCTCAAGCGATGGGCAGGTGAGAAGAACGGAAAGACGGTGCGGGCTACGCTGACTGTAGCAAATCCGCAAAAGGTGGAGCTGTATCAAAACGCGCTTGAAAAAAAGTTCAATATGGGAAGAGTGGTCTTTATTGGTAAGGCTGAGCCGTCTTTTTCAGAGGAACAGGACGTTTTGATGGAGTATGCCGAGAAAGGGTATGACGTCAATTGGCTCAAACTTCCCACGAAGCATGAATTTAGCGGGGTGACCGATTTTGACCGCTTTCGCAACGAGGTCAATAACCAAGTGCTGAGCGCAGCGGTTTTGTACAACGACAGCTATGAGGTGAAGTGATGGAGTTTAAGCTAAACCCTCTTTGGAGCATACAGAACAAGAAAAATTGGTGGTATCCCATCGTAACCGCGGTCTTTTTTCTGATCACAACCGTGGCAATGATCGGCAGCGAAGAAGGGTATTATCTGCTTGCGTTCATGGTAGTGCTGTTTGGAGTTACCAACGTGACCACGCTGCTCTCAAACAATCCGCACGCCCTTTGCCTTAGTGAGCGCGGGATCAGTTACCGCCAAAACTATTATATCAGGTATAGGCACTCGCATAAAAATCACAAGCGCATTCGCACCGAGCTGACCGTCAGCCGTGTCGATTCGATTGAACTGCGGCAGAATGCTGTAGAAAAGCTGTTTCATACAGGGCATGTGATCATCAAGGGGCATACCGAGTTGGAATTTTTGCGCGATTACAGCGAGTATTATAAGGAAAGGGTAGAAGTGCCCGACCTGCATGTGCTTTACGGCATCAGGGATTTTGACAAATTCCGCAACGAGATCTACGATCACGTTGATCCTGCAATATTGCAAATTTATACTTCTTAAGGAGAATTTTTATGAAAAAGCTTGCGATTTTAATTTGTTTGGTAACTTTTGCGCTGTTGCTTTGCGCTTGCGATGGCGGCTTGATTGAGGAATTGAACAGTCCTGCCAGTGCGTACGAGCCCTTTGCCAAGGAGTCGTATTACATTGCGTATACCTCCAACGGTGACGGTACCTGCTTTGTCAGTGGTATTGTTGTCAAGGAGGCAGGTGTGGACGTTAAAATTCCGAAAAAATCTCCCGACGGTGATACCGTGACCGCTGTTAAGGCTGCGTTTTCTGCTGCGGCTTATCCCGTAGAGCTGCCGCACGTGCTGACCGAGCAGCAATACAATGCCATTATGGACACGATGCGCGAGAACGGCGCAAAGGAGTTTGATATTGCCAAGGCGCTTGCCTATTATATGCCCTGCAGCGAAAAATCCTCGCAGGATAAGCTGGAG
This sequence comes from Eubacteriales bacterium, assembly GCA_045587385.1. Classification (GTDB taxonomy): domain Bacteria; phylum Bacillota; class Clostridia; order Oscillospirales; family CAG-272; genus SVQP01. The sequence goes on from JAZNCE010000057.1 coordinate 30,115, forward strand.
CAGTACCCCTTGGCAGCGCATAGCAAAATTTATATCCTAACCGATACTGTGACCGATGCGGAATACCAAAACATTGCAGAAAGATTGGAGCATTATCTTGCAGGACAGAATCTGGCAAGTAAAAGTGTTTGCGATGCACAGGTGTTGGAGCTATGCAAGCAGTATCTGACTGAACAGCAAACTGTGCTGATGCTGCAAGCCATGTATCCCGAAAAGCCTGAGAGCATGAAAATCCCTTCTTCCGTTCCCTCGGAAGCTGTGCAGCTTGTGAACGGTGCAACCGTTGACCTTGAAATGTACGAATAATGCTGCAATATGACGTTTTTCGCCCCGCGCAGGGCACAAGTGAAGCAGGGAAAGCCTTGGCGGATATGCTTGCCGAGGAATCACCCGGCAAATCCTACGCCGACGCCATGCGGGCGCGCATATCGGGTGCGCTTGCTCTCGCGTGTACCGACACCTATTTCGTCGCGCTGGACGGCGACGATTGCGTCAGCCGCCTCTGGTACGGCTGGGGTACGCACGAGAGTGCCATTGGCAATTTCGGCAACTTTCTGACGCTGGAAGAGTATCGCGGGCAGGGCATCGGCACGCGCCTTTTGGAAATGTGGTATGCCGATCTGCAATCGCGCAACGACTTACCGCTGGCGCTGTTTTGCACGTCAGCCCCAAAAGCCGCACTTATGTACGAAAAATACGGCATGCGCCCCATTGCGCAGGATGCCGCCTACGGTCCATCCTATATGCCGCTTGGCAAAAGCCCTGCGCGCTTTGCGGACTTTTGCGAGGCGTATTATCAGCCCGCGTCTTGTCTGATCAGCCGCCCTGCAAGCTTTGCGTACCGCCACGAGATCGATTGCCTGCTCAAATTTGCGCTCTCAGTGCGTGGCGAGAGCCTTGGCATCGGTGACACTCCGAGTGCCGAGCACGCAATCCTGTATGCCCCCGACCGCGCGCAGCTGCTGTTTACCGAGCGCGGCACGTGCGTGGGCTGGAGCGTGGACGGACAGGCGCAGGTGCATCCCGCATACCGAAATCTGAAAATTGAGAGGTAAGCTATGTTAACAAAATTTATCGTAGAGCAATACAAAAAGACCGCGCACGGACGTCAGGACGACACGGGCGACGTGTTCTATTTTTCAAATGCCGATTTTGACGGTTTGCGTGCCGAGCCTTACGACTTTGTGTCGTCCATGGGGCACGAGCTGCGCGGATTTCTATACAGCTATGAAAATCCCATCCCGGGTCGCTTGATCGTGTTTGATCACGGCATGGGCGCAGGGCATTGGGCGTACGTGCGCGAGATCGAAATGCTTTGCAAGCGCGGATACCTCGTGCTTGCCTACGACCACACGGGCTGCGCATGCTCGGGCGGTGAGGGCACGAACGGAATGGCGCAATCCTTGCACGATCTGGACGATTGCTTTAATGTGATCAAGGCTGATCCGCGCTTTGCGGGCTATGATTTTTCTGTGGTCGGGCATAGCTGGGGCGGATTTTCCACGCTCAATATCTCGGCTTTACATCCCGAGATCTCGCACGTGGTCGTCTTTTCCGGCTTTGTGTCGGTCGAGCTGCTGATCGCGTCCTACTTCGGCGGTATTTTAAAGGGCTGCCGCAAGCCCATCATGGCACTGGAGCGCGAGAAAAATCCCGATTACGTGGACTATAACGCAGTCGAGTCGCTGAAAAAGAGCCGTGCCCGCGTGCTGCTGATCTATTCGGATGACGATCAGCTTTGCAAGAAAAATCCGCACTACGATGCGCTTGCCGCAGGTCTTGCGGGCAAGGAAAACGTGGAGCTGGTGCTGGTCAAGGGCAAGGGGCACAACCCCAACTATACCGCCGATGCCGTCAAGTACAAGGACGCTTTCTTTGCAACACTGCAAAAAAAGCGCAAGAAAGGGCAGCTTGAAACCATCGAGCAAAAGGCAGCCTTTGTCGGAGGCTATGATTGGGATCGCATGACCGCGCAGGACGAAACGGTCTGGGATAAGGTCTATCAGGCTCTTGAAAAATAATTTCTGAAAACCGTACACTTTTTTCTCAAAAACGCATCTATATAAGTGAAAAGAAAAAAATGGAGGTTGCTATGAAAAAACGCATTTTTCTTATGTTTGTCTGCCTGTGTATGCTATGCGGCATGCTGTGCGCCTGCTCGGGGCTGAACCGCGATCCGATTTATTCCTCTTTTGAAGAAAAAGAGGCAACGCTGATTGTACAAGGGCAAACGATTGACGCAGACGGGGTGTACGTATACAACGGATTTGAATACCGTTATCCCGATGCATCGAGGCTTGTGCCGCTGATTTACTCTGAATCCTATGCCAAGATGCCTCTGGTGGCAACACTTTCAGCACTTGGCGCAGAGGTGGAGTGGCAGGACGATAACACCGCTACGCTGACCTTGGAGGACAAATCGCTGGTGCTGTCCTTGGCAGAGCAGACCGTGACCGAGCCGGGGAAGAACGATACTTGGGTACATGCAGCTGCAGGGTCCTTTGTCTGCGTGCGTGAAACGGTGGAAAAGGACCTGATTGTGGATGGAACCTCTTTGGATGAAGTGCTGTTTTATTTCTTTGGTAATCAAACCCCAAAGTTTACCATTATGGACTGGGAAAACGCCACCGTCACCGTAACGGTGCAGGATAAAACGGAATAAACAGAGCAAAAAGCCGCCGCTTGGCGGCTTTTTGTGTGATGAGAATTGTCGCGGCGGGAGCAAGCCCCCGCCCTGTGATCTTTTTGTGCATTCCCATTGACTCGTCTCAGCTTTTGTGCTATAATTCTCTATAAGATTTGACCCCGAAAGGAAGACCTTGTCATGCAAAAATCCTACCGCCGCACGATTGCGGCATGCTACGCGGTGAATATCACCATGAGCGTGATCGGCAACCTGCCGCCGCTTCTGTTTCTGACCTTTCACGAGACGTACGGCATCTCGTATTCGCTGCTCGGCACGCTGGTGCTGATCAATTTCTTTACGCAGCTGACCGTGGATCTCATCTTCTCGTTCTTCTCGCATAAATTCAACATTCCGCTTACGGTCAAGCTCACGCCCATCATTGCTATAGCCGGGCTTGCGCTGACGGCACTCTCTCCCGTGCTGTTTCCGAATGCCGTGTATCTCGGCTTGGTGCTTGGCACGGTGGTGTCCTGCGCGGCAAGCGGACTTTGCGAGGTGCTCATCAGCCCCGTTATCGCCGCCATTCCTGCCGAAAATCCCGATAGGGAAATGAGCAAGCTGCACTCGGTGTACGCTTGGGGCGTTGTGGGCATGGTGGTGGTTGCCACCGCGTTTTTGCTGCTGTGCGGCAACCAAAATTGGCAATGGCTGGTGCTGTTGATGACGCTTGTACCCATCACGGCAGCGTTGCTGTTTGCAGGTGCGCAGATCCCCCAAATGCAAACTCCCGAGAAAACTGCGGGGGCTGTGCATTTCATGAAAGATAAGACGGTCTGGCTGTGCGTGCTGGCAATCTTTTTGGGCGGCGCTTCCGAGTGCACCATGGCGCAATGGGCGTCGGGATACCTCGAGCAGGCGCTGGGGCTGCCCAAGGTGCTGGGCGATTTGCTTGGCGTGGCGTGCTTCTCGGTAGCTCTCGGCATGGGCAGAAGCTTGTTTGCCAAGATCGGTAAATACCCCTCCCGCGCGATTCTGATGGGTGCTGTCGGTGCTGCTGCCTGCTATCTGATCGCATCTCTCTCGCCCTTTGCGGTTATCGGTCTGCTTGGCTGTGCCTTTACCGGCTTTTGCGTGTCCATGATGTGGCCGGGCAGCCTTTTGGTCGCCTCCGACCGTTTCCCGACGGGCGGCGTGCTGATTTTTGCACTCATGGCAGCAGGCGGTGACATGGGCGCGTCGGTAGGTCCGCAGCTTGTGGGCGTGGTGACCGACGCTGCGATCGCCATTCCCGCCATTTCCGATTTTGCCGCAACATTGGGGCTTGCGCCCGAGCAGCTGGGCATGCGACTGGGCATTCTGATCGGCACGCTGTTCCCGCTGTGCGCCATTCCCGTATATGCGCATTTCCGCAGACAAGATAGAAAAAAGAACAAGGAGACGGTAGCATGAATTTTGCACACAATCCTATTTTAGCACCCGATATTTTTATCCCCGACGTGGAAGCCCACGTGTGGGAGGACGGTCGCATCTATTTGTACGGCTCGTTTGATATCCAAGGGCGTCGCAGCTTTTGCAGCGACGTGCACCACGTATATTCCTCGGACGATATGGTTCATTGGATCGATCACGGCGTGGTGTTTTCGCTTGCGGATTCCACCTGGGCAAAGGATTGCGGTGCGTTGTACGCGCCTGATTGCGCCTATCGTGACGGCTGGTATTACCTCTATTATTGCGTGCCCGACGGCAGAAACGGCGTGGCAAAATCGCAAAGCCCGACAGGACCGTTCGTTGACGTGGGACTTTTGGAGGGCGTGTGGGGCATTGACCCGGGCGTGTTGATCGACGACGACGGGCAAGCCTATCTCTACTGGGGACAGCTCACCTGGGGCAAGGTGGCAAAGCTCAAGGAAAACATGGTCGAGATCGAGCCCGAGAGTATTGTAGAGTGCCCCTTGACGGTGGCAGAGCACGAATTTCACGAGGGCAGCTCGGTCAAAAAGATAAACGGAAAATACTACTATCTCTTTGCCGATACGCACCGCCATGGCGACCCCGACCGTCCCGACGGCAGACCCTCTTGCCTTGGCTATGCCGTTTCCGATCACCCCATGCAAGGCTTCAGGTACGGCGGAGTGATCATTGATAATTTCGGTTGTGACCCCGGTGTGTGGAATAACCACGGCAGCATGGTTTGCTTCAAGGGACAATGGTACGTGTTCTATCACCGCTCCACGCACGGTGCGGACTATTCGCGCCACGTGTGCGCTGAGCCCATTTATTTTGATGAAAACGGCATGATCCCAGAGGTCAAGCAGACCACGCAGGGCGCAGGCGCGCCCATCAAGGCAAGCACACTTTTGCCTGCCAACCTCGCATGCGAGCTGAGCGGCAACGTGCGTATCGCGGGCGATCAGGAATCCGCGCACGTGCTTGCGCTGACAAAGGTGCATAACGGCGACACCGCGACCTACCGCTACCTTGACTTTGACGGCGAAAATGCGTTTGAGATCAAGCTTTGTGCAAACGCAAGCTGCCGCGTAGAGTTGTATTTGGATGGAAACTATCACGCAGACTTTAAGGTGGCTGCAAGTGACGCATACGCGACCGCGCGCGCAAGCATTGCGCCCGTATTCGGCACGCACGCGCTGACAATCAAGGTGTTCGGCAGATTTACCGAGATGAAAATAGATGAATTTTCATTTTCAAAGGAGGAAAAGGCATGATCGCACTCATTCCCGTTTTACTGCTCGGCTTGCTGATTTCCGTAATGGGCATTATCAATATGACCGGTAATATCAACTCTCTGCATTCCTATCACCGCCACCGTGTCAAAGAAGAGGACAGAGTGCCGTTTGGCAGAATGGTGGGCGGCGGTACGTTGACGGTTGGCGTGGGCGTGATTGTGTTTTCCGTGCTGATGATGATATATGACGCGACCGCAGCGCAGCCCTTGGTGTGGATCGGCGTTGGTGTGATGCTTACCTGCATCATCGTGGGGCTTGCCATCAGTTTTTGGGGCATGTTCAAATACAATAAAGGCATTTTTTGATCATCTTGGAGAAATATATGAAGCTTTGTGACCTGCATACCCATTCCATTTACTCGGACGGCACCTGCACGCCCGCTGAGCTGATTGACTTGGCAAAGGCTGCGGGACTCTCTGCAATCGCCTTGACCGACCATAATACCGTTTCGGGCATCCCCGCGTTTTTAGAGGCAGGGAAGGACTCCGGCGTCATCCTTGTGCCGGGTATTGAGGTGTCCTCGGATTTTATGGGCACCGAGCTGCATATCGTAGGGCTTTTTCGCAGCCTTGACTATCTTGACGCGGTCGAGGCGTACGTGTCCGACTACCTTGCGCGCAAGGAACAGAGCAATATTGACCTTTGCGACAATTTGTGTGCGGCAGGGTATATCGTTTCGTATGACGAGATCAAGGCAGCCACACCCGACGGCGTGGTCAATCGCGCCCTGATCGCTGCCGAGCTGATGAGAAAGGGCTACGTCGGCTCGATCAAGGAGGCGTTTGCCTCGCTGCTTTCCAAAAAAGGCGGCTTTTATCACGAGCCCGAGAAGCTTGACGCCTACGAGGTGATCGGGAAGCTGCGCGAATTTGACGCGATCCCCATTCTTGCGCACTCGTATCTGAGCATGGACGAGGACATGCTGCGCGCCTTTTTGCCGCACGCCAAGCAGACGGGGCTTGTCGGTATGGAGACCGATTACGTCACCTATGATCAGGCAACTGTCGAGAGGGCGCGCGCCATTGCCGCGGAATTTGGGCTACTCCCGAGTGGCGGCAGCGATTTCCACGGTACAAATAAGCCTGACATTCACGTCGGTGTGGGCAAAGGCAGCCTTGCCGTGCCGATGGCGTATTATGAAAATTTAGTAAAATAAAACTGTTAATGCGGACGACCAGTGGTCGCCCCTACGAGATCCGTTTTGGGTTTGGTTTTTGTAATCCCAACGGACGTTGTAGGGGCGACCATTGGTCGTCCGCGTTTATTGAAATTTTTGTGAAAACCTATTGACAAACCTTTTTGCATATGCTATACTACAGACAGTACAGATAGTACAGATAATACAGATGAAAGGGGATACCGATGAAATTCAACTTTTCGGGCAATCAGGATATTTATTTAGAGATTGCCGAGCGGTACAAGGAATACATCCGTCAGGGCGTTCTGCAGGACGGTGACAAGCTGCCCTCGGTGCGCGTGGCAGCGGGCGAGCTTTCGGTCAATCCCAACACGGTTGCCAAGGCGTATGCTAAGCTGGAGCAGGACGGCTACATTACCTCCTTGCCCAAAAAGGGCGTTTACGTGACTTATCGTGATGAGAAACCGGTGTCAAAGGCGCAAAAGCAGCAGAATGCTGACCTTGCGCTGATCTATGCCATGCGTGACCGTGGGGTGGACAAGCAAACGATTTTACAATGGATAGAGGAGGCGTACGGAGAAAATGATTGAAATCAAACATCTTTGCCATGACATTGGCGGAAAAATCATATTAAAGAACGTGAATCTGACCTTGCAAGAGGGTAGTGTGATGGGCTTGGTCGGCATCAACGGTGCCGGTAAGACCACACTTCTGCGCTTAATCTCGGGCGTATTTGCCGTCAAGCATGGTGAGATTTTCATTGACGGTGTCAGCGTAGACAGGGAGGAAGCGCGTAAATCACTCTTCTTTTTGCCCGACGATCCGTACTATACTATCTATACCACGGGTCAAAGCCTTTATAAGATGTATAAGGTCTTTTATCCCGACATTGACCGTGCGGTTTTTGATCGCTTTATGCAGGAGTTTTCGCTCGACCCCCAAAAGCCCATCCGCAATTTTTCCAAGGGCATGCGCCGTCAGCTGTATATCTCCTTGGCAATGGCAGTCAAGCCCAAGTATCTGCTCTTGGACGAGGCGTTTGACGGGCTTGATCCGCTTTCACGCTTGGCGTTCAAGAAAGCACTCAACGAATTCGTGGAGGAATACGGCACCTCGGTGCTGATCTCCAGTCACTCCTTGCGCGAGTTGGAGGATTTTTGCGATTCCTACGTGCTCATTGACAACCAAACCGTGTCCGATTCGGGGGATATTGCCGAAAAGGTCAGCCGTTTCTGCAAATTCCAGCTTGCATTCAGAGAAGAGGTTTCAAAGGAGCTCTTTGCCGATCTGCCCGTCGCGTCTTTAGAGCAAAACGGCAAGTTTGTGCGTGTCGTATTAGAGGGGGATGCTGCAGAGCTGCGCCCCTTGCTGGAAGCGTTAAATCCCGCTGTCATTGAAGAGATGCGCATGGACTTTGAAGAGGCATTTATCCACGAGGTAGAAAAAAGGGGGTACGTGAAATGACGACCTTTTGGAGATTTTTATACTACAGACTCAAATCAAGTGCACTGCGCACGGTGATCTTTACGGTGCTGTCCACCGTCATATGCTTGATCGGTATCTGGAATGAAAACCAATCGGATGACGTGAAATATTGTCAGTGCGGACTGTATTTGCTGGCAACTGCGCTTTGCATCACGGCAAGCATCGTGCCGCTGTTTGAGCTCGCAGGACTCAAAAACCGCAGAAATCTCGATACGCTGTATTTTTTTCCGCTTGGACGCAATAAGATGGCAACTGCCTATTTCTTAAGTGGCTGGATGCAGGTGGTTTTCATTTATACGGTTACTTTTATTGCAAGCCTTATCTGGCTGATCTCGCAGACTGACTATTTTGCGCTGATTTATATGCTGCCGTATTATTTTTTGTCGCTTGTGCTTGCATTTGTAATCTTTGCGGTTTTTTCCTTCTTGTTCTTGCAGGCAAATACCGTCGCAGACGGCGTGCTGTTTTGCGTACTTTGGATCTTCTTGCCGTTCCTTGCGGGCCTTACGCTCGGAGAAGTATTTGAAATTGATTTTTTCAGAAATCTGTATAGCTGGGGAATTTTGTATACGCCCATGAACAATCTTACCGTGGTATTTCAGGATCTGATCGAGATTAACAATCCGGCAAGTTGGGACAGAGCGGCAGGGGAGATCATGGATCGCTGGTATGTATTCTTTATCTGGGGCGCGGCGGGCTGCGCGGCAGTAAACGGATATATGGTCAGTTTTCTCAAAAAAGGTGCAGAGCAGGCTGGAGAAATATCAAATTCTCCGTTTGGTTACGCAATGCTCGTGCCGTTTTACGGCTATTGCCTTATGATCAATGCGGGAGCGTTTTTGGTTTCGCTTGACCCGATTGTTGACTCGATTGTCATTGTGGGGTATGTGATCCTTATGCTTTCGGGTTATCTGATCTACAGAAGAGGCTTTCATTTCAAAGCAAGTGATATTATTCTGACGGTGATTGGCGTGATTTTACCGTTCGTGGTCATGATATATACAAATTAGGCATGATTTCATGCAAAAAGCCCTTGCATATGTGCAAGGGCTTTTCATTTGTTATTGCAGATCCGTTAAAGGAGCCGACAAGGTTGGTGTATGATCCAATTCCTCGGACACAAGGAAGATCGCCGTGCTTGGCGGGATGCGCACGCGCAGGCAGGTGTAGATCTGTCCGCGGTAGGAAGCGTATTTGACGCGGCGCACGCGTGTGACCTTGCCCGTTTGCGGATCGTACAGCACGGGCTTGAGCGCACCGCGCAAATAGACCACGTTATCGTAAGAGCGGTCGGTAGTGTTATACAGCATGTGCGTGTGCTGCGTGCCGTGTACCTTGTGCAAATGCCCCATCATACCCACGCGGTGTACGCCCTCGGGCGTATCGATGTGGCGGTATTCGGGTACGGGCAGATTGAACACGCCGCCGTTTTCCAGGCGAACCATGCCGGGCATGATGACGTCATAGGGCAGCTTGAGCCCGTAAAAAAGACGCATGATCTCCTCGCTCGCGGTCATAAACGTGCCGTCCGCAGCAGTTGCGGAGGGGTAGAGCAGATATGCCTTGCCGCCGTTTTCATTGGTATTATAGCCCATATTGCAAAGCACGCTCTTATCGCAGGCGCGCTCACCGAATATGTGCAGCACAAGCCTGCGCACCTCGCGGTCGTAGGCGGTGGCGCAGTCCTCGCCGTCGTGGCGCATAATATCCTTTTGGAATTCGGGCAAAAACTCAAATGCCTTTTCGGGCAGCGTGCCCGTGGCGATCACGGTGCCGCCTGCGTCGTAAAACGCTGCCACCGTGCGCAGATTATCAAGGCGTATCATGGCAACCGCAGGCAGGATCAGCACGCGGAAGCCGTTGGTGCCCTTGACGTTGTCAAAGAACAGCTGTCCGCCGCGCACCTCACAATGGTCATGCATGGTGTCGGGGTGCAGCACGGTCAGGTTAATGCCCGCGTAATGCACCAGGCTGTTTGCCAGCGTCATGTAGTCGCAGTTAAAGGGGTTGATGGGGTATTCGTAATCGGACGTGGGCTGCTCGTAAAGCATGGGCTTTGTGTGCAGGGTGAAGATGGGGTAGAGCATTGCCACGTCGCAGATCTGAAATCCGCGGCCGAGCAGATAGAGGCAGCGGTGTACGGAGTCCAAGAAATGCTTGCTTTTTTTGCCCGTGGTCGGGTGCACAATCAACGTGTTTGCGCCGTTTCCGAGTGCTGTCAGGAACTCCTTGTGTGCAAGCTCCTCGGTATAAGCATCCGACATGCCTGCAAACGCCTCGCAGAGCACGCGCTCCTGTCCGCTGTCCGCAGCGGCGGAGGCGGCGAGCGTCAGCGAGTTAAGACCGTACAGGTAGGCGTGATCCATACGCGCCACAGCGCAGTAACGCTGGTTGGCAAGCGCGTCACCCGTGATCCAGGAGCAAGCGGGCGCTTTGGGCTCTGCCTGCACGATAATGGGTTGCAGCCCTTGGGCGTGCGCAAAATCGCGCAGAGCGCGTGCAATACCGCCCTGCAGCAGCTCGGCACGGCATTGCATAAACATGGCGCGCACGTGATCGGTGCCCTCGCCTAAGTTGTGGAACAGCACGGGATAGTATTTGGATGGGTCAAAGCCGTACTTTTCTTCAAAAATGCGGTTGAAATCGCGCGTCCAGTTACGTCGGTTGGGGGAATCAAAGCAAAGATTGTGGTAGTAAACAGCACCAATGGCGGTATTTTGTACGCCGCCGCACAGCACGTACAGGCGGTCAAGATAAGAAATAAACGCGGTACGGGAAAGTCTGTTGTGCGTGTCGTGCTGCGTCCCGTCCTGCTCGGCATCGGTGCAGACGTACTGCTCAATGATCCAGTTGCCGTCGGGCACGTCAAATTCCAGCACGTTGTCTTTGACGTATTCTCGCAGGTCGATGATCTGGTTATACTCCTCATCGTATGCAATGATGGAAAGCGTGGGCTTGTCAAGCAGCGTCAGCTTGAGATGCTCACGCTGCTCAGCATAGTATTCGCGGCGCGAGAGCACCTCGGTGCGCTCTTCGGGATTGCACAGCGCACGCTCAATGGGGCGCTGCGGGTGCAGGGCAATCTTGAGTCCATGCTCCTGCGCGGAGCGTGAAAGCAGGGAAAACCAAGCAGCGTACCGCTCGGCAAAATCCTCGGTGTACACCGTGTCGGTGGAAAGCGAGGGAATGACCAAGCAGAAGCCACGGCGAGCAAAGCGCGTCATCAAGCCGTCGACGGTCTCCTCGTCTACGTTCAGCGGCAGATGCAGATGGATATACAGCGCATTGGTGCGGTATTTATACTTAAACGCCATTTTGGTGGCTTTGAGATCCTTGCTCTTGCGCATGTTTTTCCTCCTTGTGCCGCGTAATTTTCTTTATTATAGCATAATTTTGTGCGTTTGTTAAGTCCCAAAATAAAAAAAGAGAAAATATTTTGCATGCCATTGCAAAAGATGCAAAAATGTGCTACAATAAAGAAAATCCACAAAAAGGAAACTATTATGAAAAAAGTGTTGATCACGGGCGGCTCGGGCGGCATTGGCGCGGGCTTGGTGCGTGCGTTTTGTAAAAATGGCGACAAGGTCGTCTTTACCTATCATAAAAATCTGGAAGCAGCAAAAGCTCTGGCTGCCGAAACGGGAGCAACCGCTCTTTGCGCTGACCTTGGGGACAGCGAGCAGGTCAGCCTGACCGTGCGCAGCGCGGCAGAAACGCTTGGCGGTATTGACGTGCTGGTGCACGCAGCGGGCATTGCCTGCGTCAAGCTCTTTGATATGACTACGGATGCGGATTGGGATGCGCTTTTGCGCGCCAATCTGTCCTCTGTGTTTTATGCTTGCCGTGAGGTCAGCAAAATCATGTTAGGGCAGCATCAGGGAAGGATGATTTTGATCGGTTCGATGTGGGGCAAGGTCGGTGCTTCCTGTGAGGTGGCGTACAGCGCAACCAAGGCAGGCGTGCGCGGTATGACAATGGCACTTGCCAAGGAGCTGGGACCTTCGGGCATTACGGTCAACTGCATTGAGCCCGGTGTCATCGATACTCCTATGAACGCTTGCTTTGACGCAGACACCAAGCGTGAGCTTGCAGAACAAACACCTGTCGGACGCCTCGGTATCCCCGAGGACGTTGCCGCGCTGGCAACCTTCCTTGCATCGGATGCCGCATCCTTTATCACGGGGCAGTGCGTAGGGGTTGACGGCGGGTTTGCGGTGTAAGTTCAATAAATGCGGGCGATCACTGATCGCCCCTACAAAGTGTAATCCCATATGATATAAGTCGTACGTCTTTTAATTGGTGTAGGGGCGATCAGTGATCGCCCGAAAATACTAATGAACCAAAGCACCCTCACCGAATCGGTGAGGGTGTTTTTGTTTTTAATGATTATTTGTTAAACTCATCAATCGGCTTATACTGCATCATGGGTGCGCCTTCGGGGATCTCGTAGCCAAACTCTGCAGGCTTTGCCCAACGGACCGCGTTGGTGATGATCTTTTGCACGTAAGTGTTGTGGTAAGAGGGGCAGGACTCGTGACCGGGCTGGAAGTAGAATACCTTGCCCGCGCCGCGCAGGTAGCAAAGACCGCTGCGGAAAATAAAGCCGTCCTCAAACCAAGAGCCGAATACCAGCGCATCGGGCTGCGGTACGTAGAAGGGCTCGCAGTAAAGCTCCTCGGTCGTTAAGGTAAAGTGATCGGGAATGCCTGCTGCAATGGGATGAGAGGGAAGCAGATTCCAAACGATTTCTTTTTGATCGCGACCCCAGGAGAGGTTGCCGTTTGTGCCCACGACCTGACGGAATACCTTGGAGTGATGACCCGAGTGCAGCACGATAAGACCCATGCCCTTGGTATATACGCGGTGGCGGATCTTTTCCACCAGAGCGTCGGGCACTTCGTGGTGCGCCATGTGCCCCCACCAGATCAGCACGTCGGTGTTGTTGAGCACCTCGTCGGGCAAACCGTTATCGGGATCGTCCAGGGCGGCGAGCGTGACCTCAATGTCGTCGTTGGTTTCAAGGAACTGCTTGATCAGGCCGTGAATGCCGTCGGGGTAGATGGATTTAACGTATTCGTTGCTTTTTTCGTGGCGGAACTCATTCCAAGCCGTTACTCTGATTTTGTTTGCCATACTCTCTCTCCTTATGTCGGTTAATTAAATTTCGATCTCTAAGCCGTCGTAGGCGGGGGTGACGTCCATGGGGGCTAAGAACTTCACAAGAGATTCGTGATCTTTGTGCAGCGTCAGCGCCATGTGCGAGGTGTAATACTTGACGTCGGGGGCGAAGCGGTTGTATTTGCGGAACATTTTCAGCATAATATCCAGCATTTCGGGGGTGTTGTGCTCAAAAATGCGCCAGTCATAGGCAGCGGTTTCACCGCAGGTCAGCTCCAGCACAAGGGTGTTGATGGGCTTGTCACGCATGAAATTCCAGGTTTCGGTGGGCAGCCACGCGCTGTCACAGCCGTAGAACAGAATGCGACCGTCACGCTCCACCAAATAGGTGCGTGCGATCTCGCCGGGGGTGGCAAAATGGTTGGCACGTAAAGGGGTGACCGCATAGCCGTCAATATCGTAGGTCTTGCCGATCTCCGTCGAGCGGAAATTGATGCCGAATACGCCGTCATTGCCCAGCTTTTCGCCAAGCACCTTCATGCATTCGGGGGAGCACCACAGCGTGCAATCACGGTCGCGGCAAAGGCGCACAACGGTCTCGGGGCAGAAGTGGTCAGCGTGCGAGTGGGTGACGATGATATTTTTGACGCCGTCAAGCAGGTCGGGCGTACCGTTCTTTTCTGCAAAATGGAAAACGTGAGGACCCGGATCGATCAGCAGCGTGCCGTCGATCAGCGCAGAAGAGTAGCGGCGGAAAAAGGGCATGGCATCGTAGCTGTTGATGTTCCAATCGGCAGCACCCGTGCCCAGAAAAGTCAGCTTCATAGTTGCCTCCTATTTTATGTTTCTGTGGTTATTATACAATGAATCCGATAAAAATGCAAGCCCTTTAGGCAGAATTATGAAAAAAGTTGTAGGGGCGATCAGTGATCGCCCGCGTCTGCTCTGACAGCTTTCCATAAAAAACCACCCCTTGCATATGCAAGAGGTGGTTAAAAATTGTATTACTTTGCAGCCAGCAGTCTTGCCTCGAGTGCGTCAAGCTCTGCGTGCATGGTTGCGGGCACGCTGTCGCCGATCTCGGCATAGAACTTGCGGATGTTCCGGACGTCTTCCAGCCAGGAGTCAACGTCAACGCTCAGAAGGTCGCGGATGGTTTCGGTGTCAATACCCTCAAGACCCTCGGTGCAAATATCCTCGGGCAGGGGCAGGTAACCGATGGGAGACATGGTAGCGCCAACCTTACCCTCGCAGCGATCCAGGATCCAGGACAGCACTCTCATGTTGTCGCCAAAGCCGGGCCAGATGAAGTGACCCTCGTCATCGGTTCTGAACCAGTTGACGTGGAAGATCTTGGGAGGATTGGGAATGGAAGTGCCCATCTTGAGCCAGTGACCGAAGTACTCGCCCATATCGTAGCCTACGAAGGGACGCATAGCCATGGGGTCACGACGAACCACACCGACTGCACCTGCAGCTGCTGCGGTGGTCTCGGAAGCCATGATAGAGCCTACGAATGCACCGTTCTGCCAAGTGGTGGACTGGTAAACCAGGGGAGCGGTCTTTGCGCGTCTGCCGCCGAATACGATTGCGCTTACGGGTACGCCCTCGGGCTTATAGTATGCCTCGGACAGGCAGGGGCAGTTGGTAGCCATTGCGGTGAAACGGGAGTTGGGGTGTGCACCGGCCGTTGCAACCTTGTTGTTCTTGTCGTACTTGGTGTAGTCCCAAACCTCGCCTCTCCAGTTGAGCGCGTTCTTGGGGGGATCGTTGTCAAGGCCTTCCCACCAAACGGTGTTGTTGTCCAGGTTGTGGCAAACGTTGGTGAAGATGGTGTCGCGCATGGTGGACGCCAATGCGTTGGGGTTGGACTGCTCGTTGGTACCGGGAGCTACGCCAAAGAAGCCGTTCTCGGGGTTGACAGCCCACAGTCTGCCGTCCTCGCCCACGCGCAGCCAAGCGATATCGTCACCGATGCACTCAACCTTGTAGCCCTGCTCGGTATAGAACTTGGGGGGGATGAGCATAGCGAGGTTGGTCTTGCCGCAAGCGGAGGGGAATGCTGCGGTCAGGTACTTCTTTTCGCCATTGGGGTAAGTTACGCCGAGGATGAGCATGTGCTCAGCCATCCAGCCTTCCTTTCTGCCAAGGTAGGAAGCAATACGCAGCGCGAAGCACTTCTTGCCAAGCAGAACGTTTCCGCCGTAGCCGGAGTTGACCGACATAATGGTGTTATCCTGGGGGAAGTGGGTGATGTAACGGTTGTTCTCGTCCAGATCAGCTCTTGCGTGCAGACCCTTGATGTAGTCGGGGGAGTCGCCCAGTGCTTCCAGCACGTCGGTGCCGACGCGGGTCATGATCAGCATGTTGAGCACGACGTAGATAGAGTCGGTCAGCTCAATGCCGTACTTTGCAAAGGGAGAGCCAACGATGGACATGGAGTAGGGGATGACGTACATGGTGCGACCCTTCATGGAGCCGGTGTACAGCTTCTTGAGCTTTGCGTACATCTCTGCGGGGTCCATCCAGTTGTTGATGTTACCTGCCTCTTCCTTGGTGGGGGTGCAGATAAAGGTTCTTGCCTCTACACGTGCCACGTCATTGACGGCGGTGCGGTGCAGATAGCAGCCGGGCAGCAGATCCTGGTTGAGCTTGATCATCTCGCCGGTGGAGCAAGCCTCGGCACGCAGAGCTTCTGCCTGCTCGTGGCTGCCGTCGATCCAGACGATCTGATCGGGGCAGGTCATTTCTGCCATTTCGTTGATCCAATCCAAAACGAACTTGTTGTTGGTCATGGTTCTTCTCCTTTTATATATCAATTATTTTTTTGCATGTCGTAAAGGGCAAATGCGTAGGGAAAGCCCTAATTTCACCCACTATAATTATATAACAAAATCCGACCGTTTGCAAGAGCATTTTCAAAAATAATTCTATGAAAATATCACAAACGAACTATGAAAAGATTGTGAAAAATGACGCCTTGCAAAAAAGAACAAATGTTTGCATTTTCCGCACGCATGTGTTATAATATGGGTATAAAAGAAAAAACGGAGCGTGAAGATATGCAAAAGCTCAACGAAAGAGAACAAAGAGTATACGATTATATTGCCAAAACCATCAGAGAGCAGGGATATGCGCCCAGCGTGCGCGATATCCGCGAAGCGCTGGATTATAAGAGCACCTCGACTGTACATATGTACTTAGGCAGATTGGAAATGCTGGGGTATATTATCAAGGACGAGGGCAAGAGCCGCGCGTTGCGGTTGTGCGACGAAGCTCCCGTGGCGGACGGTGTGCCGCTCTTGGGCAGAGTGACCGCGGGGCAACCCATTCTTGCCGTGGAGAATTACGAGGGTGTGATCCCCTTTGTGCCGCACGGCGGGTATCAGAAGGATAATCTGTTTGCTTTGCGTGTGCAGGGCGAGAGCATGATCGATGCGGGCATTCTGGACGGGGACGTGGTCATTGTCAACCGCACCTCGTATGCCGATAACGGTGAGATCGTGGTGGCAATGGTGGAGGATAGCGCAACGGTCAAGCGTTTCTTCAAGGAGGACGGGCACTACCGTCTGCAGCCCGAAAACAAGACCATGCAGCCCATCATCGTCAAGCGCGCGGAAGTACTTGGCAAGGTGATTGCCGTACAAAGATACTATTGATCATAAGGAGATACTATGAACCTTTTTAAGCGAACCTTGAAAAATGCCTTTCGCACCGTACTGCTTGGCTGGCGGGAATATGCGGGCTTTTTCTTAGCGCTTTTGGTGGTGCAGAGCATCTTCTGGTCGCTGACGTTTTCACTTGACACCAACAACGCCATTGCCAAAGAGCGCGTGACCGAATCCTATTCTTATCACGTGGTGCTGCCCGCGCTGACACCCACGCAAACGGCTACCTTTAAGAACATGCTCAACGGGCAATCCGCGATTGACGATTCGTTTTACGAGGTGGACATCCTGGAGGGCGCAGAGAGCAGCGAGGCACACGTCACGCTCAAGGGATCGGACATCTCGCGCAGCTTTGCAAAGTTCCGCGACCGCTGCATGCTGGGCAGCTGGCAGTATGAGTTTACGCCGCTGTATACCTATCAGACCGAGTACGTCACGCCGGGCGCGTGGCGTTATGCGGGCATCTGCCTTGCAATGCTTGCACTTTGCGCTGCGGTGCTGACCGTGCTTTATATCATCCGCGTGGAAAATCACCAGTTCCAGTACGGTATTTACATGACCTGCGGTGCGGATTTCCGTATGCTGTTCCGCGTGACGTTTTGGGAGCTTGCCGCCATTGCCGCGCTGACCTTTGTGCCGGCATGCGTGCTTTCCGCGCTGATCATGCTGCCGGTCTATCTGCCGGGCGGCGTGCTGTTCCGCTTTGGCTGGGCAGCCCCCTTCAAGGTGCTTGGACTGACGGCTGCCACCGTGCTTCTGTCGGTGGTGTTACCCGTCAGATTGATGGCGCGCAAAACGCCCATGTCGCTTATCGTCTCGCGCAACAATGCGGGTCTTGTCAGCTCGCCGCGCCGCTCTTTCCATTTGTTCGGCAAGCGTTTCCCGCGCGATTACGAGCTTGCGGGCATGTGGCGTATGCGCAAGTATTATATCCGTCTTGTATGCTCCGCGGTTGCCTTTGCTTCGCTCTTTATTTCGGGACTTTACATTGCCGACATGATCAAAACCAAGCAGGAGCTTGCCGTGGATGAGTTTGTCCTGGCGTACAATCAGCTGCCGAGCGAGGTGGTCAAGGACGAGGAGGGCAACGTCATCCGTCCTTATTACGACGCGCTTACAGCGGGCGCGATCAACGATGACGCACATTTTTTGTGTGATGCTATCCGCCAAATGGACGGCGTTGCATACGTGCGCGCAGAGGAGCAGGAAAGGGCAGACGATGTGCTTGGGCACATGCTGCTCAAGTCCGAAAACGTGCTTGCTTACGGTGAATACGCCGTGCAAAGCGAGGGCGAGAGAGCGGGCTACGGCTTTGCGACCAATTCTTATAAATATACCGCTGTGGATCAGACGTGGATCGATAACGCATTGGCGTCGGGGCTTTACACCTTTGAGGGAGATCCTTATGCCGTGCTGGAAAATCCCAATGCCATCATTGTCAGCGAAAAGATCCTCGGTGCGCAGCGCTTTGACTTTGAGATAGGCGACACCGTATATTTTGCGTCCTACGTGGGCGGGCTCATTGCGGACAACCGTATGTTTACGCGCCGCGATCAGATCCTGCTCCAGCAGCTGGAGTATTTCACCTTTGACTACGGCACGACGGGCACTTCCACGGGTGAATACGTGGTGTGTGCCGTGATTACCGAATCTCCTTCGGACAGTTACCTGACCGTGGGCATGCACGTAGAGCCATTCCGTACCTTAACCGCGCTTGACGGTGCACGTGACACGATGACCGTGTACTTTGAAGACGGGCTGACCTTGGCAGAGGCGGATGCGCTGTCCGAGCGGATCGTGACGCTTGCCGAGGATTTTGCATGGAAGTATCAGCGCAACGGCACCTTCTTTGACGATATGATCGCGGATGCGCGTAAGGATAACCTGATCACAGCCGTCATTTCTTGCTTTATTTTGGTGGTATCGCCCTTGGTGTGGTTCTTCTCGCAGTTGCTTTACTACCGCAGAAGAGAAGAGGAATTTTATATGCTGCAAGCCATGGGCGGCTTTGGCATCGAGATCCGTGGGCTGCATCTGACTGCGGGCGCGGTGCTTTCGGGTATTGCATTCTTAGTCACGCTCGGTATGAGCTATGCGTTCAATTTCGTGCTGTATATGACCATGAGCCGCTTGCTGCCCGCGCTCGGTGTGGCGCAAGCTATCAATTATAATTATTATATGCCGCTGTGGGCGCTTGCCCTGTGCGCTGCCGTATCGGTAGGCTGCGGCTTTGCATCCTGCTTTGTGCCGTATTTGCTGTGGAAAAAGCGTACCGAGGCACAAAAGGCGAAAGAAAGGGGAGGACAAGACAATGGATGATAGAAGAGTCGTTGTGGAAACGGTTGACCTGATCCGTCAGTACAAGCAGTACGACGAGGTGGTCAACGCGGTCAATCGCGTCAATCTGCGCGTATATGAGGGCGAGTTCGTTGCCATTATCGGCTCGTCCGGCTCCGGTAAATCCACGCTGTTGCACACCATGGCAGGCTTGGACAGACCCAATGCGGGCAAGGTCATCATTCGCGGGCGTGAGATCACCGCCATGGCACCCGATGAGCTGGCGCGTTTTCGCGGCAATCATATCGGCATGGTGTTCCAGAGCCATAACCTGATCCCGCAGTTTACTGCGCTGGAAAATATCCTCGTGCCCACGCTGATGTGCAATAAGGAGGATATTTCCTATGAGGAAAACCTCAAAAAGCTGGTGGCTTCCTTGGGGCTTGGCGACCGACTGCACCACCTGCCAAGCGAGCTTTCGGGCGGTCAGATGCAGAGAGTTGCCATTGCGCGTGCGCTGATCAATCTGCCGCTTGTGGTGTTTGCCGACGAGCCTACGGGCAACCTTGACAGAGAAAACGCGGACGAGGTGCTGGATCTGCTGCTTGAAACCAAGGATCTGCTGGGTCAGACGCTGATCATGGTCACGCACGATATGGCGATTGCCGATCGCGCTGACCGCGTGTTCCGCATGGATAACGGACAGATCATTTCCTCCAAGGTCAATAAAAAGGAGACAAAAGAATGAATATTCAAGGCATACAAAAGCTGACGCTGCTGGATTTTCCCGACCGCACGGCGTGTACCGTGTTTACGGGCGGGTGCAATATGCGCTGCCCGTTCTGCCATAACGCATCCTTGGTGCTGCGTCCCGGCGAGAACCCCGCATATTTTGAGGAGGAGATCTACGCATTCCTCAAAAAGCGGCAGGGAATACTGGACGGTGTTGCCATCACGGGCGGCGAACCGCTCTTGCAGCACGGGCTGCGCGAGTTTATTTTGCAGGTGCGTGAGCTTGGATTTGCGATCAAGCTGGATACCAACGGCTCATATCCCGATCGCCTTGCCGCGCTGATGGACGAGGGGCTGCTTGACTACGTGGCAATGGACGTCAAAAACAGCCGCGAGAAGTACGCGCAAACGGTGGGGATCAAGGGATTTGATACAGCTCCGATCGAGCAGAGCATTGCGCTGCTGCGCTCATCGGGCGTGCCGTTTGAGCTGCGTACCACCGTGGTTAAGGAGCTGCACAGTGCCGAGGACATCGAGGACATGGGCGTGTGGCTGCAAGGGGATCACGCACACTTTTTGCAGGGCTTTATCGACTCGGGAGATCTGATCTCCAAAGGGCTTAGCGGATATGACAAAAACCAAATGGAAGATTTGGTCAATGTGCTCAAAGCCTATATCCCGAATGCGCAGCTTCGCGGCGTTTAATGCAGCAACCACAATATATTGTGTTAAAATTTAAAAAAATATCAAAATATTGTGTGCAAAGGTATTGACAAATCGAAAAACTTATAGTATACTGTAAAAGCACCACGTTCGGTGTTTTTACAGTATTTTTTATTTTTCAACATAATTCATCAAATTTCATGACAAAAGGAGAGAGCTATGTACAAGGTATTAAAAAGAGACGGCAAGGTAGTAGATTTTAATCTGAGCAAGATTTCGGACGCAATCAAGATGGCGTTCGAGGCACAGGAAAGACAGTTTCATCCCAGCGTAATCGATTTTCTGGCACTGAAGGTTACCGCAGATTTTGAGCCCAAGATCAAGGACGGTCTGATCGCGGTTGAGGACGTGCAGGATAGCGTAGAAAACGTATTGGTACAGGGCGGCTACGGTGACGTGGCTAAGGCATATATTCTCTACCGCAGACAGAGAGAGAAGATGCGTAACATGAAGTCCACCATTCTCGACTACAAGGAGATCGTGGACAAGTACGTCAAGAACACCGACTGGAGAGTAAAAGAGAACTCTACCGTTACCTACTCCGTAGGCGGTCTGATCCTTTCCAACTCGGGTGCTATCACCGCAAACTACTGGCTGTCCGAGATCTATGACGACGAGATCGGAAACGCACACAGAAATGCTGATATCCACATTCACGACCTTTCCATGCTGACCGGCTATTGCGCAGGTTGGTCGCTCAAGCAGCTGATCCAGGAAGGTCTTGGCGGCGTGACCGGTAAGATCACCTCCGCTCCCGCAAAGCATCTGGCAACCCTTTGCAACCAGATGGTCAACTTCCTCGGCATCATGCAGAACGAGTGGGCAGGCGCGCAGGCGTTCTCCTCGTTCGATACTTACCTCGCTCCCTTCGTAAAGGCTGACAATCTGGACTACGACCAGGTCAAGAAGTGCATCGAGTCCTTTATTTACGGTGTCAACACCCCCTCTCGTTGGGGTACGCAGGCACCCTTCTCCAACATCACCCTTGACTGGACCGTTCCCGCAGACCTTGCTGAGCTCAACTGTATCGTTGGCGGCAAGGAAATGGACTTCAAGTACAAGGATTGTAAGAAGGAAATGGATATGGTCAACAAGGCGTTCATCGAGACCATGATCGAGGGTGACGCTCACGGCAGAGGCTTCCAGTATCCCATTCCTACCTACTCCATTACCTCTAACTTTGACTGGTCTGAGACCGAGAACAACAGACTTCTGTTCGAAATGACCGCAAAGTACGGTACTCCTTATTTCTCCAACTACATCAACAGCGATATGGAGCCCAGCGACGTGCGCTCCATGTGCTGCAGACTGCGTCTTGATTTGCGTGAGCTGCGCAAGAAGTCGGGCGGCTTCTTCGGCTCGGGTGAGTCCACCGGCTCTATCGGCGTTGTTACCATCAACATGCCCAGAATCGCTTACCTTGCAAAGGACGAGGAAGACTTCTATAAGCGTCTTGACCGCATCATGGATATCTCCGCAAGATCTCTCAAGATCAAGAGAACCGTTATCACCAAGCTGCTTGACGAGGGTCTGTACCCCTATACCAAGCGTTACCTTGGCACCTTCAACAACCACTTCTCCACCATTGGTCTGGTTGGTATGAACGAGGCAGG
Source organism: Eubacteriales bacterium (assembly GCA_045587385.1). GTDB lineage: Bacteria > Bacillota > Clostridia > Oscillospirales > CAG-272 > SVQP01. The sequence continues at coordinate 52,239 of JAZNCE010000057.1, forward strand.
CCTCAACGCTCGTTGGATCGGCAAGGACATGACCCACACCGAGACTCAGGAATTCACCAAGCAGGTGCTGGATCACATGAGAAACCGTCTGTCCGACTACCAGGAGGAGTACGGCGATCTGTATAACCTTGAGGCAACTCCCGCAGAGTCCACCTCCTTCCGTCTTGCTAAGCACGACGTTGCACGTTATCCCGACATCAAGACCGCAACCGAGAAGGGTCAGACTCCCTACTACACCAACTCCTCTCACTTGCCCGTTGACTATACTGCGGACATCTTTGAGGCACTGGATATTCAGGACGAGCTGCAGACCCGCTACACCTCGGGTACTGTATTCCATGCGTTCCTTGGCGAAAAGCTGCCCTCTTGGAAGGCTGCTGCTACGCTGGTTAAGAAGATCGCAGAGAACTACAAGCTGCCTTACTACACCATGTCTCCCACCTATTCCGTTTGCCATACCCACGGTTACATCGCAGGCGAGCAGTACACCTGCCCCGAGTGCGGTGAGGTGACCGAGGTTTACAGCCGTATCACCGGTTACTACCGTCCCGTCAAGAACTGGAACGACGGTAAGAGCGCAGAGTTTGAGATGCGTAAGGAATATGATATCAAGAAGAGCATGGAGAACTTTGACGCACGTGCTCCCAAGGCAGAGAAGACCGAAGAGGTTGAGGCTTGCGCTTGCGAGTCTGACGGCGGCAAGCTGATCCTGTTTGCAACCAAGACCTGCCCCAACTGCAAGATGGCTTGCGTGTTCCTTGACAAGGCAGGACTGGCTTACGAAAAGCTGTATGCAGAGGAAAACCCCGATCTGGCAAAGGAATACGGCATCAAGCAGGCTCCCACGCTGGTAGTCGTACGCGATGACGGCAGCTTCCAGACCGTTGCAAACGTATCCAATATCCGCAAGTATATTGAGGAGAGCGTAAACGCTTAATTCCAAGTCATGAAGTATGATATTATCGTAATCGGCGCAGGGCCTGCGGGAATGACCGCGGCTCTGTACGCCGCAAGAGCCGACCGACAGGTGCTGCTGCTCGAAAAGGAAAGCTTTGGCGGTCAGGTCGTGTTCTCACCCAAAATTGAAAATTACCCCGGTTTTCTGCAAATGAGCGGCAATGACTTTGCAGATAAGCTGATCGAGCAGGTGCTGGAGCAGGGCGTGACGGTTGAGCTGGACGAGGCTGTCGAGATCCGCGACGGCGAGAGCAAAACGGTTGTGTGCGCATCGGGCGCGGAATATGCGTGCGGTGCGGTGATCATTGCAACCGGTTCCAAGCACCGTATGCTGGGACTGGAAAATGAGGAAAGCTTTGTCGGAAACGGCATTTCTTTCTGCGCTGTTTGTGACGGTGCATTTTACCAAGGGCAAAACGTAGCGGTCATCGGTGGCGGTAACTCCGCGCTGCAGGAGGCTGTGCTTCTGTCCGACCTTTGTGCTAAGGTCACCATTGTGCAAAATCTGGATTATCTGACGGGTGAGGGAAAGCTGGTCTCTCTGCTCTCTACCAGAGATAACGTAGACTATATCTACGGTGCTACCGTGGAAAAGTTCCTCGGTGACGGTGAGCTGACGGGGCTGATTTTGGATCAGAAGGGCACGAAGGTGCGCCTTGACGTGGACGGTGTGTTCGTGGCGATCGGTCAGGTGCCGGTCAACGACGCGTTTGCACCCGTGGCAGAGCTGGATGCACGCGGCTACGTCATCGCGGGCGAGGATTGCCTGACCAAGACCCCGGGCATATTCGTGGCAGGAGATTGCCGTACCAAGAACATCAGACAGATCACCACCGCATGCGGTGACGGCGCAGTTGCCGCCATGACCGCTTGCAGATACCTCGGTGAGCAATAAGAAAAAAGGACTGACATGCGTCAGTCCTTTTCTCATGAAAAGTTTTTGATCGACCTTTTCTCATGAAAGTTTTGATCAACCTTTTCTCATGAAAGTTTTGATCGACCTTTTCTCATGAAAGTTTTTGATCGACCTTTTTTCAAAAAGGTCGCAGGGTCTTGGGGCAGCGCCCCAAGTCGCGCCCGCAGGCGCGAAATACTTTTTACGCCGTTCTTTAATTTGCGTAGCAAATATGTTCTTCTTTCTTGCGGCTACTTGCTCAAAAAAAGAACGGAAAGGGTTTTCTCACATAATCTCACGAGCGGAATAAATGAAATCCGCTCCGCAGAGCGGATGAAATCCACGTGTGTGGATGAAATCGCTGCGCGATGAAATCCGCCTATGGCGGATGAAAGGAAAAGGACCGACTTTTGTCAGTCCTTTTCCTTTTGTTGTTTGCCTGTCAGCAGGCTGTCTATGCTCGTACCCAGTACGTCGGCAAGGTCGTCCAGCCATACCGGGTTGGGAAAAGCCAAGCCGCGCTCCCATTTGGAGACGGCTTGAGGGGATACCCCCATCCTTTGTGCAAGCATTTCCTGAGTCAGCCCCTGATCCCGACGCAGCTGCGCAATGCGTGCGCCGAGCTGTTCCAGCACGATCATCGGTATCCATCTCCTTTTTCATTGGGGTGCATATACCCTTTGGGGCAAGCCCTATTTGAGCCTGCCCCGCGGGGGATGGATGTGTCATGATCCGAGCAAAGAAGAGTGGGAGCTCTTCGATCAGCGGATTAGTCGCGCCAACCCGAAAGGCGCGAGTCACAGCATCCGAATTTGTTCGAGTTTGTCATAACTCCGCCTCCTTTCCTTTCACCGCAGTTTTCCCGCGGTTTGAATTTCACGCTCCCGCGTGATGACCCTATTATAACAGAGGTTTTGCGGTTTGTCAATCAACCCGTGGTTTATGTAATTGGTTTTTATGAAATTGGCGTAGGGGGGAACACTGAGGAATTTCTCTCCGTTCTTTTTGAGCAAAGAGGCACAAAAAGAACCAAAAATGCCGTTGGGAATTGTTTCGCCTCTGCGGAGGCGACCAAGGGCTGCGCGCCCTTGGATGGGCGGTCGCTTTTTGAAAAAAGCGACGCAAAAACTTTCATGATTGTGTCGTCCGTGTGGTGGAGGTCGAGAGCAGGGGCGTGTTAGTTTTGATTTTTTTCTTGCCCAAAATCGCCCGCATCATTTCAAATTCGTCCGCTCCGATGCAGCGCGTGACAAGCAAGAGTCCCATATAGACCAGCGCGGTCAGCGTGATCTGCAGTACCAGCGTGCCTGCCGTGGGTTGCAGCAAGAGCGCGGTGCTGAGCATATGCACGCATGCAGTTGCCCCCGTAATGCACAATATTGGACCAAGTACGTGCCCGAAAATGCGCAGCTTGGGCTTGACGATGGCAATCATGCGCGCCAAGGAGAGCGTTGTATTGAGCATTTCCGTAAAATAGATGGTGAAAATATAGCCTTCAACGCCGAATTTGGGCACTAAAATGATCACCAAAATCACCGAAGTCAGCGCGTCGATGATGTTGACGTTCATGGAATATACCTGTTGTCCCATGCCCTTGAGCACCGCATCCACCGCGCTGTCAATGTACATTACGGGAATGAGCGGAGCGAGCGCGGCAATCATGCTGCCCGCTTGCAAGGAATCGTAGATCACAAGCCCCAGTCCGTGCGAAAAGCACAGCATGATCCCCGCCACACCTACCGAAAACATCATGGAAATGCCGAAAATGCGCCTTGCAACGCGTCGCACGCGCTCCATCTGATCCTGCACCTTTGCTTCAGCCACCTCGGGGATCAAAAGCCCTGCAAAGGACGAAATGAACGCAGAGGGGAACAGTACGACGGGCAAAACCATGCTGTGCAACACACCGTAGGATGCAAGTGCGCTCTCCCAGGATGCACCGCTGCGCGAAAGTCCGCGCGGGATGAGAATATGCTGCAGCGTGATCAGCCCCGAGCGCGCGTACGAGCTAAAGGCGACGGGCAGGGTAATGCCCAAAATTTTACCCGTCACACCGCTTTGCGTGCATTTTTGCGTGGTTCCCAGGTGCTTTTGGTCGGTCAGATACAAAAATACCGACAGGATCAGCTCAAACACCTGCGTCAGCAGCGTGCCCAGCACCAAGGCAAGGCAGGCGTATGCCACGCCCTTGGGGAGCATCAGAGAAAGAAAGAACGCAGTGCCGAAGATGCGCAAGCCTTGCGAGGATAGCTGCACAGCAGCGTTTTTCCAAACGCGCCGCACGGCGGTGAAATAGCCGTTCAGGCAGGAGCAGATCGCTACAGCCGGAAGTGAAAGTGCCAACACGCGTAAGGGTAGCACCGTGCGTGCGTCCTTGAGCCATTGCGCGCCCGCAATAGGCGCACCGAAAAATAGTAATGTGCCCGCAAGCGTGCCGAAAAACAGGCTGATACCCAGCGCACGTGCGGCATATTTGCGCGCAAGTGCGCGGTCGCCCTTGCCCAGTGCATCGGCAACCGTGCGCGTTGTGCCCAGATGGATGCCCGAGCAGGCAAGCGTGACCGCAAAGCCGTACACGCCTGATAAAAGGGAATACAGCCCCATAGCCTGCGCGCCCGCCTTGCCCGCCACGTAGGCGTTAAAGCCCACTCCGATCGCACGCATGAGCAGCGTCACGCCCACCATCAAAAGCGAGTTATAAAAAAATCTTCCGGTTCTGCTCACCTTGCCTTGCATACCTGTCCTCCGCATTTCAAACACTACTCTATTTTATGATGCAAAAAAGGCTTGTATGACCTTGCATACAAGCGTGAAGTGTGATATAATAGACGCAAGAGGTGATGACTATGGATAAATATCATATTTTGTGCGGTGTTGACCGCCGTGACGCGCTGGAAAAGGCTGTCAAGGGCAAAAAGGTCGCGCTGCTGACAGCGGCATCGGGCGTGGACAGCCGAGCCGTGCCCACCTGGCGCATTTTGCGCGATATGGGCGTGCTGCGTGCGCTGTTTGCCCCCGAGCATGGCATTTGCTCCAATCTGCAGGACGGCAGATACCAGGACGAGCAGGACATGCCCGACCCTTTGTTTGGCGTTTGCGTATATAACCTCAATTCCAAAGGGCATCCGCGCCTGGACGAAATCCTTGCCGGTGTGGACGCTGTCGTGTATGATATTCAGGACGTGGGCGCGCGTTACTATACCTATCTTTGTAATCTGACGCAGGTTATGCGTGCAGCGGCACGCGTGCATATCGAGGTCATCGTGCTGGACAGACCCAACCCCATTGGCGGTGAGAAGATCGAGGGCGAGATTCTGGACGAGCGGTTTTCCTCGTTTATCGGAGAGTTTGCCATTCCGACGCGCTACGGGATGACCGTGGGCGAATACGCGCGCTACGTCAATGCAGAGAAGGGCATCGGATGTGAGCTGCAGGTCATCGAATGCGTGGGTTGGGAGCGGCACATGTATGCCGATCAGACCGATTTGCTGTTCGTCAACCCCTCACCCAATATTCCGTCCGTGGGCTGCGCCATCAATTATATCGCCACGGGCATTTACGAGGCAACCAATATTTCCGAGGGGCGCGGTACGACAAGACCCTTTGACATGGTCGGTGCGCCCTTCGTGGACGCGTTTGCGCTTGCAGAGCACATGAATGCTTTGCAGCTTGACGGTGTTTTGTTCCGCGCAGCGCACTTTACGCCCGCGTTCAATAAGCACGCAGGGGAAATTTGCGGCGGCGTGGAGCTGCACGTCATTGACCGCGATGCCTATTCGCCCTTTGCCACGCTTTTGTATCTGTACGACGCCATGCGCAAGTACCCGGAGTTTGAAGCCAACCCCGCAGGGCTTCGCCTGCGCTTTGGTACCGAGCTGCTCTCGGGTGACTTTGACCCTGCATCCGCCCTTGCCGAGGCACGTGCAAGATGTGCGCAATTCCGCAAGACCATTCAGCCGTATCTGCTTTACAAGTAAACAATATAGTTGCCGCAGGCGCTGGCGATCACTGATCGCCCCTACAAGTGTTTTGGTTTTGGGTTTTATATCACAAACCCTTTACACAAATTCATGTAGGGGCGATCAGTGATCGCCAGCGCCTGCGGCAACTATATATGAAAGTCTATTTATAAACAACGGCTGTTTGGGGAAGAGAATCTTTCTCCGCTAATTCCGCAGCCCCGTAGTTCTGCCTTTTATATTTTACTCTTTGTCAAGCAGCTCTAAAAAATCCTCGGCGTGCATGACTTCAAAATGCTCAAACTTGCTGCCGCTGACCAAATGCTCGCATCTTGCATGCGAATAGGTGAATGCGGGGGGCTTGGGCCAAATCAACAAAATCTGCTTGACGCTGTCGTCCTTAGGTGGCAGCTCCAATTTTGCGCGCTGAATGACCAGCTCGCGGCGTGCATCAAATTCAACCTCAGCTGTTTCGGTGTTTTTATGTACTTTGTAAAACCACTTGTTAAAGTGGCGTGCTTCTGCATAATAATGATCCTTGGTCTTTTCAATGTTCCATCTGCCGTGTGTGGAGATAAAGGAAAGCAGCGTAACGCGATAGGTCCTTGTGTGCGTGACCACGTCAAAGGTTGGCTCTCCGCGCTTGCCAAACAGGGCAGAGGGCAGCTGTTTATGCCACGTGACCTGAATGTTCTTTTTCTCCAGCTTTTTGAGCGTGGACGACAGTGCCATTATCTTAACGGTGTACCAAGCGAGCTTGTAAATGATATAGATAATTGTGATAATAGCCAGACCGTAAAGCGCGTATAACATTTGTGATCCTCCTTATAAAAGTGTTGCTTTGTGTACGATGACACTTTGTTTCTTGCCATGTGGACCGGTTGGAGCCGGCTGTTCAATCATTCTCGCAATAAACATTTTCTTTCCCACATCCGGGGCAATGATCAAATTCCTTTGCGACCAGATCGCCACAGCAGGGGCAGATGTTTCGGAGTCCCGGAGTTAAATGGATGGGATAAACAAGTCCTGGCAGATAGATCAGCTCGTCCCCAACCTCCAGTACCTCTTCAAAACGCGAATTGACCTCGACGTTGCGTATCTTTCCGTTTGGTAGCTTTACCGTGACCACCAGCACGACGCTATCCGTGAGTGCAGAAGAAACGATTACCCATCCGTTATTGGCTTTGACACGCTTGACTATAGCGGTCAGCTTGGTGATCTTTCCATGAAATCTTTTGAAATTATGCAACGGAGCAACAATGCGCCAAAACACAACAAAGAGCAGCCCGACACCGATCAAGGGGATTGCAATATGCGTATAACGAATGCACATGTACACAGCCAAAGCTAAAACCGGTAAGCTCCAAAGCAGCCACTTGCCAAGAATGCGAAGCATTCGTTCTCTGCGGTATTTTCTCAAAGCAGGGTACGCCTCGAGGGCGCGCCTTTTTGCATATTTGTACGAGTTCATTTGGGGACTCCTTTTTTCTTTTATAAGAGATTGCTGGACTACAACAAAATCAACCCAACATCTGTTGTCACCTGATATGTAGTTTGAAATCTGCATCACTGGGAACCAAGATAAGTTCCGCGCGAGGTGGGGCAAAGAAAACTAAACTCTACTGTATCCAAAGATTATTATAAGAACCTCGATAATTAAAATAATGCTGTTTATTTTCGTCAATTAATCTTGCGGTTTTCAAGATCATCAGCACATACATAATGCATTCGTCGGAGTTAAGTGCATACATGCGTACAGAATTATTTTCATCAAGCATAACGTCGGTAGGATCATTTACATGAATTTCTGTTAACAGCTCAAGAGCCTCTGCAGCTTCCTCGGGAGAAATCTCACATTTTTTAGCTGCATACGGTGCTGTAATAGGCTTTGTCATGTTTTCCATTTCATAAGCAAAAACACGTCTCACAGTAACTTTTGACAAAATCGCAAGCACACGACCGATCCCTTCTTGCACAAGTTGATCGGCATTTGCTTGGCCTCTGTGTAACAAACCGATTTCCGATGTGGCAACCACAGCTCCTCTTTTATTTGAAAACGTTGCCGTTTTAACTTGTCGGTTTTCTGCAAGATAGGATTTCATTTTCTCCTTTTCCGCCTCAATATCTTTTCCTTCTACCATATCCACCCAACCGCGTTGCGTAAGATCAATTACAGTATCGTACAGCATTTCAGGAATGTCATCGTAATCAATAACTTGTTGTTTTTTCGTCGGTTTTTTGCCGCAGTATAATTCATCAACTGTGATATCAAAACAGCCTGCAATCACGGGGAGAAGCATAATGTCGGGCATTGTTACTTCGTTTTCCCACTTGGAAATCGTTTGAGAAGATACACCAAGCATCTCGGCAAGTTGTTCCTGTGTCATCCCACTATTTTTTCTTAAATCAGCAATGTTTTTTCCTATCGTCATATAAAATACTCCTCATTACTTTTTGTTTCGGATCCGTTGAGATAATTATATCTCTAAAAGCAAAGAAAAGCAATAACGGATATGGAGATTGTATATCCAAAACAGAATAATCAATTACTAATTCGTTTTTTTGATAACCGAACAACACTTATTTTTCCGCTTTCCCGACGCTTGCGTCCGGGGCAAACATAGCGCGAGAAAAATATAACTGTTACCTGTCAAGCTGTCACAGTATTAGAAATCTTTGTGGAGGAAACAAAGAAGGCCTGTGCGAGGTGTGATGAAAGCAGCATCGTTACTGCAATTTTGCAACCCATGCCTCCCAACGGGGATCGGCTTGTATTTCCGGTTTCACGATTTCATTCTCGGGAACACACCACCAAGGCCAATCCTCTGCAAGGCTTGCAAATGATGTATGAGGGTGAGAATCGTCGTTCGCTTTCGCTTGAATAGACTCGTATGAAACTAAACGTACAAGAGGGGATGTATAGTACCCGCTATCTTTCGCACAGTATTCATCAAAGAGCTTGAATTGTTCAAGCGCATTCTCCAGAGCCTCAAACGCATCTTCCTTTTTACCGTCCAACCAAAGATATAGGGAAAGCAACGTATACACTCTTGCTATATATCCATGATGTCTGGCGCAGTTCCCGTCGGTGCATATGGTATCAAATATTTCGATCGCGCCGCGCAGACTTTGAATCTTGTCAGCAATGGATATGTTATTTTTGCAAGCTATTACGCACTGTACCATGGTTTCAGAGCAAGCGCGAACCATTTCAAGCAACGCCTCTCCATACGCCTTTGCGCGTTCTTTACCATCCGTTGCATTGATTTTCAGAAAGCCTCTTGACCCGTAAATATTTGGAGCGGTTTCGATAATCTCTTTTGCTCTATTGTGCTCTCCGATGTTTAAGTACAGTTGAGTAAGCTCGCGGATAGCACGATGGCGAAGCTCTCCTTCCTGCACGGTTTTTAATAATTTTTCATAGAGAGATATTGCTTCTTTCCATTCAACATAGGTGCGATGTGTTTCAACATCTAAAACATCATAACCTTCATCATCCGTCATATGATATTCACCGTAACGAACATATCCTGCGTTGTACAATACCGAGGCAAGGCACAGCATGAGTTTTTCGTTGCCGGGAAATTCAATCAATGCATTTCTTGCAAACGAAATACACTCATCTATGTTTAAGTCCACGCCATTGTTTTGAAAATTCATGTAATCGATCTTTTCCGCCAACTCGTCGATCTTTTTAGATCGTTCATTGTTGTAACCAAACAGTTCGTCAATTGAAATGCCGAAATAATTTGCAATGGAGGGGATCATCTCCATGTCGGGATAACCACCATTGGCCTCCCATCGAGAAACCGCCTGCGATGTTACTCCGATTGCCTCGGCAAGTGCTTCTTGAGTACGCCCGTCACGCCGACGCAGTTCGCGTATTTTTTGTCCTAAATCAAGTTGCATATAAGCACCTCCAAAATTTTTTCCACCGGTGTGATTATATTATAGCACATATTTGTAAAAAAACAATTATCAATTCGTTGTTTCGAATCCAAGTCAGCCTTGAGTCCTTGCCGCGTATCTTTCAAAAGCTCTTGACCTCTTTGCCGTTTTCGTGTATAATAAAGGTAATATTCATAAGGAGAGATACCATGATTTTAGTTGCAACCTGTATGTTCGGGCTGGAAAAGCAGCTCGGAGAAGAGATAGATGCGCTTGGTCTTAAGAGAGTGCACACCATGGACGGCAGAGTGACCTTTGAGGGCACGCCTGCCGACGTGGCGCGCGCCAATATGTTCTTGCGCTGCGCCGAGCGCGTGATGATCAAGCTGGGCGAGTTTCCCGCCACCACCTATGAGGAGCTGTTCCAGGGCGTCAAGGCTTTGCCTTGGGAGGAGTATATCGGCTCGTCGGATGCGTTTCCCGTCAAAGGGCATTGCATCAAGAGTAAGCTGTATTCCATCCCCGATTGTCAGAGTATCATCAAAAAGGCTGTCGTAGAGCGCCTTTCGGACAAATACGGCATTCGCTGGTTTACCGAGGACGGTGTGAAATATCAGATCGAATTTTTCCTTTTCAAGGACGTGGTCGCGCTGATGCTGGACACCTCGGGCATTGCGCTGCATAAGCGCGGCTACCGCCCCATGGCGGGTGTCGCACCTTTGCGCGAAACCTTGGCGGCATCCATTGCGCTGACCGCAAGACCCAAGGAGGACATTCTGTTTTGGGATCCTTTCTGCGGCTCGGGCACGATTGCCATTGAGGCTGCCATGATTGCCACGCGCCGCGCTCCGGGCTTAGGCAGAGAGTTTGCAGGGCAGGATTTTGCCTGCATCCCCGAGCGCGCATGGACGGACGCAGCCACCGAGGCGCAGGATCTGATCATCCGCGACAGCAAGTTTGAGGCTTGGGCTTCGGATATTGACGAAGACATGCTGGACGTGACCTACGAGAACGCAACGCGCGCAGGCGTGGAGGAGTACCTCAACATTTTCCACGCAGACGCAAGAAAGATCAAGCGCGAGGAGCGAAAGGGAACGGTCGTTTGCAATCCGCCTTACGGTGAGCGTATGATGGAAGAGGACGAGGTACGCGCGCTGTACCGCGACATGGGCAAGACCTTTGCCGAGCTGTACCCCTGGCACGTGTATATTATCACTTCCTATCCCGAGTTTGAGCGCAGCTTCGGGCGCGTGGCGGACAAGACCCACCGCCTGTATAACGGCATGCTGCCTTGCACCCTCTACGAATATTTCCGCGATCCCGCGGAGGCAAAAAAGCCGTATTTCGAGCAGAAAAAGCCCGCGTTTGATAAGAGCAAGCCCTTCCGTAAGGATGAGCAAAAGCCGTATCATAAGGAAGGCGGTAAGCCGCACTTCGATGGCAAAAAGAAGTTCGATAAGGATGCCAAAAAGCCTGATTTCAAGAAAAAATAAGCGTTTTTGGCGGTAAAAATGGCTGATGTAACACGCCGTGTTGCAAAAAAATCGGGGCGTGCGGTGGACTTCTGCCGCGCTTTGCGGTATCATAGGGACATCAAGTAAGGGAGGTCTTTTATGAGCTTTGGAACAAATATCGGATATTTGAGAAAAAAGAAGGGCATGACGCAAGAGGAGTTTGCCGAGCGCATGTACGTATCTAGGCAGACGGTCTCGCGCTGGGAAACCGACTCGGTGTACCCCGACGTAGAAACCGTGATCAAGCTGTGCGAGGTGCTGGAATGCGACATGGAAACGCTTGTCAGAGGGGACGCGAGCATCGAAAAAATGCTTGATGAGTTAGCACCAAGTCTTGAAACCGATCAGGCAAAAAATAGCAAAAAAGTGAGGTTTCGTGTGGATATCACGCTTCTCAACGCTGCCATCAGCGCAATCGTAGCAGTGCTGGCAATTGCTGCGTGTGTGATTTTAGGGGTTGTATGCGGAGCATGGCAATTAGGTTGGTTGATCGTTGCAATCGCTGTTTCGGTGTGCGCTCTGAGCGCGGTCGTTTGCTATATGCTGCTGCCTGCCTTGTTTGCCAAACGCGAAAAAGACCGGCAAGAGGAATAAAGAAAGAGGACTACGCCAAAAACGTAGTCCTTTTGCGTTGTATGTGGGCTGTTATGCGTGAATTTGATCGTAGATCGCATCGGAGAGTGCCACGAAATCCTCGATGGAGAGGCGTTCGCCGCGCACGTCTGCGCTGTGACCGCAGGACACGATGATGTCGGTCAACGTCTGCTTGTCAAGCTCACCAAAGCCGGATGCAAGCGCATTGGGCAGGGTTTTTCTGCGCTGCTCAAATGCTGCCTTGATGGTGCGGAAGAGCAGAGCGGTGTCCTTGGGATTGTAGGGCTTTTCTTTATAAAGGCGGGTGCGGATGACGGTGGAGTCCACCTTGGGCGCGGGCATAAAGCAGCCTGCCTTGACCTTAAACAGCTTTTGCGTTGTGCCGTAGTAAGCAAGCACGGCGGTAATCGCGCCGTAATCCTTGCTGCCTGCCTTGGCGCAAAGGCGGTCTGCTACCTCTGCCTGAATCATGACCGTGATATCGGTAAAGGGAAGACCGGATTCTAAGAGCTTCATCATAATGGGCGTGGTGATATAGTAGGGCAGATTTGCGCAAACGGCAACTGTGCCCGAGGCAAACGCGTCGGCAAGCAGCTCGTCAAGATCAGCCTGCATGACGTCCTGATTATATACGGTCACGTTGTCAAAATCGGCAAGCGTGTACTCAAGCACGGGAATCATGCCCGTATCGATCTCCAGGCAGATAACCTTTTTGTATCTGGCAGCCAGCTCGCGCGTCAGCGTGCCAAGACCGGGGCCGATCTCCAGAATGGTTGCGTCACGGTCATCGCAGCAGTTGTCGGCGATATCCTCCACGACAAAATTCTCGGTCAGAAAATTCTGTCCGAATTCCTTTTTGAAATGCAGACCGTACATGCCCATGATCTGCTTGATGGTTCTTACGTCACAAAGATTCATATATTTCCTTCACTTTCGGGGGCGATTCGTTTTATTCAGTATAACATAAGTTGCAGAAAATGTCAATTGATTTACAAAGGGAATGAGATATTTTCGTGTGCAAAAGTGCTGCTGAGCGATCCGTTTGGCTGTAGGGGTTGACGTCCTGGCAACCCGTCTATAGGATCAACGGCCGGTGGCGGGATTTACGAACCCATATTTGCGCCAAAGGGCGTAATAAAGTGTTTGGTTGCCCTGCGCAAATTGGCATGAAATCGCTGCGCGATTGCATGCGGGGTTCAAATCGGTGCAGCAGATCGAAAAAAGAGGATGTGGTCGAAAGACCACATCCTCTTTTTTGGAGCTGGTGGCGGGATTTGAACCCGCGACCTGCTGATTACGAATCAGCTGCTCTACCACTGAGCCACACCAGCGACCTTGATATTATAGCATATCTTTTTTGAAAATGCAAGCCCTTTTTGCGATTTATTTTGAAAAATTCTTGAAAATATCGAGAATAACAAACAAGACCGACGTTTCCGTCGGTCTTGCTTTTCTTTATTGTGCATCACCCTCGGAGGATTGTGCATCGTCGGGGGATTGTTCGCCCTCGGAAGAGGACTGCTCTCCCTCGGCGCTGTCGCTGCTATCCGGTGCTGCATCGGCAGAGGACTGCTCACCTGCGTCCGTTTCGCTGCTGTCCTGCTCAGAGGAAGGAGGCTGTGCGGTGGTTGTCTCTTCACTCGAGCCGTCGGGTTGTGTGGTCTGTTCGGGCGTGGTTGCCTCGGGCGTGGTTTGTTCAGGCGTAGTTTCCTCCGGTGTAGTAGCTTCAGGCGTAGTTCCCTCCGGTGTAGTAGCTTCGGGCGTAGTTGCCTCGGGCGTCGTCTGCTCGGGAGTCGTGCTCTCGGGAGTTGTGGTAACTTCTGCTGTAGTGGTTTCTTGCGTGGAGGTGTCCTCGGTGCCGCCTTGTCCGTTGCCTGCTGCAGCGCATGCCACGATCACGGCGATCAGCGCAAGTGCTCCCACGATAGGAAGAAATATTTTCACAATCATTCTGGTATTCATACGTAAGCTCTCCTTATGTGTTTTTGCGGCTTTGCTTGCCACGTGCATATTCTAACATGCAGGTATTGCTCCGTCAACACACAAGGTCTGTCAGTGCAGACAGGATATACAAAAAAGGCAGGATTTTTGACAAATCCTGCCTTCACTTGAAAATATTTCTTTGATTTTATTCGGTTCTGAGTGCTTCTACAGGATCCTTCTTGGATGCAAGCCAAGCAGGGAACAAACCTGCTATCAGCGTCAGTGCCATACTGATGGCAACGAGTCCGACGCCGCCCCACCAAGGCAGCACGGCATTGATACCGGGCATATCTGCAAGAGCCTGCACGATCCAGCTGATCGGGAAGTTGAGCAGAATGGTGACCGTGATACCGATCATACCTGCAATAAAGCCCACGATCGCGGTTTCTGCGTTAAATACCTTGGAGATATCGCCCTTGGATGCGCCGATCGAGCGCAGAATACCGATCTCCTTGGTACGCTCAAGTACCGAGATATAGGTGATGATACCGATCATGATCGAGGAAACTACCAGCGAGATGGAAACGAATGCGATCAGTACGTAGGAGATAACGTCAATGATAATGGTGATCGAGGACATCATAAGCCCAATCAGGTCGGTGTAGTGGATCGCATCCTCTTCGCGACCGTCATCCTCGCAATCCTTGTTATACTGATCGATCATAGCGGCAATATAGTCTTTGGATGCAAAGTCCTTGGAGTAAATGCTGATCGATGCGGGCTTTTCATCCAGATACCAGCCGAACATGCTCATAACCTTATCGGTGCTGTTGGGGGAGAGCTGATTGGGCATGTATTCATCGTACAAAATTGCCTTTTGCTGGTCGCTGTAATCGTCGTAGCTCTTTTTGAATGCTTCCACCAGCTGCTCGTCTGTATAGCGGTCGCGAATGTCGCCGCTGCTTGCACTACCGCCCTTGATCTTGGTTACGGTCGAGGTCAGCTCGTCTTCGGTCAGGCTTTGCAGGTATCCGCGCAGCGATTTTTCGTTCTCGGTAGCGGAGCCGCCCGACTTTTCCATTGTAGCCTTAAGCTCTGCGGCGCTCATGCCTTCCAGCATGCCTGCGATCATGTCGTTGTAGCTGCTGCCCAATGCCAGTTTGGTCATACCGATGATGATCGATTTGTAGACGTCGGGATTGGTATCCACCATGGAGTCCATATTTTGCATGATGAAGTTGATCTTGTCATCCTTGCTCATCTGCGCAATTTCGGAATCCTGCTCGGGCTTTTGCTCTGCAGCCTTGATATAATCCACCATGATCTGAATCATGACCTCGTCATTACTCTTGATGAAGTCGTCAAACAGATCAGCCTTATCCTTTGCGGAAAGACCGAGGTACTGACCCTTGTCAAATTCTTTGCCGGTCGTGATATCGTAGTCGGGCAGTTTTTCCTGCGCGCGTACGACGTCGCTGTCACGAATGATCTCCTGCATATAGGTCTGCAGAGAGGTATTATATGCGATGGGGGAGGAAATGGAGGCGGCCATTGCATCCTTGGAGGGGCGAATGACACCCGAAATGGTGATCTCTACGCCGTTTTGCTTGATGAACTTTTCCGCATCGTAGTCAGGATCGTTACGCACGTCCTTCCAGATGTGGTGCACCTTGCCGTCAACGGTGAAGGTCTCCTCGGATTCGTAGTAGTATGCGCTATCGGGAACGGCCAAGAAGGTCATGCCGATAAAATCGTCTACGTCCATGGGATCGGTTTCGGGAATCTTAAAATCGGGATCGGTAAAGAGCTTGATCAGCATATCGGGGATCTCGGTCTGATCCTTGATGCCCAGCATATACAGCACCATGTTACTGACAGCGTTGTTCTTATCCAGCACCAGCATGATCTCAGTGGGCTCGTCTGCCCATTCGCTGTCCTTGCCAACCAGCTCGTACTGCGTCTGTATCAGCTCCTTGTTGTCGATCATCTGCTCAAAGGTGTTAAAGCCGCCGCCCATGCTGCCAAGCGCGCCCATCATGCCGGAGAGATCCGAGAAGGCAGGGCCCATGTTCTCAAAAATGGTGGTGGGGTTGACCTGCGTTTTGCCGTCCTCGGAGTAGACCTTGATCGTGTAATTGTAGGTGTAGCGGATATCCAGCACGTAGTCTTTCAGTTCTTCTGCATGCTCATCCAAAAATTCCTTGAATGCGGGCAGGTTGTTTTCTACGCGAGAGGAGGTAGCGGACATCATGTGCGCAAGCGAATCGTCCACGTAAATGGTATGATCGTCAGGCTCACGTCCTTCAATGTTTTCCTGCGTTTGCTGCATTGCACCCATGAGCGCTGCATAGTCCTGCTCGGTCTTATAGATGGTGATAGGATAGGTAGAAAGCGTATCCTCCTGCACGTGGTCAATAAAGAGATTGATACCCGTGGAGAGCGAGAGGATGAGCGCAATACCGATGATACCGATACTGCCCGCAAAGGAGGTCAGGAAGGTACGCGCCTTCTTGGTCATCAGGTTGTTGAGCGAGAGCGCGAAAGCAGTCTTGGTAGACATTTTCGCCTTGCCCTTGGTGACCTTGGGGGGAGCGACACGTGCTGCGTTTACCTCGTTTTCATCGGGCTCATAAGGATCGGAGTCACCGATTACGTGACCGTCGCGCAGATTGACGATACGCGTGGAATACTGCTCGGCAAGCTCGGGGTTGTGCGTAACCATAATGACCAGCTTATCCTTGGAGATCTCCTTGAGCAGCTCCATGATCTGCACGCTGGTCACGGTGTCAAGTGCACCGGTGGGTTCGTCTGCAAGCAGAATATCGGGGTCGTTGACAAGTGCTCTTGCAATAGATACGCGCTGCATCTGACCGCCCGACATCTGCGAGGGACGCTTGTGCAGCTGATCGCCAAGTCCCACCTTTTCCAAAGCTTCCTTGGCTCTGCGTCTGCGCTCCGCCTTGGGCACGCCCGAAACGGTCAGCGCAAGCTCTACGTTGGAAAGCACGCTCTGGTGAGGAATGAGGTTATAGCTTTGGAACACGAAGCCGATCGAGTGATTTCTGTAGGTGTCCCAATCGCGATCCTTATACATGGTGGTGGACTTGCCGTTGATGAGCAAATCGCCCGAGGTATAGCGGTCAAGACCGCCGATGATGTTAAGCGTGGTCGTCTTACCGCAGCCCGAAGGACCAAGGATAGACACGAACTCGCTGTTGCGGAAATTCAGCGAAATACCGCCCAGCGCGTTGACCACGTTATCGCCAACCGTATAGGTTTTGACAATATTTTTGAGTTGAAGCATGATACGTAATCCTCGTTGACATAAAAATTCAAATTACATTATATAGTAGAAATGTGACGCTGTTGTGAATATGAATACCTGCTTTGATGAAAATTTGAAAAAAATACTTGTACCTTGACAAATTGGGTGTGATTTGCTATACTGTAGGAAAGAAAATTTAGGAGCATTTACATGAATATTACGGTTTTTGACCGTGCCAGCATTGGCATGGATCTGGATTATAACGCGCTTTCGGCATACGGCAACGTGACCGTGTTTGACGCAAGCACGCCCGAAGAAGTCAAGGAGCGGCTTGCAGGCTGCGAGGTCGCGCTGATCAATAAGGTCAAGTTGACGGCAGAGGTGCTCAGCTGTGCAGATGCGCTTAGACTGATCTGCATTTTTGCCACGGGATATGATAATATCGACGTGGCGTATTGCCGCGAGAAGGGCATTGCCGTTTGCAACGTGGTGGGGTATTCCACCGAGAGCGTGGCGCAGCTGACGGTTGCCATGGCACTGCAGCTTTGCTCGCACCTGCCTACTTATACGGCAGCAACCGCAAGCGGCTGGTATTCGCGTCAAACAAGTCCCAATCTGCTCCTTCCCGTGTATCACGAGCTGTGCGGCAAGACCTGGGGCATCGTGGGATACGGCAACATCGGCAAAAAGGTGGGCGAGATTGCAAAAGCCTTTGGCTGCAAAGTGCTTGCGTACAAGCGCAATCCCGACAGTGACGAGTGTGTCGATCTGGAAACGCTGCTGCGCGAGTCGGATATCATCTCTCTGCATACACCGCTTAATCAGGAGAGCCGCGGCATGATCGGCGCAGAGCAGATCGCCATGATGGACAAAAAGCCCATTGTTATCAACGTGGCGCGCGGCGCGGTGTGGGATGAAGCCCTGGTTGCCTCTGCCGTGACCGACGGCAGGATTTCGGGTTTGGGCTGTGACGTGTTCAGCACAGAACCGTTTCCCACAGAACACCCGTTTTTTGCCATCAAGGACGCCCCCAACGTCTGTCTGACTCCCCACATGGCGTGGGCGTCCGCAGAGGCGCGTGCCCGCTGCCTTGACGAGATTTGCATGAATATTGATGCTTTCCAAAAGGGGGAGACGCGCAACCGCGTGGACTTGAAGTAAAAAGATCGCCCGACCTCGGTAGAGGTCGGGCGTGTTCATTGTACGGTATTGCCCATATGCAACGCTACTGCGCTTGGAACTGTAATCCGTAGCTCATCGCATACCGTTCGGCATACGACCCTGCAGTGCCGCAAATGACCATGGACTTGGGGCAGCCGTCAAAGGCGGCGTAGCCGATGGTGCTGACCGCGTCACCCAGCGTGACTTTTTGCAGAGAGCCGCAGCCGTAAAATGCAAACCACCCGATGCTTGTCACGCTGGCAGGCAGCGTCACGCTCGTCACATTTGTGTTCTTGAAGAGACTGTCGCCAAGGGCGGTGATCGCGTAACCGTCTGTCTCGGCAGGAATGATCACGTCGGTTTCCGTACCCGTGTAGGATGTCAGCGTTGCCGTGCCGTTCTTGATCTCGTATGTAAACGCGGCAGCGGGGGGCTCGGGCTCGGGACTCTCGGTGGACTGCTCGGGCTTTGCCATCACGTCGCTGTCAAGCGCGTCAAGCTGCGCTTCCAGTTGCGCAATGGTCTGCTTGTAGGCAAAGGTGTCCACGTAATGTTGCTGCTTGAGCACGAGAATCTCGTTTTGCAGGTCGTTTACCATTTTTTCGTAGTAGGCAAGCTGCTCGCGGTAAACGTCGTCGTGCACGCTTTGGTTGGTCTGCGGCACCTCGGTGCTTTGCTCGTTTTGCGCCCCGCTGTTGGGTTGCTGATCCCCGCATGCCGCGCAAAAGCCGAAGAGCAGCAGGCAGGCAAGCGCAAAGGGAAGAACTTTGATGTATCTCATGTTGTACTCTCCTTTCTTTTTCTGAGATACTCATATCATACCGCAAGCGCGGTGGAAAAAAGCGCGAGGCGTGTCGGGCGTGTTATGAAATTTTGGTAAATGCGCAAGAGATAAATCCAATTGTGAAAAATTCGTAAAAACACTTGCATTTTTCGCGCAGTTATGTTATAATGTCAAAGTTACAGCATCATGCTGTGAAATAAGGCCATACCAGCCGGGGAATTAGCGGAGCCCTGTACCTGAAATCCGCTACAGCAGGGGTGGATCCCTCCTTTGAGGATCGAACCTTTACGAATACAAGAGTCGTATCTGCTGTGTTGAGAAACGGGTCTTACGCAATCGAGGGCTGTGAACCATGTCAGGTGGGGGACCAAGCAGCATTAAGCGGTTACCTTGGTGTGCCGTGAGGTTGCCTGTTTTGAGCAGGAGGTACGAAGATCGCGTAGGGGCGACATTCGATTTTGAGGTGTATGGTCTTGTTTTGCAGCAAGGTGCTGTATTTTTATAGGGGGTAAGTTATGCATCAGGCTTTGTACAGAAAATGGCGTCCGCAACGGTTTGAGGACGTATGCGGTCAGGAGCACGTGACGTCGATACTGCAGTATCAGATCAAAACGGGCGGCCTTTCGCATGCGTATTTGTTCTGCGGTTCACGCGGTACGGGTAAAACCACCTGCGCAAAGATCCTTGCAAAGGCAGTCAACTGCGAAAATCCGCAGAACGGCTCGCCTTGCCTTGTATGTGACGCTTGCCGCTCGATCGAAGCGGGAAGTGCGACAGACGTGCTTGAAATGGACGCAGCCTCCAACAACGGCGTAGACAACATCCGCGACATCCGCGATGAGGTAGTTTACCCGCCCAACGCGCTTAAAAAGCGCGTATACATCATCGACGAGGTGCACATGCTTTCGGCAAGTGCATTCAACGCGCTGCTCAAAACGCTGGAAGAGCCGCCCGAATACGTCGTGTTCATTTTGGCAACCACCGAGCTGCAAAAGCTGCCCGCAACCATCATTTCCCGTTGCCAACGCTATGATTTCCGCAGAATTGCCACGCCCGTGCTTGCTGACCGCCTTTGCTATATTGCGGCAGAGGAGGGCATCTCGCTTGACCGCGAGGCGGCTGTGCTGCTGGGCAGAATGGCGCAGGGCGGTATGCGTGATGCCATCAGCCTACTTGAGCTTTGCGCGGGTACGGGGGCACATATCAGCGTGCAGACCGTCAATGAAACCGCAGGCTCGACCGGCAGAGACAGCATGATGGAAACGGTACGTGCCATTGCGGCGCGGGATTACGATAAGCTGTTTTCCATGATCGACGCGGTGGTGCAATCCTCCAAGGATATTGCGATCTTCTGGCAGGATCTGATAGGGCTTTACCGCGAAATGCTGGTATTGCGCACCGCAAAGGACGCGGCTGCGTATCTGGACTTGACCGACAGCGAGCTTGCCGCCATGCAAGAGGTGGCAAAGCCCTTCAAGTCCTCCACGCTGCTGTATCATTGCACGCTGCTGGAGCAGGCGCTCCTTTCTATGCAAAGAGCCAATGCCATCAAGCGCATCGTGGCAGAAAGTACACTCGTGCGCATGTGCGATCCCGAGCTGCAGACCTCGCCCGAGGCTCTGCTTGCGCGCATTGCCGCACTGGAAGAAAAAATTACGTTCGGGCAGGTTGCCATGGCACCTACCCCTGCACCCCAAGCTGTAGGGGCGATCAGTGATCGACCGTCCGTAGAGCCGAAAAGCGAATCGCCCGCACCCACCGCTTCACCCGCACAATCCATGCCCGTAGGGTCGATTCATGAATCGACCGCAGCCCCCCGCATCCCAAAGCTCAAAAAGTCCGAGCCCACGGGGGAAAAACGCACGTTGCGTCCCTTGCGCGTATGGGCACAGGTGCTTGATAAGATGACCAAAGCCAACCCCTTGGCGGCAGGTTTTTACTATGCGGCAAAGGCGTATTCGGATGAAGGCGGCAACGTGGTACTCAAATTCGCATCGGATTTTGATATTCAAATGGCGCAGAGCTATAACGCCGTGCCCACGCTTTGCAGCATTTTGTCCGGTCTTTTGAATGCAAACGTCACGCAAAAGCAGGTGCTTTTTGAGTGCGAAGGGCAGAGCGGCGCACAGAATTCGATCATCGACGAGATACTGGAAAACGCACAAGATAATTGAAAATAAAATTTAAGGAGATATATCATGAGAGCAAACATTCCCAAGGGTATGGGCGGCGGACCGCAGAACATGCAGTCCATGATCCGCCAGGCACAGAAAATGCAGGAGGATATGGCGGCAAAGCAGGAAGAGCTGGACGCACGCGAGTATGAGATCAATGCGGGCGGCGGCGTTGTAACCGTCAAGATCAACGGCAAGAAGGAGATCTTGTCTATTGATCTCGATCCCGAAATCGTCGATCCCGATGACGTAGAGACACTGACCGACCTGCTCGTCGCAGGCGTCAACGAGGCGATCAAGCGCGTAGAGACCACCAACGCAGCAGAGATGGAAAAGATCACCGGCAGCATGGGTCTGCCCGGCATGTTCTGATATGGCAGAATACATGGTAGCGCTGCGCAAGTTAGAGGAGCAGTTTGCACGCCTGGAGGGCGTGGGACGCAAATCGGCTACGCGCATGGCGTTTGCGGTGCTGGAAATGGAGGATGCAGAGGCAGAGGAGT
The DNA here is from genome assembly GCA_045587385.1 of Eubacteriales bacterium. GTDB lineage: Bacteria > Bacillota > Clostridia > Oscillospirales > CAG-272 > SVQP01. The sequence goes on from JAZNCE010000057.1 coordinate 73,856, forward strand.
TTGCAAAAGCCATCATTGAGGCAAAGCAGTCTATCCATCTTTGCCCGGTCTGTCAGAATCTGACTGATAGGGAACTGTGTCCCATCTGCTCCGATTTGTACCGCGACCAAAGCATCGTTTGCGTGGTGACCGACGTCAAGGCGGTCATGGCAATGGAGAAGGTCAAGGACTTCCGCGGCACGTACCACGTGCTGCACGGCGTCATTTCTCCCATGAACCGCGTCACGCCCGAGCAGCTCAAGATCAAGGAGCTGTTGGCGCGCCTGGAGGACGACACGGTTAAGGAGATCATCCTTGCCACCAACGCGGACATTGAGGGCAACGCAACGGCAATGTATCTTGCGCACCTGATCAAGCCGCTTGGCATCAAGGTGACAAGACTTGCTTACGGTATTCCCGTGGGCGCAGACCTCAACTATGCCGATGAGTATACGCTCATGCAGGCTTTAGAGGGAAGAAGAGATATGTAAAAAAGGGCGCGATGCGCCCTTTTTTGTGAAATTTACGCATAGAGCAAATTTCACCGATGAAAAAAGGAGCGCGACGCGCTCCTTTTTTCATCATCTGATGTCTACGTTGACTCTCTTGTCAATGCCCGCGGATGCAGCCTTGATCACGGTGCGGATCGCCTTTGCAATGCGACCCTGTCTGCCGATGACCATGCCCATATCGTCGGGGTGTACACTCAAGGTCAGGGTAATGGTTGTCTCAGTTTCCTCGCTGACGACGTTTACGTCATCGGGGTGGTCCACGATGGCGGCTGCAATGTCACGCAAGGTGGTCTTCAAATCCGTCATGCTTAACCTCGCCCCTGAATTACTCGGTGATACCGGTCTTCTTGAGCAGAACCTTTACGGTTTCGGTGGGCTGTGCGCCGTTAGCGATCCACTTCTGAGCCTTCTCAGCGTCGATCTTGATCTCCTCGGGAGCGGTCATGGGGTTGTAGTAACCGATCTCTTCGATGAAGCGGCCATCTCTGGGGCTGCGGCTATCGGAAACAACTACGCGGTAGAAGGGAGCCTTCTTTGCGCCCATTCTTCTCAGTCTGATCTTTACCATGGTAAAATCCTCCAAAAATTAAATATATATTTTTTATTTTATGAATTCCGATTGATTTAGAACGGAATGTTCATCTTACCGAGGGCCTTTCTGCCCTTTTTTGTTTTGCCCATATCGCTGAATTGCTTCATGAGCTTGCGGATCTGCTCAAACTGCTTGAGCAGGCGGTTGACGTCCTCAACCGTGGTGCCGCTGCCTTTTGCAATGCGGATCTTGCGCGATGCGTTGAGCAGCTCGGGCTTTGCGCGCTCCTTCTTGGTCATGGAGAGGATGATCGCCTCTTGTCTTGCCAGCAGCTTTTCGTCCACCTTGGCATCCTTGAGCTGACCGGGCTTCATGCCGGGGATCATGCCTGCGAGCTGATTGAGGTCGCCCATGTTCTTGAGCTGATCAAATTGCTCGAGGTAGTCGTCTAAGGTGAAGGTCTGCGAGCGCAGCTTTTGCTCCATTTCCAAAGCCTTTTTCTCGTCGAACTGCTGCTGTGCCTTTTCGATTAAGGTCAGCACGTCGCCCATACCGAGAATACGGCTTGCCATTCTGTCGGGGTAGAAGGGCTCGAGTGCGTCCATCTTCTCGCCGATACCGATAAACTTGATAGGCTTGCCCGTGACGTAGCGGATGGAAAGTGCCGCACCGCCTCTGGTGTCGCCGTCCAGCTTGGTGAGAATGACGCCCGTGATATCGAGAAGCTTGTTGAAGGTGTCCGCCACGTTGACCGATTCCTGACCGATCATGGCGTCAACCGTCAAAAGGATCTCTGCAGGATTGACCGCAGCCTTGATATTCTGCAGCTCCTCCATGAGTTTTTCATCGATCTGCAAACGGCCCGCGGTGTCCACAAACACCATGTCGTAGCCCTTTTGCACTGCCAGCTTGATGCCTTCCTGTGCGATCTTAACAGGGGATTCCTTATCACCCATCTGGAACACGGGCACGTCGATCTGCGCACCAACGACCTCCAGCTGCTTGATCGCTGCGGGACGGTAGACGTCACACGCGACCAAAAGGGGACGCTTGCCTTGCTTTTTGTACATCAGCGCAAGCTTACCTGCATGGGTGGTTTTACCCGCACCCTGCAAACCGACCATCATGATGACCGTGGGAGGCTTGGGGGCAATGGTGAGCTTGGCTTGCGAGCCGCCCATCAGAGCCGTGAGCTCCTCGTTGACGATCTTGACGATCTGCTGACCGGGGTTGAGGGCTTCCATGACCTCTGTACCCACGGCACGCTCGGATACGGTATTGATAAAGGCTTTGACCACCTTGAAGTTAACGTCGGCTTCCAGCAGCGCAAGTTTTACCTCACGCATGCCCGCCTTGACGTCGGCTTCGGTCAATTTTCCCTTGTTTTTGAATTTCTTGAAGGCATTGCTCAGCTTATCGCCTAAGCTTTCAAACATTGTGATACCTCCGTGTGTTATTGCATGTGCTCCAGCAGCCGCTCAATGCTTTCCACCAGCTCGGGGGAGGCATTTTGCTCCTTGCAAAGGGCAAGGGCTCTGTCCGCATGCTGTTTTGCTTGGGAAAAGCGTTCGGCAAGGTGCAGCTTTTCCTCATAGAAGAACAGCTCCTCCTCGCTTTTCTTGATCATGTCGCGCACGCCCTGCCTGGAAATACCGATCTCTTCGGCAATCTCCGCAAGGGAAAGGTCATCCTGATAGTAGTACTCCATCACGGTGCGCTTTCTCTCGGGCAGCACGTCGCCGTAAAAGTCCAGCAGATACGCAATATTCAGGTTCTTTTCAAACATGGCATACTCCGTTTTCTCGCATGAACTTGTGTAAAGCAAAACACTTTACAGAGTATACCATAGCTTTTGTGATTTGTCAATAGTTTTTTGGAAAATATTTTGTGCATTTTACCTTTTTTTCAGAAAAAAGTCCCGAGGGGAGCGGATGCTCGCCTCGGGGCTGGATGTGTATAGATTTGTTAGAGTATGTAACAGGGGACGGTTCTCTGTTACATCTAAGTATACGTCGTTTTGCTCGTCCTGTTGCCAAAATTACGCAGGGAACAGCATCAGCTTGTCCGCCCCTCCCCGCTGCAGAGCGGCGGGGAGGGAATGGATGTAACAGAGAACCGTCCCCTGTTACACGTCCCCTGTTACACACCTCATTAACCGTTCACTTGATCATAACTGTCCGCAATATCGGTAATGATTAAGGATTCTTTATCAATAAAGACATAGGTGAAATTCTCTTGCTCGTCTATCAAGCGAACGATGTAGTGCGTTTGGTTGTAGATCATATCTTCCACAACATACTCCTCTATAAATTGCGAATACGTCATTTCTTGTAAGGAGAAGTTTTGCTTGAGTTGGTTGATTTCTTGTGCTGAGTGCCTGTAAACCTTTGAATTGTCTACAAAAAAATGGGCATTCGGAAAAATGGGAGAAGCTATTAGGGTTTCAGGTTCATCCTTAGTTTTTGTTAAAACAATTTTTTCTCCTGAATCAAGGTTCAACACAAGCTTTGTACATGAGGGATAGTTGACATAATAATTACCGGAGTACAGAACTGACATATAATCAGCATCATAGATATCTCGCCATGTTGAGATTTCAAATCGACCTTGTCCCCAAGATAAGAAAGCTTGTTGCTCCGTCCCATCGGAAGATGTAATACGCACATAATCGCAATTATACCATGAGTTAATGCAAATTTTGTCTCCGTTTCCCAGTGTTCCCTCATAGACACCGAATTGTGGCATTTGCCAAGGTGCTGAACAAGAGCACACTGTTAAAGCAATGATTATTGTTAATCCCAATATGAAAAATTGTTTCATATAGCCCTCTCTTTCATTCAATGACCCAGATCATAATAGGGATGTTACCATTTGCATTGGCAATATCATTAAGTGAATTTTCTGTGTCTTTCTTGCTACCATTATTATAGACATTGTAACAGGGTCTGTGTAACAGGGGACGGTTCTCTGTGCACTCGGTTTTAGTTGTTCGTTTTGCCCGAGTTTCGCGCGTCACAGGGGACAGTTCTCGGTAACACCGCAGGTGTCACGGAGAACCGTCCCCAGTAACACTTGCGCGTTTGAGATCAGCGCGAAAATGGTTAGTTTGTAATGAATAGTGGAAAAGTCAGTGTTACCGGGGACGGTTCTTTGTGATACGAAGTATTACCAAGAACTGTCCCCGGTAACAGGGGACGGTTCTCTGTTACATCGTTTTCCCTTATAATATAAGGGTTTTCTCGTGTTGCGCGTAACGGGGGACAGGCCCTTGTTACACCGCAATATCGTTTTTTGTTGCGTTTGGGTATCCCGCGGCGTAACAATGCTCCGTCCCCGGTTACACGCGATCCCCGAATGCGTGGTTGTGTTTTTTGCTTTTTGTGGAAAATTTGTGTCCGCAAGCGTGTAACTGTGGGGACGGGTCCATGTTACGTTGGGAGCGACCAAAGGTCGCAACAATGTAACTTGGTTCCGTCCACCTGTTACGCGCGCGAAAATTCATGGTGCGTTTTTTTCATTATATCATGTCGAGGAAAAATTGTCAAGAATTGCATTTGCGCGGCACTCAAATGCCCCTTCACCTATATAGACGCCTTTTTTTGCAAAAAAGTTCCGTTTTTTTGAAAAAAGCAAAAATTTTTTTGATAAATCTTTTTCGCCGGGGATTTTCCCGTCATGTATATTGCAAAAATCGGGATTTATGGTATAATGAAGAAAATGAAAGGGGGCGAGTGCATGACGACAAAGGCTTGGCTGGGGAAAAATACAGTATCATTGCAAGGCAAAACGGTGGCGATTTCCGGCTCAACGGGTGGGCTGGGCAAGGCTTTGTGTGCGCATATGGCGGCTTCGGGTGTTGCGCGTTTGATACTGCTTGACCGTAATGCGGGCAAGGCAGAGGCGCTGAAAAACGCGCTGACGCAACGGTATCCCGATTTATGCGTGGATATTGTTCTGACCGATCTTGCCGACATGCACAGCGTGGAAAGTGCCGCAAAAACACTTGAAAAGCAGCCGATCGACGCGCTGATCCTTAACGCGGGCGCGTATGCCGTGCCGCGCTTTATCACCTCGTCGGGGTATGACAACGTATTCCAGATCAATTTTGCCGCACCCTATTATCTTGTGCGCCGACTTGCGCCGCATCTTGCCAGGGGAGGCGGCAGGGCGGTGCTGGTGGGCAGTATTGCGCACAATTACTCCAAAACCGACCCTTCCGACGTGGATTTCCGCACGCGCAAAAAGGCTTCCTTGGTATACGGCAACGCCAAGCGATACTTGATGTTTGCCGCTCCCGAGGCGGCAGAGCGGGCAGGGCTGGAGCTTGCCGTCACGCACCCCGGCATTGCCGTAACGGGCATTACCGCGCATTACCCCAAATGGCTGTACGCGCTGATCAAATACCCCATGAAGGTCATTTTCATGAAGCCGAAGCGTGCGTCGCTGTCGATTTTACGCGGGCTGTTTGAAACGCCGCCCAAGGGCTGTTGGATCGGTCCGCGCGTCTTTGACGTGTGGGGCTTGCCGCGCACGAAACGTCTGCGTACCTGCGACGCGCGGGAAAAAGCTTTTATCTGCGCCGAAGCGGAGCGCGTTTATCAAGATCTGTGTGAGCAGGAGGGGAGAGCATGAGCGATATTTATGACCGTTTGCTTGACATGCAAGAGGTCACTTACGGCGACTTTGCAGCCAAGCTGTTGCCGACAATAGCGCGTGAGCGTGTGATCGGCGTGCGCTTGCCGCTTGTGCATAAGTATGCAAAGCAGATCAGAGGCACGGAGCAGGCAGCGCAGTTTATGAAAGATCTGCCGCACACATATTTGGAAGAAAACCATCTGCACGCATACCTGATCTCGCAGATGCACGACGCGCAGGCTTGCTTTGCTGCGCTGGATGCATTTTTGCCATATGTGGATAGCCGTACGGGAATCGAACCGAATTGCCCGAGGGCGATGCATTTATGCGTTTTTCGGCGTGCTTTTACTCGCAAGATTGGTATCTTGCTTCGCAAAATCTCACCAAAATCCATCAAAAATGCATTCGCTCTCGGGTGCAAGCAGTTTTGACGCAGCAGATTTTTTTGAGCCCAAAAGCTTTTCCCGCAGGGCATATGGGCAATATGTCCAAGGGGAAAGATAAAGGGATCGAGAAAATCTGCTCGTCAAAACCAACTTGGTTCGACTCCCGTACGGCTAAC
>JAZNCE010000058.1:0-3566 GCA_045587385.1 Eubacteriales bacterium
GTTCCATGTACGTTTCTTCCGTCACAGTGCTTTCCGGATGCAGCCGCACCGTGACGCACAGGTCCACATCGCTCAAAAAATCGTGCCAGCTTTTCTTTACCGCCTGACACACCGCCTCCGAAAGGCACGGGCCGGGCGTGAGCGTCACATCCCGCACCCGGATATTCTTCACTTCTTCCAGTGTAAACGCCCGTTCCGCAAGGGCCAATAACGCCCGGGCCATGCTTTCCTGATCGATCCGCATTGTGACTCTCTCCTTTGCCTCATCATAACAGCATTGCCAAAGGCCGTCAATCTTTTTTCCCACCCCGAAAAGCGACACAAAACAAAAAACCACTTCTTTCGAAGTGGTTTGGTGGAGCATAGGAGACTCGAACTCCTGACCCCAACACTGCCAGTGTTGTGCGCTCCCAACTGCGCTAATGCCCCTTGATGCATTCAGTATAGCATAACATCCGCATTTTGTAAATAGGAATCATAAAAATTCTCGGAAATCCGTTGTCAAACCGATGAAAATATGTTAAAATAGTACCATCAAATCAACGTGAGGTACACAATGCACAACAAGCTTACAAAAATTGACATACAAAAGATGGAGGAGGAGCTTGCCGAGCGTCGCTCGCGCAACCCTGCCCTGCGCGAGGAGGTCAAGCGCACGCGTGAGTACGGCGACCTTTCCGAAAACGACGAATACCGCTGCGCCAAGCGCGAATACAACGCCAACAAGAGCCGCATCCGCTATCTGGAGAACATGATCGAGACCGCAATTATTGTCGAAACCGACTCCCGCGAGGGCGTGATCGGTCTTTTCGACCGCGTCAAGATCTACTATCCCGAGGACGACGAATACCGCGAGATCCGCCTTGTCACCACCCTGCGTAACGACGTTTTCAAGGATTGCATTTCGCAGGACTCCCCCTTTGGCAAGGCTCTGATGGGCAAAAAGGTGGGGCAGACCGTGACCGTACACGTCAATGATGCCGTCAGCTATCCCGTCAAGATCCTGGAGGTCATCAAGGGCGAGGACGACCCCGATCTGCCGATCTCTACCTACTAAAAAACGATTTTTTGAAAGCGAGGTGACGTCATGTCCATGCAAATTCCCTGCCCCGATTACGTGTATGCCGTATTGAACGCGCTGCACGCGGCGGGTCATGAGGCTTATATCGTTGGCGGTTGCGTGCGCGATTGCATGCTCGGCAACACCCCTAAGGACTGGGACGTGACAACCTCGGCACTTCCCGAGCAGACCGAAGCGGCTGCTTTGGCTGCGGGGCTGAAAACCTTTCGCACCGGCATCAAGCACGGCACGATCTCGGTGCTCTCGGACGGTGTAACGGTGGAATGCACCACCTATCGCGTAGACGGTGACTACAAGGACTCCCGCCACCCCGAAAGCGTAACATTTACCCCCAACTTGACGGAAGATCTGGCGCGTCGCGACTTCACCATCAACGCCATGGCGGCAACGCCCTCGGCAGACGGCTGGGAGATCATTGACCCCTTTGACGGACGCGCCGATCTTGATGCGGGTATCATCCGCTGCGTGGGCAACCCCATCAAGCGTTTTGGCGAGGACGCTTTGCGCATTTTGCGCGGTGTTCGCTTTGCCGTGCGTCTGGGCTTTACCATTGAAGACAAAACCGCCAATGCCATGTACGCAAGCGCAGGCGGACTCAAAAATATCTCGCGCGAACGCGTGCGCGAGGAGCTGATGGGCATTTTGCAAAGCCCCGATCCCGAAGGGGCAATCAGAATCATGAAAAAGCGCGGATTTTTGAAATACGTATTCCCCTGCGCGGACGTGACCGCAAGCGCAAGAGGCGTGAATACCCTGCCTGCGGATCAGCCGCTTTTGCGCCTTGCTTATCTGCTGTACGACGCATCGGACGAGGCGGTTCTCGCCACGACGAACGACTTGAAAATGTCCGGTGCGGACGCAAGATTCGTGCGCATCCTCTTGACGCTGCGCGGTGAGCGAATGGAAAATACCCCTTTGTTTGCAAGGGAAATGATTGCCCTGTACGGTGACTATGCCCTGCCCGCGCTCTCTCTGCGCGCCTGCAAGGGCGAGGACACAAGTGCGCTTGCACTAACCGTGCAGCAGCAGCTTGACCGAGGCGTGTGCGTCAAGGTAGCCGACCTTGCCGTAAACGGCGCAGATCTTGCCGCCGTCGGCATTCCCAAAGGGCGCGAGATGGGTAACGTATTAAACGCCCTGCTTGCCGAGGTCATGAAGGACCCCGACCTCAACACCAAAGACTCGCTGCTTACGTTGGCGGCGCGCATTTACAAGGAGAAATCATGTATTCCGTAACCCCGAGAAAGCAAAATAAACTGACAGATTTTGCGTGTATTGCCTGCTTTGTTGGCGGCATCGGCATCTTTGCCGTATCCATTCTCAATGCCTCCGTGCCCTATCTGACGCTTGCCGCGCAGATCGTTGCCGTGCTGCTTTTGACTGCAGGCATTTATCTGTACGCAAGATTTGTCGCACGTGCTTACACCTATACGGTGCAGCCGGGCGGCATTTTCGACGCAGACGGGCGCGAGCTTTACGACCTCGTCGTAGTGGAAACGGTGGGTAAAAGCAAGCAACGCACAATTTGCCGCATTGCCCTGCGCGACATCACCCAAGTGCAGGCACGCCCGATGCGCGCAAGCAAGAAAAACGGCTACGCCAAGATCGAGGCGCAGGACGGCGGGCGCAGCTTTTCCTACTGTACCGATCTTGTGCCCGAAAAGGTGATCGCAATTTACGACGCTGACGGCAACGCGGTCACGTTGACCTTTGATGCACGGCTTTACGATATTTTGAGCCAAAATCGCTAAAAAACGCCGCAAAATATTTTCTGAAAAATTTTTCAAAAAGGTATTGACAAACCCAAAACAATCTGCTATAATACTGCATGTTCCGTTCACGACGACTCTGCTCGTGAGAATGTGCTGGTGTGGCTCAATGGCAGAGCAGCTGATTTGTAATCAGCAGGTTGATGGTTCGACTCCGTTCACCAGCTCCAATATATGGGGGATTTCCCGAGCGGCCAAAGGGGGCAGACTGTAAATCTGTTGTCACTGACTTCGGTGGTCCGAATCCACCATCCCCCACCAGAAAAAGCACTTGCTTTGCAAGTGCTTTTTCACGGACATTTAATATTGCATGTGTGAGTTTTTTCATAAATCCTTTTTTCATAGTTTTCCAACAAAAGACCGACCCTCTGGGTTGGTCTTTTGTTGTTTCTAAATTTTTAATATAAAAAAGAGACCTCAATTAAAGGTCTCTTTTACTTATTTACTATACTATAAACATTGCTCCAACCACAACGGTAATTATGCTTTCAGCCAAGCTTGTAAGCGCGCCCGCAATCGTGATTATAGCAGCCATTGCTACGTATGCAATAACCAACAAAGCTACAAGGAACGGAACGATGAGGATTGCCAAAACAGCAAGAATAGCAGTTGCTATATTCTTATACGTTTCATTGCTGGTGATAAAAGTGAAAACGTCACCTATCATACCAAAAACCTCATCCTTAAGTTGTCCTGCCAATGCAAAAAGCTCTTGT
>JAZNCE010000059.1:0-5425 GCA_045587385.1 Eubacteriales bacterium
TACAGAAAATAATGCTATGCGGAAACTCCGCCGAACCACACTGCGAGGATATATCCTGTACGGTAAAGAAGGCTTTGAAGCGATAGACTGTGTATTGTGTCCTCCAAGTGAAAATCCACCGCCCAGGACGGATACGCCCGATCCAAAGGTTCTGAATCTTCCGTTTGAAAAACTGGATTTATCGGTTGGTGCATTCAATACATTGCGGAGAGCTGGTTATGAATTTGTAGGAGATATCGTTGATCTGAGCTATGATCAGATTCTGCAGATTAACCGTCTTTCGAGAAAGAGGATCGAGGAAATAGCCGCAAAATTACGGTTTCTTGGAGTCCGGAATACTGCTTGGCGAGAGTTTCTGTAAAAAAGAAGATTCTGACACATTGATGGTCTTACGAAAGCAAATATGGTATCAGCACGCCAACACACAATTTCTGCCGAGAGCAACGTGAAGCTACAGGCCCGCAACACCGATTTTCGGTGCATAAAAGTCAGGCCGACTTCCGTTTCAGCCTCGTTTGGAACAAAAGAGTGGCGTGAAACTTGATATGGCATCGATGGCAGCATCGGTGCCTTTTTGATAAAGCGGAGGTTTGATAACTTGGGATATCCTACATGGCTAACATCAGGTAACGATTTACAGAAAGAATTGGAGATGAGAAAGATTATGTCTGACATCGAAAAACAAAACGAAGTGAATGCCCTTATATCCGAAAAAGGAATCCAACTTGAGGAAAAGACAAAAGAGTTCCTTTCAAAGTATTTCTACCGTCAAGGAACAAAGATCCGTTCGTATGGAGCTGAGATTATTATCCATACAGAAGATGGTGCCTGGAGTGATGAGATTTATATCAAGAAGGATGGCAGCTATTCCTACTGTGGTGGTTTGCACTGTGTGTGGTAAATTGGAAACGGAGGGATATAATTGCTTGATATATATACAGTCAGTTTTTTCGGGCATAGAGAGATAGAACGATTTCGGGATACAGAGCAGGCATTGGAAAATCTGATCCATAGGCTGTTTACGGATCACGAATATGTGGAGATTCTGATTGGGCGTAACGGTGAATTTGATCAGTTGGTAGCTTCGACGGTACACCGGGTACGTAAGAGACTGGACAGTAGCAACAGCTCGCTGGTATTGGTACTGCCTTATATGACAGCAGAATTTCGGGACAATGAAGATTCCTTCTACGATTACTACGATGAAGTAGAAGTATGTCAGTCCGCAAGCGGTGGTCATTTCAAAGCTGCCATGCAGACTCGCAACAAAGAAATGGTAGATCGCTCCCAGCTTGTGGTATTCAATGTGGATCATGCCTCCGGAGGTGCTTACCAAACCATGAAGTATGCAAAGAAACGCGAAGTGGCCTATATTAACATCTCAGAGAAAGGAGCTGACTTGACTTTATGATTAAAAATTCTTCAAAAGTATAGGCAGATGGCTGAAATGGTATTGGAAAGATTTGCTTTCCTGGATTATTACAATGAATGGTTTTCATAAAGAATGACAAAAAAGCGCAGTATGAGCAGTAGATTTACCTCCCGACAGAGCAAAAACAGAAATATGGAGGACTTACTACATGAAAAAACTTCTCTCTTGCTTTTATAACTTCGATAACTGCTGTGTGGAGCTGAAATTTACCGATGGCAGCATGATTGCGATTGACACTATCGCAGCGGAGAACGAGGTTGCCCGTAATATGTACGAACGATCAGAACTTGATTATCTGATCTACAACGCGCCGCTTGAATATGCCAAACTAATTTTGAACGGCGATCCCGAAACATATCTGAAAACTGTAACGGAGTATAAACCTTTAGATTGAAAATGGCAATATCGGCTGTATCTGCAAAAAAGGCGGATACAGCCGATAATTTTATCTCATACGATGTCCTGTACGAAAAGGGGCATATTTCACTTAACGAAAAAGCGTGAGAACACACGGAAAGATAGATACATCCACATTTTCGTGTACCGTATTCACTATACTGATAAGCACGAACTTGTAAAATGATGATTTTCTGCGGTGAAGATAATTACGAATTTCACAACAATCTATTTTGAGATAGCAAAACAGTCACGCGCCGAAATTCCTAACCGTCCTAATGCTATATATTTTACAAAGAAATATTCCCTCACCTATTGAAAAAAGAGATGAAATGTGATATAATATGAATAATAATGATTAAGTGTGCAAGTGAGGAGAGCAAATGAATATTAAAGAACTGAAGTTCAGCGATGCTGTTAAATTTGTCCGCATGAAGCTTGGTCTTTCGCAGACCGAGCTTGCGAACGCAATCGGCGTATCTCTGCCGACGGTAAGCCGATGGGAGAACGAAGACCGTGGGTCCCGGATGAAGACTCTCGGCAAATTTTATGCGTTCTGTCGGGAAAAAGGGATCGACTTTGAGGAGGTGGATTCGGAATGAATCACAGAAAGCTTATATCACACGCGATTTCCGTATTTTTCATGATTATGCTGATCCTCGGTGCAGTCAGCGTATGTGTTTCTGCCGCCGAACCTGATCTGATCACCACCGAAGCAGAACTGAAGGAAGCACTTCATAACGCCAAAGAGGGAGATACGATTCTTGTCGGAGATATTGAATTTGCTTACTCACCGATGGGTATGACACTTTCAAAGGGTGTGACGCTCAAAAGCGGAAAGGACACGCCTGCGGTCTTTTCGGGCGGTGCGTTTGCCGTGATGGGCGGCGCATCCGAGCAGGATGTCATAAGTATCCGCTTTGAAGATATCACATTTTCGGGTGTGAATGATATTGACAGCATTGACTTTACGGGAAAGCAGATCATGACCGCGACCAAGGTTCGTCCGGCGGTGTTTTTCTCCCGCTGTATCGATGCCGCGTTTGTTCGCTGTGATTTTTCGGGCTACAGTATGGCAAACGGCGGCGCCGTTTACGGCATATACTCATCTGCCGACAGCAAGGGATACCGACTGTCCGTTTCCTTTGAGGACTGTTCCTTGAATTCCAATGCGGGCGGCTACGGCGGCGCGATCTATTTGTCCGGGGCAGGCAACATCTTTTTATCCATGAAAAACTGTGAGCTGTCCCGCAATGTTGCCGGCTATGGCGGTGCAATATGGGCGGATCAGACAGCGGTCACGCTGGAGAACTGTCGGATCACCGGAAACCGCTTTGAGGATTTCTACCCCGATACGCTGACAAAGGGCGGCGGTATCTATGTGGGACGCGGAACGCTTACGATGAAAAATTGCTATGTAACGGATAATGAAGCGCGAAACGGCGGCGGTGTGGCTCTTTCCTATACCGAAAGCGATCTTGACGGATGTGTGATATCGTGCAATATCGCAAGAGAAAACGGCGGCGGTATCTGGAATGAGAATAACGGCAACAATCTCGTTACAATCGTCAACGGCACACTTGCGAACAATACGGCAGCGGACGGCGGCGCGCTTTACATATCCGAAAATGAAGCAGTGCTTGGCGGTGGAGGGCTCGGCAAGACCTTCCTTATTCTTTCCACCTTGTCAGGCAACACACCTGCTATGAAGGAATATGATGCCCAGCGTCTGTCCCTGTTCGGATGCGCCCTTCACGGCGAAGACCGTGGAGAGGCGATGCCATCCGATGACAATCGGTATTGCTATGCGACCGATGTACTTCATACAGGTGATCCGTACGAGCATCTGGATGGAAGCATCGAGCTTGACTCCGCCGTTCTGGAGGGGGTAGCCGGTGATCGCTTTGACAACCGGTATGGCCGCTTCCTTGTCGGCAATAACGCACATTCCGATACAACCTACCGTTTTCTTGTGGACGGCGAAGTGAAGCATACCGTCACCGTGGGATACGGCGAGCAGCCGCTCCTTCCCGAATATGAAAAGACAGGCTGCACGTTTGACTGCTGGCAGTATGAGGACGGATGCGATTGGGAGCACGATTCGACTGTCTATGTGGGCGGTGGTTCGGAATTCATCGATCTGTGTGCCGTCTGGACACCGAATACCTACGAGGTCACGTTTGTATCAGGCGAAATGCAGAATAAGGTCAGCTGTGCATACGGCTCTCCGCCGGCATTCCCCGAACCGCTGGATAAAAACGGACAGGTCTTTGTCGGCTGGTTTACCATGCCGGACGGCGGAGGCGAGCCCATTGCGGACGGTGAACCCCTTTTGCGTGCAGAAAATGTGACCTACTATGCGTATTACCGAAATAAAGTGTCCGCACTTCCCGTTGTGCTGATCTCCTCCGCCGTTGTCCTCATCATAGCAGGAGCGGCATGGTTTTTGATCGTACACAGAAGAAATGCTGCGGCTGCATCAGCCATCGAAGCAGCACTGCAGCCCACCGAAGAGCTCCAGGCGTCTCCCATCATCGTCAAGACGCGATATACGGACGAGGAGATCGACCGTATCATACAGGATACAACGGAGACACACATCTTTACCGACCGTGAGCTTGACGTATTCCGTGAGCTGCTCAAGGGTAAAAAACAAAGCGAGATCGCCTACTATCTCGGCATTACCGTCAACACCGTGAAGGAATACACGAGAAAGGTTTACGGCAAGCTCGGCGTTTCAAACAAAGGAGAAATGTTCGATCTGATCTCCGCCAAGATGAACAAAAACGAATAACCGCCGCTTGATGAAAAGCAGTCGAGAAATCGACTGCTTTTTGTCATATTATGGAATTTTCGGTCGTACCCACCCTCCATCCCCCTTTTTTTGTAAAAAAATTGAGGATCCCCCCCATTTTCCCTACCACAGGGAGGGTCACAAGACGAAAATTTTCCTGTATACTATAGCTGTACGAAAAACCAATGAGGCTTCAGGAAAGGAGGCGGGAGAATGTTAGAGCCTGTAACCAAAAAATTTGAGGATGGCTCAACGCTTGAAACCTTCAGATTTACCTTCTTTTGTGACATCTGCGGCAAAGCGGTCAAGGAGATCACATATCCCTATAAACCGCCCTTCAAAGCCAAATTCTTCATCTCGAAGTCTGAACGCAGGGCGAGAGAGCTGCTCTGGCTGCACGATCATGACAGTGCGTATGAGCGTGCCAACAAGGAGGTTTTGCTCCAATTCAATCGCTGTCCCGCCTGCGGAAAGCGGGTTTGTGAAGATTGCTACCACGAATTGGAGGGACTCTGCCGCGAATGTGCAAGGAAAATAAGAGGAGAAAAAGATGTAGGCTGACAGCATGAACAGAATTGCCCCCACACAAAAACAAACAGAAACAGGAGGATTTACACATGGCATTCTTTGATAAGATCGGTGATTCCGCAAAAAACATCGGTGACAAGACCGGTGATGCAATCGAAATCAGCAAGCTCAATTCCAAAATCAACACGGAGAAAAATCTCGCCGCCGAACAGTGGAAGAAGATCGGCGAGTTTTACTACAATCTGTATATAAACGGCGGTGAAGTCGATCCCGGC
>JAZNCE010000060.1:0-51912 GCA_045587385.1 Eubacteriales bacterium
TCGCACCCGAGAGCGAATGCATTTTTGATGGATTTTGGTGAGATTTTGCGAAGCAAGATACCAATCTTGCGAGTAAAAGCACGCCGAAAGACGCATAAATGCATCGCCCTCGGGCAATTCGGTTCGATTCCCGTACGGCTATACATAACAAGCGCGAGCGCAACGGCGCCGCCCATATCGTTTGCCAGCTGCGAAGCGGGGATAATGAAGGATCAATGCCTAAAAGCGCGTAAAACGCCAATATAACTACCGTCAGTATGCTCATACCCTCACCTCCCCTTGTTTGTTCCAATATTGCAGCACACGATAAACAGTCAAGCCCCCCTGTGCTGCGAGCGTAGTTATCTTAAGTTTGCGCGTCGGTCGTATTAGCAAAATACAGATCGTACGTGCTCCGACGCATCAGATCCTCCCAAGGATAGACGTCGGTATCATGCCCCGTAAAGCAAATGACAAAGGGCTGATCGGCATACACAATGCCGATATCATTGCTCAGCCCATCATCCTCGCCCGTTTTGTGCGCGATCTGTACGTTCTCGCCAAGCTTCCCCGCCAGCTTATGCCCGATCTGCTGCTCGGAAAGCACCTCTATGGCGTAATCGCTGACCTCTTTGCAAATATACTCACCGCGATACAGCTTTTCCAAGAGCACACCAAGCTCTTTGGGGCTGATGGAATTCTGCTTGCCCTGTGCAGCCGCCGCACGGTCAAACAGCTTGCGGCGAATGCGCGTCTTTTCAAGCCCCATCTCGGCAAAGCCGCACTCAATGGCTTCAAAGCCAAAATAGCGGATCAGCCGATTGGTAGCGGTATTATCGGAAAGACAAATCATCAGACGGCACACGGTACGGATATCGGTTTCTATGCTGCCCGTGAACATATTCAGCGCGCCGCAGCTGGGCACCTTGTCGCTCTCCTCGGTCACAATGCGGTCGTTAAGCGACATGTTTCCCTTTTCACACTCTGCAAGCACGTGCAAAAACAGCGGGAACTTGATCACGCTTGCCGCACCGTAGATCTCCTCTTCCCCGATGCCGTATTCAAATCCCGTCACGAGGTTCTTGTAGTAAAAGCCAAGATGCCCCGGCATCGCCGCCATCTCGCGGCGGATATTTTCAAGTATGGTCAGTTCGGTCATATCGTTTTCTCCATAGCATATTTGGTCTTATTTTCCCATGACCTCTGCGGTCTTTTTCATCATATCCCGAATCGGCAGCGAATACGGGCAGCGGCTCTCGCAAACGCCGCAGCCAATGCAATCGGATGCGGTCTTGCTTAGGCTCTCGTAACGGCTCTTCGCCCAATCCTTGAGATCATAGCGGCTGTAATATCCCTCAAACAGAAATACTCCGGGGATATTGATACCCGCAGCACAAGGTGCGCAATAATTGCATCTGCGGCAGAAGTTTGTGCCAAGCTGCTCTCTGATGGCTTGCACCTTTGCTTTCTCCGCCTCGCTCAGCTCTGCCGTGTTGCCGACCGCCTGCACGTTTTGCGCGATCTCAGACACGTCCGCCATACCGGGAATGATCACGGTCACGTCCCTGTTGCTGACGATAAAACGCATGGCGATCTCGGCGTCGTCAATCGCACCGCCCGCCAAGGGCTTCATGCAGATAAAGCCGATGTTTTTCTCCGCGCAGCGTGCGATCAGCTCCTCGCCCTGTGTTTCTACAATATTATAGGGGAACATCACGGTTTCCACCCACGGCAGCTCCAACGCCTGCTCAAACAGCTCGACCGAGTGCAGCGTAATACCGATATGCCCGATCTTGCCCGCTGCCTTGGCTTTTTGCAGAGCCTCGAGTGCACCGCCTGCAGCCGTGACCGTTTCCAGATCCTTGGCGTTTGGATTGTGCACCTGATAAAGATCAATATAATCCGTGCAAAGATTTTGCAGGCTGATCTCAATATCGCGCGCCATGGTCTCCTCGGTGCGCGCCATGCTCTTGGTAGCCAGCACAAATTTTTCTCGGACGCCCTGCAGCGCATATCCCAAATACTCCTCGCTGACGGTGTAACCGCGCGCGGTGTCAATAAAGTTCACGCCCTGACGGATCAGCTCGTCAATGAGCACCTTGGTGCCCTTTGCATCAATCTTTTGAATCGGAATGCCGCCAAAGCCCAGGCGCGAAATTTGCAATCCCGTTTTTCCCAGTGTTCTGTATTCCATATAATTCCCTCTCAATTTTTATTTTCGCATCACGCTTCGGTTGGTATGATCGCATATTCCCCGCTTTTGAGGATGCGCACAAGGTCATCATTGCTCTTGATGCGTTCTTTTGCCGCTATCCCCGCGCGCCCTGCCGCGCCAATGGCATGCGCGTCCGAGCCCGCTATGCAAGCAAGCCCGCGCTCGTCCGCCAAACGCCGTGCGCTCTCATTCCACTCCGGGAAATTGCCCGCATTGAGCACCTCAATGCCGTCAAGCTGATGAAGGCATTCCAGCGGAAAGGGCTTTGTGATATAATGGCGGTCACGGTACGGGTGCGCCTGATAAACCAATCCACCCGCTGCATGCACGACCTCGGCATATTTCTCTGCCGATGCCCCCTTGAGCTCAGGGTGCGCCTCGATCAACTCGGGCGAAATCCCGTAGATCAATATCTCCTGCCCATTGCCTACGTGCTCTTCAAGCCCGAACAACAAATCAAAATCCAAAGCACGGGCATATTCCAGGCCATACAGATAATCCTGCCTGTAAGCATCCACGAATTCCTTCCACGGCAAATTTCGATCCACCCTGTTGTCACCGAGATAAAAGTGGTTGGTCACCACCATGCCGCTAAATCCCTTACCGATCAGATCGTCGATATGGGCACGAATATCCTCACCGCCCCCGCTGCAGGGAGAGGTATGGATGTGCATCTCGTATTTATATGCGTAATTCTCTTTCATGGCAGCACCCCCTTGCTTGATATTTTGATTATAGCACATCTTAGGGGAAAAATCAAGATTTTCAAGAGGCAAAACTACGATTCTGACACTGCGGCACAGGTATTCGCGATGTTCCGGAAACTGCTTGCCGTTACGTTTGACCCAACCGTTCGCAAAGCACCCGTGAAGGGGTTTCCCACTCGCCGTCGCGTGTCGCGGTCTATCGCCTCGACGCTCCGCTTACCCTCGGCTCTGCCCGCTCGCGCTTTGGGCTCCACCGTTCGTCAAAAACGATACTCAATCGTTTTTGACTCACTAACCCACTCGCGTCGCATACTCGCCGCGTGTCGCTCGGTGCACTCGATCACCGTTAGGTTGCCAAATTTGCTCGCAAAGCACCCGTGAAGGGGTTGCCCACTCGCCGTCGCGTGTCGCGGTCTATCGCCTCGACGCTCCGCTTACCCTCGGCTCTGCCCGCTCGCGCTTTGGGCTCCACCGTTCCTAGCAAAGCCACTTGTGGCTTTGCGTCGTCACTAACCCAACGAGCTACGCTCGTCGGATCGCAATCGAAGATTGCGAGTTCAAATCCCACCTCCGGGTTATGAGAATCGTATAGCTGCCCCAAAACACCGACCCAATGGACTTTATTCCAGGTATGGTTTTCATTTTCGCCGACATTTCGCCGACGAATACACCAAAACCACTGATTCTCAATTTTACATTTGATCGTTGCACTCGTGTTGGCGAGAGCAGCCTTGACGGAACCAGCGGCCCAGATAAAAAACAGGGCGAACCTTTCTAATCTCGCTAATTGTATCACAGACCTACCAAATGTGTTTTTTTGCCTCCTGCTTTAGTAATTATACTTCGTCCTTTAGAAAGTGGAGTAGAAATGTATTCAGATTGGCTTCCATGACATCCATCTCGTCAAATGACTCCACATGCCAAAAGCGTAAGGCGTATTTCTTCATCTGCTCGTCCGTCACGGAGATCGGCATACGGTTCTTATCAACAGCGACAACAAACATCTTGCCTACGATGATATCGTCACCAATACGTCTGTTTGGCACAAGGTCTGACAAAAACCTATCCTTATTGTACACGGCATATACGCCATGCTCCAATCGCTTGGCTTCAACCTTGCCTTTGTGCGCAACTCCCACGTTCACTGCCTCTCTGAAGGCACGCATGGTGGGCTCGATGGCATGCGCCCTGGGGTGCTGCATTGGCTCAATCAGCAAGACACGAATCTTTGGTTTGCTCATTTCTCTCTCCTTTCAAATACTTTTATTGATTTGTTGGTGATTCACGAGAGAAGAAAAATACTTGCCGGAATGGGTAAACGAACACCCCCGAACTTGCGCTCGGGGGCGTGGTTGTTTTGTTTAGTTGTCCTTACGAGGACGCCAAGCGACTGCGAAGCAGCTGAGCAATGCAAGCAGTGCTACGGAAGCGCTGATCGTTCCGTTACAGCCGCCCGAAGGTTCGGGCTCAGTCGTAGGAGCCTCGGTCAAAGCTTCAATGACCTCAGTTTCCAGCGTTTCACCACAAACCGTACATTCCTTGTGCTTGCTTCCCTCTACGCCAATCTGAGCCTCGTCATCCACAATCCAATCGCTCGGAGTATGGCCAAGAGCATCGACCTCGCTATCTACGTAGGTATCACCACAATGACAGGTATGCGTGGTATAGCCCTTTTCGGTACAAGTGGGATCGGTTACAACCGATTCATAAGTGTGTCCATTAGCAGGAACAACCTCTTGTGCAACCAATACAGCGTTACATACCGAGCAATGCTTGCCTTCGGTCAGACCCGTTGCGGTGCAAGTAGGAGCAACTGTCTCGTCAATTACCTCGGTGTGTCCGAGTGCATCGACCCAATCGCCAAAGTAATTATCTCCGCAATGACAATAGTAGGAGGTATAGCCATTTACAGTGCAAGTCGGTACGGTCACGGCACCCGTATGACTATGCCCGTTCGCAGGAATCTCGGTGATGTCCAGTTTCTCATCACATCTCGCACAATGGTGCGACTTGCTGCCTACCTCAGTACAGGTGGGAGACAGATCCTCCGTCCACTCGGTCGCAGGAGCGTGACCCAGCGCCTCAATGTTGTAATGCTCGCGACTCAACTCATCGCCACAAGCAGAGCAATAAACGACCATGTCATAGCCACCGATGTCGGTGCAGGTAGAAACAGCATAATTTTCTTCTACAGCGTCAGCAGGTGTGTGACCATTAGCGGGTACTACTTCGGTTTCATAGTAACCACAGCCTCTGCTACAATCACGACGGTTCTCACCCTCGGTTGTACAAGTAGGTGTGATAGTCTGATACAACTCGCCCATATCGTGGCCAAGAGCCTCAGTATCGTAATGATCACGACTCAACTCATCGCCACAAACAGAGCAATAAACGACCATGTCATAGCCACCGATTTCGGTGCAGGTAGAATCAACATAATTTTCTTCTACAGCGTCAGCAAGTGTGTGACCGTTAGCGGGTACTACTTCGGTTTCATAGTAGCCACAGTCTCGATCACAGTCACGACGGTTCTCGCCCTCGGTTGTACAAGTAGGCGCGATAGTCTGATACCACTCGCCCATATCGTGCCCCAGAGCCTCAATGTCGTAATGCTCACGGCTCAACTCATCGCCACAAACAGAGCAGTAAACGGCCATATCGTAACCACCGATTTCGGTACAAGTCGGTGCAAAGCGATTTTCCTCTACCGCATCAGCCTCAGTGTGACCATTCGCAGAAACGACTTCGGTTTCAAAGTAATCACAACGAGCGCAATCATGTTTGTTTTCGCCCTCGGTTGTACACGTGGGAGCAACAGTCTGATACCATTCACCCATGTCGTGACCAAATGCATCAATATCGTGATGATTACGGCTCAGCTCAACACCGCAAACGGTACAGTAAACTACCATATCGTAACCACCGATTTCGGTACAAGTCGGTGCAAAGCGATTTTCCTCTACCGCATCAGCCTCAGTGTGACCATTCGCAGAAACGACTTCGGTTTCATAGTAACCACAGCCTCTGCCGCAATCGCGTCTGTTCTCGCCCTCGGTTGTACATGTGGGCGCGACGGTCTGGTACCATTCGCCCATATCGTGATCAAGTACCGCAATATCATAATGATCTCGGCTCAACTCAACACCGCAGACGGCACAGTAAACGACCATATCGTAGCCACCGATCTCGGTACAAGTAGGCGTAAAGCGGTTTTCTTCCACTGCATCAGCAGATGTATGACCATTCGCAGGAACGACCTCGGTTTCATAGTATCCACAGCCTCTGCCACAATCACGTCTGTTTTCACCTTCGGTTGTACAAGTGGGAGTAACGATTTGATACCAAGAACTCATATTGTGGCCAAGTGCATCAATGTCATGATGCTCACGGCTCAGTTCAACACCGCAGACGGCACAGTAAACAACCATATCATAGCCACCGATTTCAGTGCAGGTAGGATTCAAGTGGTTTTTCTCTACTGCGTCGGCATGAGAGTGACCATTAGCAAGTACGACTTCAGTTTCATAATAACCACAGTCTCTGCCACAATCGCGTCTGTTTTCACCTTCGGCTGTACAAGTGGGAGCAGCAGTCTGATACCATTCAACCATATCGTGACCAAGTGAATCAACATACCTATCCAAATAAGTATCACCGCAATGGCAATAGTACGTTGTGTAACCCTTTTCGGTACAGGTTGGAGCGATAACAACCGCAGAATACTGGTGCTCATGCCATAGGGTTAGGAATTCTGCATGACCAATTACAGTCATACCCTCGGTATAGCCGAGCCATCCAATCAGATATCCGTCCTCGCGCGTAGGTGTTTCAGGCAGTGTTATTAAGTCACCAAAATGCAATGTCACTTGCTTGTAAATTTCGCCGGTTTGACTGTCTTTAAATACTATAGAGTATTCCTTGTGGGCTATACTATATATCGGGCGCGCGTACAAATCAGTCGTCATTGTTGCCGGCACATTGTCCACAATTTCATCTCCATTGATATCCCAACCTGTATGAACGTAAGTATTGATAATATCTTCCTTATCCTTATTAACAGGCTGTCGAACAATCTTCTCATTCAAACATGGCTCTTGCGAAATAACATTCCCTTGCTCATCATAGAAGGTTACCCAATGCCATTTGTCGCCATAAATGACACGGTTACCATTATTCCACCCCGGGAAGTTGTCATCCCAACGCACGTCCTTCTCATTTGCTTCAACAAAAATTGTAACGCCTGAAATATATGAGAAATAATTGGACTTCTGATGCAAGGCAGTGAAATCAACATCTTTTGTGATTACTATATTTTTTACGGTAATTGGGACGCGAGTCTTCGAATCCCAACGATCATTTGGGCCGTTAAAACTTGTCATATCTCGTATCACCAAAGTTTCAACATTCGTCGCGCCGTTGATTACACCATTCCAAATTACGTTCTTCAGCAACTGACATCCCGGATAGTAAACACTATCAGCAAGTCCCCGAAGAACAACAGAATCAATGTAACGCGCACTTTCTGTAATCTCAATTAACCAACCATCCACAATAAAACAGCCACCTAGCCAATACTCCTCGTCGTTATAGATAGCGGTATTATAAAAAGCCTGCTTTCCTATACGAGTTACACTGTCTGGAATGTTCATTGAGCTTATCGCCATGCAATTATAAAAAGCCTTCTCTCCTATATGAGTTACACTGTCTGGAATGTTTATTAATCTTATCGCCGTGCTATCATAAAAAGCTTCATCGTCAATACATTGTACTCCCTCTGGAATGATCACTTGCGTCGCAGTAGACTTAAAGTGATAAATCCGATACGGATTTCCTTCAATTTGAGCGGGAAGAATGACACAATCTTCGTCCCCTACATATGCATACAGGGTATACTGATGATCTTCTGATATGCCATACAAAAAACCATCCTCGTCCAATACACATCCACCATATTTGCCGGAACCCTCCCAGCACGTGCTCTGATTGTTAACGTAATATATTGCTTCTAATCCACTCATATTAGAAATATATGTTACACTTGAGGGAATTGTAATACCAACCAAGCCCGGACAATCGGAAAAGACCCAGTTGCCAATACTTTGTAGAGATTCAGGCAGTACAAGAGTAACCAAACGATTACATCCCGAAAAGGTATGATAATCAAGCTTCTCTAAATTGTCAGGAAGTTTGATGTTTGACAAATTCGAACACTGGTAAAATGTAGCTACAAGACTAGTCACACCATCAGGAACAATGATTTCAGTTAATGTACTGCAATATGCAAATGCATATCTTCCTATACTTGTCACGCTATCCGGTATGATGATTTCTTCCAAACTACTACAATAGAAAAATGCTTCGTCACCAATACTTTGCACACGATTACCTAACGTAACATTTTTCAAACTACTACATCCATAAAATGTATAGCTATCAATAGTAACAACGCCGTCCGGTATTATTATACTCGTTAAACTAGTGCAATTGAAAAATGCATTACCTTCGATACTCGTAACACTTTGGGGAATAGTGACGCTTGACAGTGAAGAACATTGTGCAAAAGCCGAATAGCCAATAACCGTTACGCCATTTGGTATTACTACGCTTTTTAAACTTTCGCAATCGGCAAATGCCGAAGTTCCAATTCTTGTAACCGTGTCTGGAATTGTTATTTTCGACAAACTTACGCATCCGCTAAACGTGTCACCCTCAATGGCTGTTACATTAGTGGGAATTGTTATGTAGGACAAATTCACACACCCACTAAATGCCCCACTTCCAATACTCGTAACGCTATTTGGAATTGTTATGTAGGACAAATTTACACACCCACTAAACGCCTCGCTTCCAATACTCGTAACGCTATTTGGAATTGTGATTTGTGTCAATTGAATGCAATCCTTAAACGTACCGCTACCAATAGAAGTAACCGTGTGGGGGATGTTCACTGTGACAATATTCTTATCAAGCACCGTTATTATTCTCGTTATTGGATAATTGTACAAGATTCCATCCAAAATGATACAATTATCTCCTACATATCGCACCTCGGTGGTGTCAGGAAAAGCGTGGGCTGCTACTGTCACATTTCCGGGAACGACTACACTTAACAAATTGTTGCAATGATCAAATGCATAATCTGCTATTCTAGCCGAACTGTTGGGCGCAAAACTCACTTCTGACAAAGCTGTACAACCACGAAAGGCATCAGAATATAGATACTGTATACTTTCCGGAATAAAAATGCTAGTTAAGGAAGTACATCCAGCCAACGCAAACGAATATGTTCCGTCAGGCAAATCTACGCTGGTCAAACCCGTACATCCGGAAAGATTCAAGGAGCTTGTAATTGTACTAGGCAATTCTATACTGGTCAATCCTGTACATCCGGAAAGATTTAATGTTGCAACACTATTAGGCAAATCTATATTGGTCAATCCTGTACATCCAGAAAGATTTAAAGACCACATCTTATCATCCGGCAAGTCTATACTTGTTAAACCGGAGCAATCAGACAAATCTAGCCATTGCACATGATCTGGAACAGTAATGCTCGTTAAACTAGTGCACCCTGTTAATGCGCTCATGCTCACCTCACCATCCGGTACAGTAAAACTCGTAAGTAGATCTCCATCAACATACAAATCATATCTCAATGCACTTCGCGCATGCATGCCCCACGAAATACGACACCATGCAGAAAAATCCGAAATATTGATTGTGTTCAAGCTAGCACAGCCATCAAAGGCATAATTTCCTATGCGCGTAACGCTGTCGGAGATCGTAATACTAGTCAAGCTGGTACAACTACTGAATGCAGAATTACCAATTTCCGTGACGCCATCGGGTATCGTGATGCTCGTCAGGCTACTGCAACCACTGAACGCAGATCCACCAATGCTCGTGACGCCATCGGGTATCGTGATGCTGGTCAAGTTGTTACACCCACTAAACGCTCCATCAGGAATGTGTATCACTCCATCTAGCAAGGTCACACTAGTCAAATTTATACAATTGTACAATGTACCATCAATAACTGCTCCTGCTGTAACATTCAAATGCGCCACGTCAGCATAAAACTCTTGTACTCTATAAGAATTCTCGCAAATATTCTCAGGCAATGTGATGCTTTCAGCATCGCCCAAATAAGCATATAAGATATACTCTCCATCCGCAGATGTTCCATACACGAAGCCCTGCTCGTCCAAGCAAGCATTCCCATAAACAGTGGTAACATTACCTTCTCCATCCAGAACAATCTTAGCATCGGGACATTCTATACCCCCCGGTGCCAATTCCAAATGCGAATAATTTTCCACAAGGTATACTCCGAGAAATGCATTGGCACCAAGATCAGTTACACTGTTCGGAATTGCTACTTTTCTCATGGAAGTATATGCAAATGCTTCCATGCCAATACTTGTCACACTATCAGGGATCGTGATACTCGTCAAACTCGTACAGAAGCGAAATGCATAAGTGCCAATGCTTGTCACGCTATCAGGGATTGTGATGCTCGTCAAACTGCTGCAACCATAGAACATCCAATCGCCAATGCTCGTGGTGCCATCGGGTATTGTGACGCTGGTCAAGCTAGTACACTCATCAAACACACCATTGCCAATGCTTGTCACATTATTCGGAATAGTGATACTGGTCAAGCTTGTGCAACAGCGGAATGCATTATCTCCTATGCTTGTGACACTGTCGGGAATCGTGATGTTCGTCAAGCTTCTACAATTCATAAAGGCATGAACACCAATACTGTTTATGCTCTCCGGTATGATAATGTTGTTCAAAGCATAGCAATCATAAAACCATTCATCGCCGATACTTGTCAAGTTATTGGAAAGCACCACACTCGTTAAGCTTTCACAATACGCAAACGCACTTCTTCCAATGTTTGTCACGCTATTCGGAATCGTTACATCCACCAAACCAGTACATCCCCGGAAGGCATAATCCCCAATACTCGTAACTCCGTCTGAAAGCACAATATTCGTTAAACCGGTACATCCGGCAAAGGCATCACTGCCAATGCTGGTCACGTTCTCCGGGATAGTGATACTCGTCAGACCTGTGCACCCTTCAAAAACACCAGAACTCACATGATAGTATTCTCTGCCACCATTGGAAATTGAGGTTATGCCTTGCCCAATCGTAACGTTTTTCAATCCGCTGCACTTATAAAATGCACCCATACCAATTTCTGTTACATTATCAGGAATAGTAATTTCAGCCAGACTAGTACATCCAGAAAAAGCCTCTCTTTCAATCAATGTCACCGCATCTGGAATGATAACGCTTATCAAGCTGCTACAATTTTGAAACACCTCGTAATTAATACTTGTCAATTTTTTTGACAGAGTAATACTCGTCAAACCGGTGCAATTAGCGAACGCTCCATTATCGAGGGTAATCACACTATCAGGAAGAATAATACTCGTCAAACCGGTACACCCATTGAACGCCGAAGCTTCAATTCGGGTCACGCTATTCGGAATATCAAAACTTGTCAAGCCTTTGCAAAATGCGAAAGAGAAATACGAAATTTGTGTCACGCCATCCGGGATATCAATACTCGTCAAGCCAGTACAACCGTAGAAGGCATATCTGTCAATATATAACACGCTATCTGGAATGGCGATACTCGTCAAGCCCGTACATCCAGAGAAGGCAGAATCGCCAATGCGTTCAATCCCATCCGTCCACACGTTATTGTTCATAACACCAGCCTCGGCAAGTTCAATATGACCCATCAGGCCCGGGCCAAAATGCCCTTGAGCCACCGCTGGGGTACCACCATAATATGTCATGATTGTGTTGGTCAATGTATACGGTGTCGTGGTATCCTTAAACGCATCATTATACAGCGCGCAGATGCTATGCGGCAGGTTGAGCGTTTCAGCGCTGGTCAAGTAGGCAAAGCCACCCCTGCCAACCAAGGTCTGCCCTTCGGCGATAGTCACTGTTTTGAGCGATTCAGGGATGTAGGCAGCATTTGCGTGATATGCACCTGCGCCAAAGATGTAGCCAAACCAAGAACGACTCATATCGTCAAGGCTTGCGCCGATAAACGGCAGGGCCACCTCTTCTAACTTATAGCAATCCTCAAAGGCACCGATGCCGATGATCAGATCCCACTGGTTGGTATCCGGCACGGTCAGTTTGGTAATCTTGGTGCCCATAAATGCGTAATCGCCAATGTCAATCAGTGTTTCGGGTGTAGTAAACTCACCGGAAATACCGGTATATGCAAAGGCATAGGAATAGATACCCTTAACGATACCATTTTCACTAATCGGAACTCGGTCGATCTTAGAGCAACCGTAGAATGCAAAATCCGAGATTTCCACAATGGTATCGGGGATTGTGATGTTTTCCAAATTGATGTCGCCGAGGAACGCTCCCTCGTAGATGCCCTTGAGTTGGTTATCCTCTGCGAAGTTTACGGTTTGCAAATTCTCGCAGTACGCAAACGCATAATAGTCAATCGAAATAACGCTCTTGGGAATATCAATGCTTGTGATATTGTTTGCTTTAAAGAACGCGCGATAACCAAGGGTCAGAATATTGGCATTCGGGTCAAACTTGACCTCGGACAACTTGGTTTCTTCAAACGCACCAAAGCCCAGCATTTCTACGCTTGCAGGCACGGTCAGGCTGCCCGTTCTGCCTGCGGGCACAACGATCAGCTTTCTGCCGTCCTTGGAGAGAAGCAGACCGTCCTCGGACTTATACCACGGGTTATTCTCGTCCACCGTGATTTCGGTCAGGTTGGAAAGCGCGACAAAGCTATACTCGCCAATGTAGGTCACGTTGGCAGGAATATGCAACGAAGTCAAACCGGTATAGTAGAACGAGTTGCTCTGCAGCGAAATGCTTTCTGCATTACCGAACGTTACGCTTCGCAGCGTGGGGATTTCCATAAACGCATTGTGGTCGATATAGTTGACACTATCTGGCAAAACAATGCTCGTCAGTTTAGTTTCAGTAAAGGCGTTCTTAGGAATCTTGGTCAGCGCAATTCCCTCTTCAAACGTCACGCTGGTCAAGCCACTCTGCTGGAACACACCTCTGCCCATAGTGGTCAGCGATGCAGGCAACGTGACTTCGGTCAGGTTACGCGTGCGCTCAAAGGCATACTGCTCAATGGTCTTGATCTGCGAGCCCTCAGCAAAGGTCAGCGACGCGATTTCGGTGTACGTAAACGCATCACGACCGATGAACGTCACACTTGCAGGAATCGTGATTTCCTCAAGCGGGTTGTAGGCAAACGCCTCTGCCTGAATACTGGTCAGCGTATCGGGCAAAGTCACGCGAGTGATGCCCTTGTCCTCATACGCGCTGCCACCGATTGCGGTGATAGGGGCACCGAAATCCAGTACAGACAGGTCAATCTCGGTATCACTTCCAAGGTATTCAATAATAGACACGTCACCCGAGGTCAACGTTGCATACTTATAGTCGCCGTCGGTAACCACGTTGGTCACGCCGACATAGTATCCGCGGATGCCGTGATCCCAGTCCTCATCCAAGTATGCAGGCATGGTATCGGCAGTCAAGTAAAGATTCAAATCCTTGGTGCCAAGGAATGCGAACATGCCGATATGCTCCACTTGTGCAGGCAATGTCATCTCGGACAACGACTTACAGCCGTAGAATGCATATCTGCCCACATTGGTCACGGTATCGGGCAAAGCTGGATCAGCTAAGCTTTCGCAGAAGCGAAATGCGAAGTTGTCAATATTGGTCACCTTAGCGTCGCCCCAGTTAATAGTGGTCAACTTATTCATGCCTTCAAGGCCATGCGCCTGCACACTTGTCAGAGCACTTCCCTGTTCAAAGGTAATGGTCTGCAGGTTGGAACAACCGTCAAACATATATGCCGAAATGCTTTCCAGCTTACTGTTTTCGGCAAAGGTGAAGGAGGTCAATTTGTAGCAACCCTTAAATGCGCCCTGCGCTATGGTAGATACATTAGTGGGCACGCGGAAGGTTTTAAGTCCGCAATAAGCGAACGCGCCATAGCTAATACGAGGTAACTTTGCCGTTTCATTGAAGGTAACAGATGCCAAACTCCAACACTGAGAAAAGGAATATCTGCCGATCTGCACGACATTGTCCGGTATATGTACCGTGGGCAGCAAAATGCACCCGTAGAATGCATACTCGGCAATCTGTTCCAGAGAGTCGGGCAAACTTAATTGGCTGAGAGAATAATTTCCATAGAAGGCGCCTTTTCTGATATATACTAAAGTGGAAGGCATATCATATGTGAGAGCTCCGCTATAGCAGAAACCATAGGTACCGACCTCAGTCAAGCCCTCCGGTAATGTTACCTTTTCAAGATACCACGAGCCTGCAAAAGAATACGGCTTAATACTGCGAGTAGTCTCAATTACAGTATACTCACCGCCTCTACCCGCAGGATAGGCATAAACCTCTGTATTATCAAGATTGTATACCACACCGTCAACACTATGATATACAGCGTTTCCTTCGGAAACGGTGATGTCTAAAAGGCATGAATATCCAAGTGCTGCTTCGCAAAGCTCGATCAAACTTGTAGGAAGTACAACCGTCTCCAAGGAAGTAGTCCAGAATGCACCCGCACCCAAGCGCTCTAGGCCCTCTGGCAGATCAATACCACCGATGGGGCAGAATGCAAACGCTCTATTGCCGATTGTCTTGATCTGGCTATTCTCAGCGAATATGACCTTAGTCAGTTCAGAATTTCGGTCAAATGCACCTATGACGTTATTGGGCGAATAATATTCGGGATCGTGTATTATTCCATCCGCGGAGCCAATGTACTCTACGGAAGCAGGAATCTCTATTTCAGTCAAATGACAACAAGCAAAAGCACTCTCCGCAATTCCGTACAGTTGGCTATTCTCAGCAAAGGTTACACTCTGCAGTCCGGTGCTATAAAATGCACCTCTTTGAATGGTTATTATTCCCTCTGGAATATACACCGAACGAAGCGATCCACACTGAGCAAATGCACCTGCAGCGATTTCGGTCAACCCTGTACCGATAGTCAGTTCTCTCACTGCACTTGTATTGAATGCATCGTCCCCCATCTTTGTCACACTATCAGGAATATTTACGGTCAGCACAGCAGATTTACTAAATGCGGTTTCACCGATAGTTTGGATTGAACCCAGATTAAGGAATATGACCTTGGCACCGTAGAACGCATAATCTCCCACTGTCACGACACAGGAGGGAATCTCATACGTCGTGCCGTGCGCAGCGGGATATGCGACAAGCGTTTCACCGCTGATATCAAATAACACTCCGTCCTCCGACTTGAAGTATTGGCTGCCACTTTGCACGCGAATTGCAGTCAACGAACTAGTACCTACAAACGCAGTACCGTTTATGCTCTGCAAGGATGCGGGTAATTCAATAGTGCGCAGCTTACTACAAGCCTCAAATGCCCAGCCTCCAATCGTTAACAGCTTACTCTGTCCGGTAAAGGCTATAGTAGAAAGTCTGACGCACTCCGCAAAAGCAGATACTTCAATCTCGGTCACGTTCTCAGGGATATACATGCTCACCAGATTGGAGCAGCCCGCGAAAGCATACTTGCCGATATGACGCAGGCCGGAGGGTAAACCCACCTCTCGCAGATTGGTCTCACCTTGGAATGCAAAGTCACCGATAGAGGATACTACCCTGCCTTCGATTTTCTCGGGCACTGTGATAAAGCGGCGGTGACCAATATAAGAAAGAATCTCTATCGTACCATCGTCTAGAATTCTATAGGTAAACGGAATACCATCATCCTCGTTGACCCAGCTTGCATACAGCGTGATGTCACCATAAAATGCATCAGCATAATACTCAACACGCTGCGTGCATTGCTCATCATAATACCAGCCGTCAAAAATAGCATAGAGGCGATCAGGTTCGGGAAGCTCTTGCAGAGCATGTCCTCTAATAAATGTACCTTCTATATCATCCACCTCATCGGTCAACATATCGAATGTAACCGTGCCGCGCTCTTCAATCAGGAACGCATTCGCATCCACCGCGCCAAAGCCAAAGTACCAGTCGCAGCCAAGATCACCGAGATCATAGCAAGATGCATACAATTCTTCGGTCACTTGATCAAACATCACGTATTTATGTGTCTGCATATACAACGCAATCAAACCGGTTACGGCAGGGCAAGCCAAAGACGTGCCATCCATATAGCCATATCCGCCTCCCATGAGCGACGTATAAGTCGTTCCGGGAGCCACAACATTGACGTTTTCACCATAGTTGGAATACTCGGCCAATTCCCACGAGCCGTCAGCAAGCGCACCCACGCCAATGACCAATGGGTCAGCGGCAGGATAAGTCAAACCAGCGGTAGAATCGTTACCTGCCGCGGCTACACAAATTACATCACTGTCATATGCCAATCGTGTAGCTGCCCCGAACACAGCATCTCCACCACCAAACGACATATTGACCACACTGACATCTCGCTCAATAGCATAATACAAGCCAAACAAAAGATCTGAGGTACGCGCGAAATTGCCCGCCTCGTCACACTCGGCCTTAATGGTAATAATAGTCACATTGGGCGCAATACCCACCACGTTACCGCTATTCATGGACGCAGCGATAACACCAGTCACAGCCGTACCATGTCCCTGCTCGTCTTCAACAAGCGACCAATCGTACTCACCATTTTCCAGCACGTAGTCCTTGACAATCTTATCCTCGGTTGCGTTATACGAATATTCACTGATACGCCCCGCAAACTCGGGGTGATCGGTGTCAATACCGGTATCAATCACAGCAATTGTGACACCATAGCCCGTATAACTCGCCCAGACGTTCTGCATGTTCATGTAGTCCAAATACGTCTGCTTGTCATAATCAGAATCACTGACTTCATATGTCGGGCGCACAGGCAGACGCTCGTCATAGCCTTCCTCGTCCTCTTCCCCCTCGATCAGCTCGCTGATGCTGACCTGATAGTCCGCAGACATTTGCTCAACATATGCAATGTTTTCATCGGCGCGGCACACGTCCAGAATGGTCGTGCCCTCGGGCAGAGTAAGCGTAGCAAAGGAGCCGTCCTTGGTCATACGCAAGGACGCGCCTAACTTCTCCGCTAACTCCTCAGCCTTAGCACGTGAGGTGTTATACAGCACAATGCTTTGCGCATCGTACGTTCCCTCGTTGCGCTCCAGCTCCGCGATCATATCGTCGCGGTATTCTTGCTGAATCTCAATCTGCTGCTCTACGTTCGCATTGTGCAAGAACAGCGACACCACCACGGCAACACAAACAAGCAAAACCGCTAACAACGCGCCCCTGAAAATACGACCGTTTCTCGGTCTTGCAGGCATATTTACATTGCTATGCATTCGTCTGACATCAGTACAAGTCATGATATCCTCCTTGAAATAAAAAGTCAAAAGCAATAAGATTATCCCCCAATATGGAACGACACTAATTAGCTTTCATTATATATATTTGTCTACTCTAATTTTAGCACTTTTTATCATTTGTGTAAATGCAACTATCATACAAAAATTGCAAAGTGGAATTGTTCAAAATCACAACCTCTAATGTCAATCATAGATTGCAGCAAAATAAACAGTTATTTTATAGTAATTGTAGTAAGTAAAATTCCAGTAGCGCATGCAACCCAAGGATCATATAAACCCTTTTTCTATGATCCCTCTATAAAAGCTCCCCGCCCCACGCTATGTGAGGCAGGGAGCTTTTCTTTACTGAGCTTTTTTAGGTTTTCCGGTAGATTTGGTTGATTTAGAAGGCTGCTCCTCTGATATCGTTTGCATAGCCTCCGCAATCGTTGTTTCTCTAAGATACCATGTTCGAACAGCAGGAAAAAGCGGATGACGCAATCTGACTGTGCCGTCTTCGTTTGAAAGGCACTTCATTTTCTTTTCATATGGTTTGAGTTGTTTAAGCACCTGCGCAGCCCTTGCCTGAAAGGCTTGATTCTTCGCCTTGCCATTTCCCGGAGCGTATACTAGAACATCGCACTTTTTGGCTTCAGCGAGGATGATCTTCATATTCTCACTATCCTCTGCTACTGCGGAACCACTGTTTAACTCCTCCATATTAGAAAACAGATTTACGATGCTTACAGAGCCAAACCCAAGCCTATCTGCATTGCAGATCGTTCTTTGCGTAGTGTTATCAAGCGCTACGCCTCCTGTTGTGCTTGGCGCAAGAAGAATAATTGCGAGAGAAGGCTTTGACTCTTCCCAAACTTTGCGAATCAAGTACTTTCGTGTACAGTCATCCGAATAGATCGCGGTAGTGGTAAGGGTTGTTTCAATGGTTTTCATTTCATTATCTCCTTTTCTTTGTTATTATGATTCGATTTCTTGCAATATGGATTGCGGTGCGATAGTCTCAGGCGTCATAAGCATGATCGAGAAATCATTATTAAGCACATATAGCGCACAAACGAACCCCGATGTGCCCAAGCGTATCGCCCACTCACAAGGGTGCTTCTCAACATTTACAATCTCGCATAGGGCTATCAGGTTTTGCTCCGTTTCCATGACGATTGAATACCCGCCTGTTCCCGTATAGTCACGGTCTTGGCCGTATTCCCTATCGAGTGCTTCAGTACCGCTAAGCAGTACAGTAAGCACTTCCTCCGGAAACTGCGATGCGTTCTGGCAGACCTCAAGCATAGTTCCGTATTTGTATAGCATGGTTTCCTCCCAATATAAATTGCCTCATAGAGCATCCGACTCTATGAGGCTAATTTTAATATATATATTCATCAGCAGTGATATTCCGGCTATTCTAGATGGCTCAACTAGCACTAAAATGAGATGAGATAACTTTTTCAATTTTTGTCAAGACCCCAAAATAATAAATTCAGCGATATGACGAAGCCTGCGGCTCGAGAAACCACTCACAATGCCTAATATTCTATTTTTAGGGATGTTTTTTGTGTGAATGTCACAAATTCATGGTGGTACTGCCTTGGAGCGGTGCATATGACTCGCGTCAAGGATGTAGTCGCCACCCTGGTCTAAAAAAGTGCGATTCCTAAGAAAATCCCCTCTTGCAATTCGTCATAATGCATATGGAAAAATGCACAATTTGCACAGTTTTTGACCGATTTTCGCAACAATTTGAGTGTATGTTGCACAATTTCGCTATTGACATTTGCGGTTTCAGTGCTATAATAGGCGTGTACCACCAAGGCACACATATGATATGGACGCGCGTGCACACAATTTTTGATTTTTTGATTTTAACGCACCGGATAACACCGCTTTCGCCTACGCACGCTACGCGAACCGGAACGTCCCGGAGAAAGGAGGAACTAAACGCGCAAAGAGCACCACCATATTCTAGAAAACGTGTAAATGATGCAAGCATCACCACGCAAATCTAGAAGAAAGAAGTTAGCGCTCTTTAGGCGCGCAGCGCAAAAATAGACTATGATTTCGTATCTAAATGCTATAGTTACTGATGATTATACAGTATCTATTGACAACATTGTCATCGACTTTGGGATTACAAATTCAAACAGCAGAGAGATCATCGAAGCCAGAATCAATTGTCTTGTCGGCGATGGCGCTCAGGTTATTTCATGGAAAAGTACCAAGCCCGGAACCTTTCAAGAACAGTACATAATAAAAATCAATTCGGAAAAATCATTTTGGCTGGGTCACGGTCTAATCGCGACAGGCATTGCTAGCGAACGGTATCGACTCGAGTTCAATCCTAACAAGATAGCTGATCACGAGATTTTCAAGACCGTGCATGGGCTGTTGTTCAAATCGTGCAGGCAGCCGCTAACCAGAATTGCACGTTTTGATTTGGCGATTGACATTCCCGTAGATCGTTCCGCGTGCTTTTTGATCAAGGATAGGCGTCTCTACCTCAAACGTAGGCATGGCACAGAGTTTACGCAGTATTTAGGCTCCAAATCGTCTTCAGTGGGCAGAGTTAAACTGTATAACAAAACTGCAGAGTCTAAGCTATCCTTTCCGCTAACCCGCTTGGAGTTAACGCTTGATCCAAGAACACCCTATGAAGAAGTGAATTTCCCTACCGTTTATGTTGTTCAGTCAAAACTAACCGACAAGGGAAACGAGTTAAAAATCACTGACACCGATAAGTTCATCTTGAACGCCCTTTTGCACGGCGTTGGAATGCTCGGTGATCTTGGTCGAAAGACTCGGGCGAAGATGGAAGTTCTGCTGAATGACTATGTTTGCCAAGTAAAAATCTCAAAAAAGCAATATGTTCAAGTATTGCAACAGCTAGAGCACTACATAACCAATAAAAAACTTCAAGTTTAAGGAGGAATTAAAAATGAAAAATCAAGACAATTTCAATATTATTTGGACTCTGACCCTGTCCGCGTTAAATGCGGAAGCATTTCCTGTGGAGATGCTTCCGACAGCAAAGAACAAGTGGATTTTGCTCATAGAATTGTGGGACGACTGCTTAGAAGGAGGTGCAGGTGGTATCTTCGAAGAGGCAGCGCATCGTATCATGTGGGGAGTGCCCTGTGCTCATCGCAGATCTAACCACGATGATATTATCGAACTGGTCATGCGAGAAATGCTGACAGACGGTGAGGCATATGCTGCTTGGGATACTTGCGAGATCTTCGAGGACTCTGTAGGCTATATGAGTGGCGAAATGGATGCAGACCTTGAGGGAGAAACTTACTATCGTTTCTCAGTACAGCATTATGAGCATCTTGCCAACAAGCTTTTGTGGAAGGTGCGCTTTTCAAAAGGCGCGTATGCAGAAGAAGGAACCCGCTATGAGAAGCAAATTCAGGCATATGAAACTGCGATCAAAACAATAGTCCCCGCAGCTACTAATTGGACAGCGGATTACTGGATCGACGAAAATCATATCTTGGACGAAATTCTCAAACTCTATGGAGTAGATTATCGTTGTCTAGATTTCGAGGAGTACGACCTTATCCTCTTGCTTATCATGAATAAGTGCATGAGCGATACTCCGGATGAGATAACAGAGGCGTGGTATGCGTGTAATGTTCAACACCTACCTTACCCTTTAGCTGAGGCCATCTGGCCCAATTTCACTCAGGAGCACGTACTATCTATCTTTTTAAAAGCAGCCGAAGAAGCGGACAAGCAAGCTAACGATGCTGAATCCGCTGCACTCATGCGAAGTCACTATATCCATCCGGTCGGCGCCTTTGACTATTGCTCGATTTTTAATAGCTGGATTTATCCGCTTATTGAGAAGTGGAACCGAGATCCCGAACAGTTTGAGTCCTTTATCAAGGAGAAGCTTTTTACCATCGCAACCCTCAGCTGATCAGAGGATCTGCCCAAACTAGTGCCCATCCCTGTTGTCAACAACACCGGGGATGGGTGACAGGTTCATTAAAAAATATAGGAGGTTTATTTATGAATATGCTTACCCCATACGATATAGCCAAGCTTATGCAGGTATCTTATGATACTGCACTTGATTTTATCAAGACCAGTGGTATTGTTTACATCCAGGTAGGAAGACAATACAGGGTCTCCGAGACGGTCTTCAAGTCGTTCATATTGAACGGTTCTTCGGGATCCGTTAAGTCGCACCCGAAAAATACATATTATAACGGTAGTACCCAGAAAATCAAACTAAGGAGGAAGTAAAAATGGCATCAGGAAACGTAAGAGAAAGAAGAACCAAGAAGGGTATCGTATATCAAATCACTATTGAGAACGGCGTTGATCCGATTACCGGTGAACGTATCCGCGAATATAAGACTTTTAAGGGCACGAGACGACAAGCAGAAGCTGAGAAGGACAGACTTGTAGCAGCGGTGTCCGGTGGCAGCTATGTTGTCAATCAATCCCCCGTGAAACTATCATCATGGATGTATCAGTGGCTCTCGCTATACTGTGCAGACTTAGCTGAGACAACTACGTGTAATTACGAAGGACAGATCAAGCGTTACATAGATCAAACAATAGGTCAGATCCCATTAAAGGGCTTGCAGAACAGTCACATCCAAGGCT
Organism: Eubacteriales bacterium; assembly: GCA_045587385.1. Taxonomy (GTDB): domain Bacteria; phylum Bacillota; class Clostridia; order Oscillospirales; family CAG-272; genus SVQP01. The sequence continues at coordinate 21,909 of JAZNCE010000060.1, forward strand.
GGGTAAACAAGCTTAGCCAAGACGGTCTTGCCCCCAAAACCATAAGAAACGTGTATATGAATCTAAATGCTGCTTTGCAGAAGGCAAAGGCACTAAAGATGATCAATGATAATCCCTGCGAGGGTACGGTGCTACCCAAGCGAGAAAAGATTCATTATCACATATATACGACAGACGAACTCAATGCAATGCTTGACGCAGCGAAGCACTCGAACATGTACTTCCCTTTGCTTCTAGAATCCATGTCAGGGCTCAGACGCGGAGAATTACTTGCTCTGCGCTGGCAAGACGTTGACTTTGAGAACAAGCTGATACACGTTCATCGCAACCGCGTTTATGCAGACGGCAAGGTGATTGAAAAAGCGCCCAAGACCGAGACAGGTATCAGAGACATCTCGTTTGGAGAGCATACCAAAGAGCAAATGCTTATCGAATATGGTAGATATCAAGAAGATCGAGATAAGTATGGTTCGTTGTTCTATGATGATGGCTATGTGATCCGTCAATGGAACGGTCGGCCTTATCATCCACACTCTTGGAAATGCAAATGGCAGCGCTTCATGGATGCTCATGAGCTTGAACACATCCGTTTTCATGACCTCAGACATAGTCATGCGACAGCGTTGATCGAGAATGGAGTGGAGATGAAAGCTGTGCAGCATCGTATGGGACATGCCAACATCAGCACCACCATGGATATATATGCTCATTGTACCACCAAAATGCAACGCAACGCAGGTGACAAGATAGATGAGCTCTTATTCAATGCTTAAGCTAAGAAGGCTCAGTTATGATGAAGAACACATGTATCATGCCCCAAGCCAAGCGTCTCATGTTTGACCTAACGATGCAATATCACATATAACACAAAAAGCACCCGCTTGGGTGCTTTTTGTATGCATGGATGCTATTAGAGAGCTATCTTGGACTACAGATTTTATTCCCATTCTCGCCGACGAGCCGACGCCCAAAGACGGCATCCGTATAAGAAAAGTGATCCTAAAATCGCTTTCGCCGACATTTCGCCGACAAAATTATCGGGAGTTATGTCCAATTTTCCAGAATAGTTCCGAATACTTCCGAATGGAAAAACAATGAAAAAAGCCTTGGAATCAAGAAGATTCCAAGGCTATCGTTGGTTGCGGAGGTGGGATTTGAACCTCACGACCTCCGGGTTATGAGCCCGACGAGCTACCAGGCTGCTCTACTCCGCGATATTCGTTTTTCCCGCTTGGTGCCGGTGACCGGGGTCGAACCGGTACGATACTCACGTATCACGGGATTTTAAGTCCCGGGCGTCTGCCTGTTCCGCCACACCGGCGTTCAAGCATGGCCTCTCTTAAAGGACCTGTATATTATAACATCCGTTTTGTATTTTGTCAACCCCTTTTTTGAAAAAAGTTGAAATCTTTTTGCGGTTTCTTTCTTAGATACACTTTTCCCATCAGATAAATCATCTGACACTTTCAGTATATGTGGCTGCGCAATCATTTATGCCTTTTTTTACAATTGGTATTGATTATTCAACCTGCGCGAGAAAATTTCTCCCCAAATGCGTTATTGCTTTTTCCCGTCATCATGGTATAATGATAGCAGGATAAGCGCTGATCCGAATTTTTGGAGGTAATATATGATCAAACTCGGTGAAAAAATCAAGACTTTAAGAAAGCAAAAAAATATATCCCAAGAGGTATTTGCTAAGTATCTGGGTGTTTCTTTTCAAGCGGTTTCCAAATGGGAAAACGGCATCACCATGCCCGACGTAACCTTGATACCCGCAATCGCATCGTTTTTCGGTGTTTCCACCGACGAGCTTTTTGACTTCAATCTGTTTGAAACCGAAAAGCAAGTGGACTCGATTTGTCACAAGTCATGGAAATACCGCGATACCGATCCCGCAAAAGCCGAACGCATACTGCGAGAGGGCTTGCAGAGATATCCCGGCAACGATATCATTCTCAACAACCTGCTCTACACGCTGGACTGCAAGACCCGCGCTGACGAGGTGATCGCGCTTTGCAAAACGCTGATTGCTTCGACCAAGGATGACTCCGTGAAATACGACGCTTGCCGTATTTTGGCGACCTGCTACAAGGAGAATGGGCAGAATGATCTGGTCGCTCCCACGCTGGAACTCATTCCCGAGATCTATTTTTCCAAGTTGGAGCTGATGGCTTCCCTCTTGGACGGGGAGGTCAGCTACGAGGCAGCGCAAAAGCACAAAAACATTTGCGCCGAGGATCTTGTCGACATGCTGCTCATTGCGGGCAAGCTGCTTGAGGAGATGGGCGAGCACGACAAAGCAGCCTCGCAATTCAGGATCGCGCAAAAGGTCATGGACGCATTCAAGGATGACTTTTTGGAGGAAAGGTGGTTCGATACAACCATTTATGAGTCCACACAAGAGCAGCGCAAGCAAATAAGCGAGCTGCTTAACGAATAAAATGCAGGGGGCGACATCGCCCCCTGCACTGTTTTATCGGATATTGGTTCATACAAGTCCGTTCGATCTCAGCGTTTTTTCTCGCTTTGACCGATCAGCTTCACTGCATCAATTCCTGCCGTTGCCGCAATGGGCAGCCCACCCGGCGCCATTTGCCATTGGGTGGCAAGGTAGACGTTTTGCAGTCCTTCAATCTTACCGGACATCTGCATTGGTGCTGCGCCTGCCGGCATGATAAAGCTCATAAACGAGCCGACCTCGGAGCCCACGAATCTTTCATAGGTAGCAGGTGTCCAGGAATCCAAGCAAGCGATCTTGCCTTGCAGCCCGGGCACGCGGTCACAGATAATGCGCTCGACTGCTGCTACCATACGCTGTTTGCGCTCTGCGTAGGCAATCTTGTCCTCTCGCAATGCAACGAGTGCCTTGGCGTCATCCTCCATGCAATAGATCATGGTTTGCAGGATACTCTTGTCTGCAGGGGCAAAGGAGGGCTCGTGCGAAAACTCGCGCAGCATCAGATAGTCGCCGCAAAGCAATTCTCTGTACTGCACGGGAATATCGAACACCATATCTCCCGTAAAGGGCGGCTGCGCTCCGTCAAAAGAGAACGCGCAATGCGTGGCGGAAAAGCGGATCATATTTGCATCCGCATACTGCGCCGCCAGCTTGGAAGGCATATACGCGCGATCCAGCAGCGTACCGAACGCCACGGCAGGGTCTGCGGTGATGATCACGTGATCGGCATTGACCACCGTGCCGTCATCCAAGGTTACAGACTGCGCCGCGCCGTCCTGCACGTTGATCTTACTTGCGCCCTTGCCAAGGTAAAGCTTGCCGCCAAGCGACAAGAACCGCTCAACCATGCGATCCGCCATGCCGCAGGACGCACCGCGCGGGATACCGCCGTTCTTGCCCGTAAAGGTGGAGAATACCATGATCAACGCCAGCGCGCTGAAATGACCGGGCATAAAGGCTTTGAGAAAATCCCCAAGGAAGGGATCCTTGAAGCGCGCCGCCAGATCGTTGACGTTGTATTTGTAATACTTGATCAGATCGGGCGCGGAAATCAGCTTTTCCCACGCGTTACTTGCGCGCTCGCACGCCTTGCCGCCAATGCCGTTGAGCCTTTGTATGGAGCGAATAGCTTTGACCAGCCCGCATATCTCTTTCTTATCCTTAGGAGAGGCAGACAGCATATCCTTATGCAGCTGTGCCAAGTCCTTGTTAAGCGAGAGCACTCTGCCCTTTTGCTCATAGGTATACAGATTTTCCGGCTGATGCACCGCAATACCCTGCCCGAGTGCACCGAGCTTTTCCCACATGCGGTAAAAATCGGTGACGGGATTGGTGCCCGTGAGCCAATGGATGCAGTTATCGATGTGATATCCCTTGCGATCCCAGCCCGTCAGGTTACCGCCCGCGCGGAAATGCCGCTCGCAGATGATTGCTTGATGCCCTTCCAGTTGTGCGCAAATGCCTGCAGACAGTCCCGCAACGCCTGCGCCTATGATCATTACGTTTGCCATATTTATCAATCCTTACAAGTCAGATACAAAATCTGGTATTCTTTTGCGATCTCATCCAGCAGCTCACGTGCGGCGACGGTGCGTTCGGTGTCCAGATAGACAAAGGGTTCATCCAGCACAAGGCAGGGCTTTTCCTCGTCAAACAATCCGTCCGCAAGGCTCAGGCGCAAACAAAAGCCCACCATATCTCTCCAGCCGCTGCTCAGATACTCAACGCTGCGGCTCTTGCCCTTTTCTCTTTGCGTAATACCGAAATCGGTGTCCATGTCAAACTGCTTTTGCTCACCGCTCATCTGCTGCATGCGCTTCAAAAACGCGCTCTGCATCTTATCCAGATATCTGGACGAGAGGTTTTCCCTTGCCTGCTCCAAAAATTTCTCGGCATGCACGATGGCAGTATAGTTTGCATTCTGCAAAGCCAATTTATCCTCCAAGGCTTGCTTTTCGGCAACCAAAGCACCGTACGCATCGGCTGCCTCATACAAGCCTTCCGCCTTTTGCACCAATGCTGCAAGCTCGGTGCTTTGCTGCTGATAAAGCGCGCGGCTCTGCTCCCAGAGTGCCGAAAGCTCCTCGGGATCGGGCAATTCCTGCTCGCCCTGCGAGCCCTGCTCGGCAAGGCTGCGCACGTTCTTTTCGGATGCATATGCACGTGCTGCCTGCTCCTTGTGCTCAATCTCTTGCCTGCGTCTTTGCAGATCGGCAAGCGTAGTGCGCAGCTCGGCAAGCACAAACGCGCAATTGTCGCGATCAAAGGGCTTGTTCCAGCGCGCAAGGAATGCACAAATGCGATCCCACAGCGCGTCCGCCTCGGCTACGATGCCCTCGTACAAGTCGTCCTTTGCCTTTTGCTGCTCACAAAGGCGCAGATACTGATCGGTTGTGCTGCGCAGCGCGCTGAGCGCTGCAATATAACCGTTCTCCACGCTCAATCCGTGCTTCTCGGCAAGCGCAACGGGTACGGCTGCCTTATCGGTATATTTTTCCTTATATTCCTGCGCCAGCCCCAGCTCGCGCTCGCGCTCTTCCAAAAGACGCTTTTTGGTCTCGATCTTAAACGCTGCATCTGCTGCGCGCTTGGCTCTGCCCGAAAGCTGCGCTGCGGAAACCGCTCCAAGCAGCACGTACACCGCAAGCCCCAGCAAGGCAAGTCCGCCAATACCGCTGATAATGCCCAACCCTATCTTGGACAACAGCAGCATGACGGCTGCCGTGATCAGCATGATCACCGAAAGGCATGCCAGCACCACGCCGAACACCTTGCCTGCCCGCGCCCGCTTGCCCGGCTTGCCCATCTTGGGTTGCTCCAAATCACCGATTGCATCCGCCTGATCCTGCAAGGATGCTGCCAATGCAGCATGCGCACGGATCTCGCCCTCAATATCGCGCAGGTTGTTGCAGATTTCCAGTGCGCGGTCGATCTCCTCAAGCGGCGTTACGCTGCCGCCAAGCCGAGGCTTGATTTGCGCGATCGCTTCGCTGACCGTGTTATCCCCGTGCAGCTGCTGTGCTCTGCCCGAAAGCGTACCCAGCTGCCCTGCCTGCATTTGCATCTTTTCCGCTTCTGCCTGCGTGGGCACTTGCCCTTCAAACTGTGCGGCGATTGCCTCTGCCTCTTTTTTTGCCGCAGAGATCTCGCTGCGCATGCGGCTGTAGGTCTCCAGTATGGCGCGTCGCTCCCGCTGACCGACCGCTTTGGTCATATCACTCTGCAACGCCAGCATGCGCTGCTCGCTCTCTGAAACGATGGGCGTCAGCTGCGCGATTTGCGCGTCAAGCTCCTGCGCCTGCGCCTTTTGTCCTTGGCAAAGCTCGATCTGTCTTTGCAGCTCCAAGAGTCTGCGCTCACCCGTATAGATCTCGCCGCGCTCGCCCGTCGTCTTGTACTGACGCTTGCGGCGCACCAAAGCCTCCATTGCCTCTTCATAATTGCCAAGGTCATTTTCTGCCTGCAAGAGGTGATTGAGCTTGGTATTGATGCTGTTGTTGGCGTTCTTATCCACCTTGCCGTGGACGTGCGCCGAGGCGTCCATAAATACGGTACGGCTAAAGCCGTCCGCGTCGATACCGAATAATTCTTCTCCGATGTTCTCGGTATAATCCTCGCTTAATTTACCCGTCTCCAAAGCATACAGCGCAAAGGTATCCTCGCTCTCCTTCGCCCCAAAGAAACGCTCGATGCGATAGCCCTTTCCCTTTGTCTCAAACTCCAGATTACCGCCAAAGCTGCCGCCCGTCCAGGGCGTATAGCGTTTGCGCGCGTTTTCTGCCACGCTGCGCGCGCGGCTGTCGCCAAGTCCGTAGAACATGGCGCGCAAAAACGCTGCCAGCGTGCTCTTACCCCAGCCGTTGGGGGCGGACAGCACGTTGATGCCGTCCCCGAATTCATACGTAAAATCCTGCAGGTTGCCAAAACCCGCAATATACAGTCGATTCAGCTTCATTCCACGTCCACCTCCTCGCCGCCAAGTGCGCGGATGCCTTTTTCAATGACCTGCAGCTTGACCTCTTCATCAAGTCCCGATGCCAGAACAAGGCGCACGAATTCGCCCTTGAGCGAAATATCGTTTTGGTAGTCCTCGGCACGGATGCTCAGCTTGGTCTTGTCGTATACCTTGGCAAAATAAAAGCGATCTGCAAGCACGCTTGCCGCGTATTTCGCGTCATGGCAGGTGTCGGGCGCAACGCTGCCCACAAGCTCGACCTTGACCATATCCTGCGCTTGCGCCTGCGTGCAGGCAGACAGCACGGTCTGCTCCAGGGAAAGAAGGCTGAAGCAATCCGAAACGTCCACCGCAAACACGTGGCATTTTCTCCTTGCCAGCGACACAAACTGCGTTCTGATCTTGCCTTCTTCATCCACGTCCAGCATGACAAATCCCTTATTGCCGCACTCGTCAAAGCCTCTGCCCTCGGGACAGCCCGCATAGCACCACACGCCGCGCGCGTCCAAGGACTCGATGCGGTAAGAATGGATGTGACCGAGTGCTGCGTAATCAAGATTTTTATTTTGCAGGGCACGCAGATTGATGCCCGCATCGTACCTTGTATCCGACTCATACACCTGCCCGTGCAGCACGGCGATATTGACGCGCGCGGGGTCGGGAGAGAGTGCGTCGTAGGTTTCCTTTCCTGCAGGATCCGTGCAGCCGAAAATACTGACGTTGTCAATTCTGTATTCCTGCCACTCGCTGCCGAACGTATGTAAATTCTCGGGCAGCGGGGTCTTGGTGTCGGTAAAGCCCACCTCGCCTTCATCGTGATTGCCCGAAAGATAGTAAAAATTGATCTGCGGATGCTGACGCATCAAGTCCAGCACGTAAGCTCTCGTGCGCTTGGCGCAGGACGCACCGTCAAACAAATCGCCCGCGATCAGAAACGCGCGCACGTCGTGCTCCGCACCGTACCGCACCATGTCCGCAAAGCCCAAAAGCAGCTCTCTTTTGCGTTCCTTGGCTTGCTCGGGCGACAGATTGGATTCCATGACCGAATCCAGGTGAATATCCGCGCAATGTAAAATCTTCATCGTAACTCCTTAGTTCTTGATCTTTCTTGCTTCCAGATAGTATCTCTTGTCCTTGGCGTGCCCCATCGAGAAGGTCTTGCGCGGCAACGCACCGTCGAAAATAACCGTTTTGAACAGCTCGCTCTTATGCATGCCGTCAAACAAAAAGCCGATTGCGCCCTCGGGAGCACTGAGCGTGCGCAACGCCTGCTCCCCGTGAATATAGTCAATGCGCACCTCGGGATGGGATGCTGCGTATACGTCCAAAAAGTCCTGCACCGTGCCTACGGTCAGCTGCTTGTCGGGCGTAGGAATTTCTATTTTTTCCTCAATCTCACCGTGCACGCAAATCACGCTTTGCGCGGGTGCATTGCCGCAAAGCGACGCGCAGTATGCCTTGAACTCTGCCTTGATAGCCTCGGGATCAACACCGAACATGACGCGATAGATAGGCTGGAAATGCAAGGACTCATCATGCAGATTGACCACCTCACACAGCGCATATCGCGCGGGATGCTCCAGCGCAGCTTCTCCCAGCTCCGCCTTGATCTCCTCATAGCAAGCCTTGGCGGTAGCAAGCGAATGGTTACCGTCGCCTACGGCAAACAGCAGCGGCGCAAGCCCCTCCTTGCCGTATCTTGCCTGCATCTGCTCCTCGGTCACCAGAGCCTCCAGCGCCTCTTGAATTGCCCCCACTCTTGCACCGGGGATGCGGAAGCCGCAGATCTCACCGCCGCCGATCATGAGTCTGAACGCATACACGGGCTGCTGCTCACAAAGACTGTGGGCAAGCGGCATGACGGTGTGCGCGGGGTCATCGATCAGCAGCATGACGTGCGGCAGCTCCAGGCTTGCACCGCGGCGCACCTGTACGCGGGGCGGGATGCGCTCCAGCACCGTACCCTCGGTGGCACGTACACGGGTCTGCGCCCCCTTGTTATAATCGTATTCCTCAAGGTCAATCAGACCAATCAAGCCCTGCCTAATAGTCAGATCCGACTGGTAGCGGCGCACGTAGATCATGCAGTCCTTATGCTCCTTGAGCACGTTTTTCAAATACTCGTCCATTGCCGCATTGATCTTGGGAATGCGTTCTTCCTGTTCCTCCAGATATACCTCGGGCAGGATCATGCGCAAAGCAGAGGGCGCATCCCCTACCTTGTGCTCCACCGCCTCCCAGTACTCGGGCTCACTGGTGAACTGATCGCATGCGACGACCGCCCAACGGTACGCCTCGTGCTCGGAAAAATCGGGCAGCAGAATATCGGCGGGAGTAAAGCTGTATTTCATATGTACAATCTCCTTTGACAAGACACAATTTACTATCTTTATTTTACATGATTTTGCGCGTAAAATCAAGACGTGTGCAAAATATTTACACGTCGCTCGGTGCATTTTCGCGCAAAAATGCCACACATATCCAAAAACTTGCACCAAGCCCTTGACAGAATACGCGTTTATACATATAATATAGTATGGCAGACTGCTTTTGTCCGCCCCTCAAATCTATTTTCCAGGAGTTTTCCCATGTCGATCAAAGTTGTGAAATTCGGCGGCTCTTCTCTTGCCGATGCCGAGCACTTCAGAAAGGTTGCTGCCATTGTCAAGGCAGATCCCGCACGCAGATACGTTGTTCCCTCCGCGCCCGGCAAGCGCTTCTCCGATGACGTTAAGGTCACGGACATGCTCTACACCTGCTATCAGATGATCAGAGAAAAGAAGAGCATGCAGGAGGTTGACGAATACTATAAAAATATCACCGAACGCTACGACAGCATCATTCGCGAGCTGGGCTTGGATTTTGATCTGTCGGGTGAATACGAATACATTAAAAACGCCATGCTGCACCGTCCCGGCAGAGACTTTGTGGCAAGCCGCGGCGAATACCTCTCGGGACTTATCCTTGCAAAGTATCTGGGCTTCCCCTTTATCGATGCCGAGAACGTCATTTTCTTTAAGGAAAACGGCACATTTGACCAGGAAAAAACCGACAGAGTGCTTTCCGCTGAGCTGGCACAGTACCGCCATGCCGTCATTCCCGGCTTTTACGGCTGCGCTGCAAACGGCACGGTCAAGACCTTTTCGCGCGGCGGCTCGGATATCACGGGCTCGATCGTAGCGCGCGCTGCGGGTGCTACGCTTTACGAAAACTGGACCGACGTTTCCGGTTTCTTAATGGCTGACCCTCGCATTGTCAAGGATCCCGCTACCATCGAAACCATTACCTACCGCGAGCTGCGTGAGCTTTCCTACATGGGCGCGACCGTACTGCACGAGGACGCTGTGTTCCCCGTTCGCTCCGCGGGCATTCCCATCAATATCCGCAACACCAACCGCCCCGAGGATCAGGGTACCATGATCGTATCCTCCACCACGCACTACGACACCGAGCGCGTGATCACGGGCATTGCGGGCAAAAAGGAATTTTCCGTTATCAACATTGAAAAGGACATGATGAACGCCGAGGTCGGCTTTGGACGCAAGGTGCTTGAGATCCTTGAAGAAAACGGCATTTCCTTTGAGCACCTGCCCTCGGGCATTGACACCATGTCGGTCGTCACCGCAACCGCTGCCCTGGAAGGCAAGCGCGAGCGCATCCTGCAGGCGATCTGCCGCACGGTATCCCCCGACAGCGTGACCATTGAGGACGGACTTGCACTGGTCGCAGTAGTAGGACGCGGTATGGTCAAGGCAAAGGGTACGGCTGCACGCGTATTTGATGCGCTTGCCTCCAAGGGCATCAACATCCGTATGATCGACCAGGGCTCCTCCGAGCTCAACATCATCGTGGGTATCGCGGACGACGAGTACATCGACGCCATCCGTGCCATTTACGAAGAATTCGTACATTGATTTCATAAAAGGACAGTCGAGGACGCCTGTCCCTACAAAAAAACATCCCGCAAGCCGTGGCTTGCGGGATGTTTTTATTTTTAAGGATGTGCTTCCTCGTAGGTCCAGCTGCGGAAGTCCTCGGGAGTGTGGACTGCATCGGGATCGGTGTAGTCGATGAAGTAGATGTCCTTAAAGGTATTGCCGCTCTCATCAAAGTCGTCAATGTTGTCAACCCAGTCGCTTGCGTTGAAGAATACGCTGACGAACTTTCTGGGCATATCTGCGGTGTAGGAATCAGACTGGCAGTAGGAGAAGGTCATTTCAGCATTCTCTACGTGGCAGTTGGTAAAGGAATCCGCACTTATGTTACCGGATGCATCGTAACCAACAAAGCCTGCAAGGTTGTGGAAACCGCTCATCTTAGCGTTCTTAACCGTGCAATCGGTGAACTCCATCGTGCCTGCAAATACGCCGCCGATAAAGCCTGCAACGCGGAAGGCGATGGGGTGACCGCCGTTTGCGGGATCCTGGTTGTTATAATCCAGCCAACCGTTGAGCTCAATGTTGGAAACGTGGCAGTTTTCAAAGGTCAGCCATGCGTTGCCGTAAACGTTACCGACAAATACGCCGACGTGACGCTCCCAAGCCTCGATCTTAACACCGTCAAAATTGAGGTTCTTGAACTCCAGATCGTACTCTGCATTCTGAATAAATCCAAAGCCGTAAGGATAGAAGTGCGCAGCATCCTCCAAGGGCTCGTCGTTACCTGCAATGGTCATGTTCTTGATGGTATGGCCGTTACCCTCAAAGACTACGCAATCCAAAAATGCGCCGTCAATCGGGATCCAGTTGTAGCCTGCAAGGTCAATATCAGAGGTGAAGTTAACGGTTACCTCAAAGTAATCAGTGCCTTCCTCGATAATGGTGTTTGCCCATGCGATCAGCTCCTCTGCGGTGCCGATGTTGATTGCGCCCTCAACAGGTGCGCTGGTGTTATCAGTGGTAACTTCCTCGGTGGTAGGCTCCTCGGTAGGAGCTTCGGTGGTTTCTTCAGTGGGTGCCTCGGTGACCTGCTCGGTGGGAGCATCGGTCTCGGCTGCGGTGGTGTCGGCAGGCTCATTGCCCTTGTCGCACGCAACCATAGCAGCAAGCATGGACAGGCACAGCAGTGCTGCCAGAATCAGGGAAAGCTGTCTTTTCATAAAATCCTCCATAGTTGTATTTGGGGTCTGTGATATTATCATAACACATCCGTATTTTTTTGTCAACAGCAATCTTGACAGTCGTCACAAATTCATCCCGAGATTTTCTCAACATTCTTGACAAAGTGTACTGTGTAGAGTATAATAAAAGTACCGATTATTTACAAAAAGGAGCTGTATCTATGGCAATTTTGGCACAGACGCCCCCTATGGGCTTTAATACCTGGAATACCTTCGGGCAAAACATCAACGAACAAATGCTGCTTGAGATCACCGATATGATCGTAAAGCAGGGCTATCGCGATGCGGGCTACGAATACGTGGTCATTGACGATTGCTGGTCCTTGCGTGAGCGTGACGAGGACGGCAACTTGGTCCCCGACCCCGAAAAGTTTCCGCACGGCATGAAGTACGTTGCCGACTACGTGCATTCCAAGGGACTCAAGTTTGGCATGTACTCCTGTGCAGGCACGCGTACCTGCGCGGGCTACCCCGGCTCCTTTGACCACGAATTCCAGGATGCGCGCCTGTTTGCTTCCTGGGGCGTGGACTTCTTGAAATACGACTACTGCTACTTCCCCTCCAACGGTGACGGCAAGCAGCGTTATCTGGTCATGGCGCAGGCTTTGCGCGCGTCGGGCAGAGATATCCTGTTCTCCGCTTGCAACTGGGGCTCGCACGAGCCTTGGAACTGGATGCGCAGCATTGGCGCACACATGTACCGTTCCACCGGTGACATTTGGGACAACTTCCCCTCCACCGCTGCCATTATGAAGAGCCAGATGGACAAGTTCAACGCAAACGCAGCAGGCTGCTTTAACGATATGGACATGCTGACCGTCGGCATGAACGGTCAGGGCAACGTGGGTGATCCCAACTGCAATACCTATACTGAATACGAAACGCAGTTCGCTTACTGGTGCTTCTGCGCCTCTCCCCTGATGATGGGCGCGGACATCCGCAAGGTTGGCGAGGAATACCGCACGCTGCTGCAGCACAAGGGCTTGATCGCCCTGAACCAGGATGCGGAGTGCCGCCCTGCATGGATGGTCAAGGATGAGCGCGGCTACTACGTTTTCGTTCGCCATCTGGCTGACGGTGAGTTTGCCATTGGCGTATTCAACTTCCACGAAAACGATCAGTACGCTGTGGTGATGTTCTCCGATCTGGGCGTGCCCGTCGGCTCGGGCGTAAAGCTTGCGCTGACCGACGTAATGACGGGCGAGCAGCTCGCTCCCAGACGCGACGATATCATGGCAGAGGTCAAGGGACACCACTTCCGCATCTGGCGCGCAAAATTCGTTGACTGATTTTCATGGACACCACAAAATACGGTCGCCCCATTGCTACGGGACGGGCTGCCGACGCTTACTGTGCAGAGTGCGACGCGCCCATGAGCGGTGACGAGGCTGCGCTCAACTATAAGCTGATTGACAAAAAGACCACCCGATTTCTCTGCCCTCTCTGCCTTGGCAAAAAAATGGGAGAGACCCCCGAGCATTTACACAAAATGATTACGTTGTTCCGCAAGCAGGGGTGCACGCTGTTTTCCCCCTGGAAAGAGGACTGAACACTATAATTTAAATAAGGAGAAACGACATGAAGCCTATTAACAAATACATTGACCACACCAACTTAAAGCCCTTTGCAACCGCTGCTGATATTGAAAAGCTGTGCGCAGAGGCAGCAGAGCACCATTTTGCATCGGTTTGTGTCAACCCCGCTGACGTAGCTCTTGCGCACAGCCTTTTGAAGGACACCGACGTTATGACCTGCACGGTCATCGGCTTCCCTCTCGGCAAGAACGTGACCGCCATCAAGGTCGAGGAAACCAAGGCGGCTTACCGCGACGGCTGTGACGAATTTGACATGGTTATCAACGTTGGCAAGCTCAAGGATCGCGATCTCGACTACGTTTGCGCAGACATTGCCGCCGTGGTGGCTGCCGCGCAGGGTAAGACGGTCAAGGTCATTATTGAAACCGGACTTTTAACCGACGAGGAGATCGCCATTGCAACGCAGCTTTCCTGCCGCGCTGGCGCACACTTTGTCAAGACCTGCACGGGCGTCAACCCCGGTGCTGCTACGGTAGAGGCGATTGCCATTATGAAGGCAAACAAGACCGAGAACGTGTGCATCAAGGCGTCTGGCGGCGTCAAGACCTACGAGGCGGCGCTTGCCATGATTGCCGCCGGTGCTGACAGAATCGGCACCTCCTCGGGTATCGCTATCGTTTCCGGAGGCGTGGGCACGAGTGACTATTGATACTCTCTGCAAAGTAGTACGCTTATGGGAAACAATCCTCACTATTTAGCACAAGAAGAAGACCACAAGATACTGGATGAAAACGTGTTCTATATTGAGAACGAGTACATCAAATTCGGTATCAATACCGCACTTGGCGGCACGGTCACCTATCTTGCCGAGCACGGCAAAAACAATTTGATCAACAGCTCCGACTGGGGCAGACAGGTGCAGCTTTCCTTTTATTCCGGTCCTGTTCCCTATCACCCCGAGGGCACGGAAATGGGAAAAAACTGGACGCACACAGGCTGGAATCCCATTCAAACGGGCGATTGCTTCTTTAACCGCGCCAAGCTGGTGGACTACAAGGTGGAAGGAAACACGCTGTACGTCAAGTGCATTCCCATGCAGTGGGCACTCAATAACGTCCCCGGTGACTGCACCTTTGAGCTTTGGTACACGCTGGACGGCAAAACCGTGAACGTGACCGCTCGACTCAATAACAACCGCTCCGATAAAACGCAATACCGCGCTTGCGGTCAGGAGCTTCCCGCTGTTTACACCAATGGCGAATACTACCGCATTATCTCCTACGTGGGCGAGCATCCCGGAACGGGTGGCGCGTTGACCGAGATCGTCAGCAAGAACACCGGCGATCGCAACTGGCCCTCCGAGTTTATGCTGTATCCCGAGGGTTGGGTCGCTTTGGTCAATGACGACGACTATGGTCTGGGCGTTTACAATCCCCATACCTGCGGTGCTGTCGGCGGCTTTGCCGGCGGCGTGGAACTCATGGGCATTGGCGGCGCCAAGAATTTTCAGACCGCAACCGTCAGCCCCACCACAAGTGTCATACTCGATCACAATATCGTCTACACCTTTCACTTCTCTCTGATCGTAGGCGACCTTTCTTCTATCCGTCAGACCGCTCTGGAGCTCGACGCCAAGGTAGATCACAGAAACTTTGATTTCAGCAAGGATCGTCAGAACTTCTGTTACCTCAACACCACGGACAAAGGATACGGCAACCAGGATTGCTTAGATTTCGATTTTGACCAAGACGTATGGCTGCGCTCCCCCTTTATCTACGTTTCGGCAGGCGAATGCAAAAAGATTTTGCTGGATGCCGCGTTTGACGGCGGCGAGATCGAAGGCGTTGCGGGCTTCCGTACCTATGCCGAAACCACAACACCCGACCGCAAGGGCTCGCCCTGCTCTTGGGCAGAGGTTCCCTTCAAGCTGACGGGCGACGGCGAGAGAAGAATCCACGAGATCGAAATCTCCGCCATTGACAAGCCCTTCTTCCAAACCGGCTTGATCTTCAAGACCAAAGGACACGCAAAGGTCTATTCCTTTGAGTTGAAATAAGCAAAAAGCAAACGGATGCGCAATACCCGAAAGGTATTGCGCATCCGCATTTTTTATCTGAATTCCTTATAATCCGCTGTCAAAAAACGTTCACGCATGATGGTGTAGTGCTCGCGGGTGGGGTCACCCTGCAGAATGCCCAGCTCCCTTTTGAGTGCCGAGATCAGCAGCTCGGGGTTGAGATTTTGCGCAGAGCCCGTTGCCAGACGCAGATGCATAACGATCTCTTGCGTTTCGTCGCACCAGCCGATCTTGCTTTTGTCAATCAAGGGGATGATATTGATCTCCTTATCGCCCGACTTGCTCTTTTTGGTCATGAGTACCTCGTCACGCGAAAGCACCGCTGCAATCTTGCCGGCCGTGGCGGGGCTGCCGCCCGTGGTGCAGATCTTGACGGTATAGTCGGCAAACGCCACGTCGTTGGCATCGGTCTTGGCTTCGTATGCGTCGTACACGTACATCTCGTCGGTCAGCTCGCAGTTGAGCTGCCCTACGATATTCTCCATGGAGATCTCGCGCTCAATGCGGATATCCAAAAACTCGCATTCACTCTCGGTACCGATCGACAGAGGGTAACCGAAGGAGATCTTGGGATGCGGGTTAAAGCCCTTGGTATACCACATCGGGATTCCCGCGCGAATGAGCACGCGGTGAATGGTTCTCTGCAGATCAAGGTGAGAAACGTACTGCAAATTCCCCTTCTTGCAAAAGCGGATACGTACCGTTTTGGGCTGCTCCAGCATCGGCAGCTGATGCTTGGTATAACAGGTCAACATCATTTGCCTCCTTTCGGGCAAGGCGTACGCTCGCCGCCCATACAGTTCGCACCGCAGCCCGAGCATTGCTCGCGGCAGGAGGGTGTAGTCTTTTCTTCATAAGCCTTGGCGCGCTCACGCAAGAGGAACGCCTTGGTCACACCGCAATCAATGATATCCCACGGCAGCACCTCGTCAAGCCCGTAGGCGCGGTTGGCATAGAACGCAGGATCAATGCCCGCTTCTTCGAACACCTCGATCCACTTGTCGTAGTCGAAAAACTCGCTCCATGCGTCAAACATAAAGCCCTTCTCGTGTGCCAGCGCCATTGCCTTTGCAAGGCGGCGGTCGCCTCTTGCCAGCACCGCCTCAATGCGGCAGACCTTGGCATCGTGGTGGGTATAGCGCACGCGCTTGTCGCGGTTACACTCGCCCACGTAGGCTTGCTTTTGCTGCATGACCTCCAAAGTGTCCTGCGCCTCCCATTGGAAGGGGGTAAAGGGCTTGGGAATAAAGGGCGAGACGCTGATGGTAACCTGCACGCCGCGCGACTTGTTGCGGTTGGGATTCTGGTGATACGCCACGCATACGCGGTGCGCAAGCGTGGTAATGCCCTCCAAGTCCTCGTTGGTCTCGGTGGGCAAGCCCTGCATGAAATACAGCTTGACCGTGCTCTTGCCTGCGTCAAACGCGACGTTGACCGCGCGCAACAGATCCTCATCGGTCACGTTTTTATTGATAACGTCACGCAATCTCTGCGTACCCGCCTCGGGTGCAAAGGTCAGAGAGCCGGAACGCACCGATGCGATTCGGTCCATGAGCTCCTTGGTAAAGCTGTCCACGCGCAAGGAAGGCAGAGAGAGGTTGATCATGTTCTCATCCGTCCAGGTAAGCAGCTTGTCGGTCAGCTCCTCCACCTTGGTATAATCGCTTATGGAAAGCGAGGAAAGCGAAATTTCCTCATATCCCGTTGCCTCAAAGAGTGCCTTGGCCTGGCAATCCAGCGTACCGGGCGTTTTTTCACGCACGGGTCTGTATACCATACCCGCCTGGCAGAAGCGGCAACCGCGAATGCATCCGCGCGCAACCTCCAGCATAATGCGGTCGTGCACAGTTTCGGTATAGGGCATGACCAGCTTTTCGGGGAAATACGCCTTGTCCATATCCTCCACGATCTGCTTTTGGACCTTGGCAGGTACGTCGTCGTACAAAGGAGTATAGCACTTGATCGTACCGTCCTCGTTGTACTGCACGTCATACAGCGAAGGCACGTACACGCCCTTGATGGTGGCAGCAGCGCGTCGCAAGAACGCCTCTTTTGTATAGCTGCCCTCATCCTTCATGGTGACGTACAGGCGCACGATCTCGGTCAGCATTTCCTCGCCCTCACCGATGTTGAACAGATCAAAGAACTCTGCCACGGGCTCGGGGTTATAGGTGCAGGGACCGCCGCCGATGATCAAGGGGAATTCCTCTCCCCTGTCCTTGGCGTAAATGGGAATGCCCGCCAGTCCCAGCATATTCAGCACGGTGGGATAGCACATCTCGTACTGCAAGGTAAATCCGACGAAATCAAACTCGGTCAGCGCGTCGCCCGATTCGTGTGCCCACAGCGGAATGTCGTATTTTTGCATCTGCTCCTGCATGTCCACCCACGGTGCATAGCTGCGCTCGCACCAGATATCCTGCTCGGCATTCAGTCTGGAATACAGAATGCGCACGCCGAGATTGGACATACCGATCTCATACGTATCGGGAAAGCAGAAAGCGAATCTCGCCTTGACTTGGCTTTTATCCTTCATGATCTGACCGTATTCACCGCCCGCATAGCGTCCCGGCTTTTGTACGGTCTTAAGTACTGTTGCAATTTTCTGATTCATAGTCTAATTCCTTTTATTTAGTCTTACGCAATTCTCCCAAAAGGCCCGTACAAGCAATCGGAATAGCGGTCAGCCACAAAAGCTGATACAAAAGCAGCAAAAGCGGCCATGCATACGAGATCCATCCAAGCACCGAAAGCAGCACGACCAAGGCTGCAGTCAACGCCAGATACGTAAAGCGCAGCACCATGCCCCAAATGCGCACGCGGCGCAGCTTGCGACATGCCAGTATGGGCAGCAGCACGTCCTCGGGAGCGCGGGTGGCAATCACGCCGCAATCCAGCACCATCTGCTCCGATGCACCCTCGTATTCACGCTGACGCTCAATGGCTATGCCCGCATCTCCCGCACGCACACGCATGGTTTCTTCATTGATGCAGGGATCGTAGGTGATGATCACAGGTTCAATGCCCTCTGCTTGCAGCTGCTTGGCGCGCAGCAAAAATTCGCGGCGCATTTCGTAATCCACCGAGTAGCCCACGCGGAACTGTCCGTCAAAGGCAACGTAGATCACCGCGCTGTTCTTGCGCTTCTTGTAATTCTTTTCATTTTCCCTGCGAGGCAAGCGCACGTCGCGCGCCGCAAGGTAATCGTAATCACCCATCATCACGCAGGTAATGCCGTTCATGTAAAGCGTTATGCCGTTTTCGGAAACGCTCATGATCTCGATCTTGACCGGCTCGTCCGAGTCGGGCTGATCGTCGGCTGCAATATCTGCAAGCGTACCGCCAAGCGCACGCAAGAGCACGCGAACCTTGTCCATATAGGTGTTGATATCGCAATCCCCGCGCACGGTGATCTGTGAAGAGCCGTATGCGGTGAACATCTGCCCTGCGTCAAAGATCAACGCTTGCACGTCGCGGTACTCCTCGGGAGCTCCCGCTCCGATCACGGCGCAGCCCTGCTGCCAGAGCGTCTTGCCTGCCACAAATGCGGGAACGGCACCAAAGAGCAGCATGGAAAGCGGCATGGCTGCGTTAATGCACACCATAAACGCACTCAGCGCGCTCATGCCCTGTCCCGTTGCGATATAGCTTGCAGCGGAACTTGCAATTGCGCAGACCAAAATGACGCTATAGATCACGGTCAGCGCAGCACCGCGCTCATTTCCTGCTCCCGTGCGGCGGAAATATCCACCGACAAAGCGCAGCTTACGCACGCGGTATGCACCCGCACGCGATCTGCTCACCTGCTCTTGCCCCTTGACGGGCAAACGGGATTGCACAGCGGTGTCCGCCACCTTTTCAATGCCGTAACGCGGCTTACCCGTGCGTACGACCCTGAAATTGCGTTCCTGATGATACAGATCCAACACGTCGGCAATGGCGCAAAGCGTCAACGCAAGCATCGGAATACTGTTGAACATCATATAATGCCGATCGGTCAAAAATACCAATATCAGATCGTACCCCAAGGTTGCTGCCAACAGCAAGGCGGGCACACAATATGGATTATGTACGCGCGTAAACATACTGCGCAAGCCATACCACAGCCTGCGCCACGACACCGCTGCCGCCAGGAACACGACGATTGCCGCAATCAGCGGATACACGGGGGAGGTCACCATAGAGGGCACACCACCCTGCAAAAAGCCCAGCAGATACGCGTTATCCAGCGCGATCAGCAAAAACAGCGAAAGCACGCACACCACAAGGCGCACGATCATAAGCGGTTTTTCACGGCGGTAGGATTGTCTGATATCCGCCTCATCGGCAGCATCCACGTATTCCTTGCCGCGCCATGCAAAGCAAAGCGGATTGTCCGTCCCCTGCCCCAGCATTCGGCTCTTGTGAGAAAGCTTGGCATTATGCACGCGCGCGCTGCCCACCTTGCCCTTGACCTCTTGCTCGTAGCCCAGCGCAGCCATCATTTGAATGTCCTTTTCGTCCAAGCGCACGCCAAGCGCATCAGCATGTGCCGTGGTGGCATCAGGCTTTGCCACGCGCCCCTGCTGCGGATCGTTTTCGGGATATGCGGGAGCGTCCGCAACGGGCGTAGGCTCTAAGACGAATGCCTCCTCGGGCTCGTTGGGCTCGTCCTGTGCAGGCGATTGCTCCTCTTGCTTTGCTTGAGCGGACGCCACGGGGATGTCCGCAGAATATTCGGCACGCATCTGCGCCTTGACTGCTGCAACCGATTGCTTCCATTCCTCCAAGGAATCCAGCAGCATGTCCACGTAGTTATCCTCTTGCTCGGATGCAGCTTCCGTGGCTTCCGGTTCTTTATGTTCGTCCTCTTCGGTGAACTCGTCCTCTTCGATGAGAGCGTCGTCCTCGTCATCCTCTTCAAGGAACTGCTCCAGCTCATCCTGCGCTATCAGAGCCTCATATTCTGCGATCTCGGCAGCGTCTTCCTCGTCGATTTCAAGAAGGTCTTCGTCCTCAATAAATTCTTCCTCTTCGATGATTTCTTCGTCTTCGATGACCTCTTCGTCCTCGATGATTTCGTCATCCTCAAACCAAGGCAGCTCATCCTCGGGAATTTCGTCTGCGGGAGATTCGAAAGTCTCCCCTACGGAGGTTTCCTGTCTGAGTTGCTCGATGATCTGTGCTTGCGCCTGCGCTTTGATCTGTTCCTTGATCTCTTCTGCATCGGCAGGCTCGTCTGCGAAATCGTCCTCGGATTCGCGGGCGGATATGGAATCCACCCCTACGTCGTCCTCTTCCTCGTCCTCGGGCGATTCGTAAGTCTCCTCCGCGTCATCCTCTTCCTCGTCCTCGGGCGATTCGTAAGTCGCCTCTTCTTCGTCCTCCTCGTCGGGCATAAAATCCTCGGCGCTGAAAAGATCGGTGCTCTTGGTTTTGGCGGCAGGCTTGGTTTTCCCTTGATTGCCGAACATTTCAACCAGCATTTGGGCAAACGCCTCGTCATCCGCTTCGGTGTCTGCATCCTCGCCCTCGTCACGCTCCGCACTCTCGTACGACCGCTTGAGTCGCTCTACCATTTCGTCTACGCTCTCTTCGGAATACTCCTGCTTTTTCTTTGCCAAGCTACCGCCCCCTTTCCGTAAATTTTTCGTGCATATCAGCCCTGTCTGTGCTGCTTTGCCGCCTCGGCAAGAATGACAGATGCCGCGGTGGACACGTTAAAGGAATTGACCTTGCCATACATGGGAATGGAGGTGATCATATCCGCCTCCTTGGTGACCAGATCGGAAACGCCGTTGCCCTCGCTGCCGAATACCAACGCGCAAGGACCACGGAAATCAGTTTCATAATAAGGCTTGCCGCCTGCCTCTGCTGCAAACACCCATACGCCCTCCTTTTTGAGTGCGCGCACGGTTGCACCGATGTTGGCAACCTTGGCAATGGCAAGGTGCTCCACAGCACCCGCAGATGCCTTGGATACCAGAGGCGTCAATCCGACGGCGCGACGCTTGGGAATGATCAGACCGTGTGCTCCGCAGCCCTCTGCGCAACGGATCAGCGCGCCCAGATTATAAGGGTCGGTAATGCCGTCAGCAATGACGATCAGGGGTGCTTCACCGCGCTGGCGTGCGATCTCGAGGATATCCTCGGGCGTGCAGTATTCCTTCTGCGCTGCCATAGCAACGATACCCTGATGAGGTGCAAAGCCCGACATGTGATCCAGCTTGTCCTTATCTACTTCCACAACGGGAATGCCGCGCTCGATTGCCTGCGCAACCAGCACCACGATCGAGCCCTCGCGGTCTCCGCGTCTGACCAAAATCTTATCGATCTCTCTATCGGATTTGAGCAGCTCGCGCACCGCATTTCTGCCAATGACCAAGCCGGTATCCTCCATCTCCTCGTCAACGGTCGGCTCCACACGCGTTTCGGGCTTGGGAGCACGGTATTTATCCAAGCGATCGGATGCGGGATGCTGCTTGGGCTTATTGTTATAATGATTGCTCTGTGCGCCCTTTGCGCCTTTATTCTTCTTTCCGTATTCCATACTATGTTCCTTTCTCAATTGCCGGGAATTTCCCGACAGATATTTGAATGCCATCAAAACAAATTACATACACTATTCATTATAGCATAACTTGTCCGATTTGTACAGAGTTATTTGCGAAAAATCTCATAATACAAAGGGATTTGGCGCAAAATTCGTTCGTCACGGTGCGACATATCCTGCGTATGTTTGCGCTTTCCCGCGATTTTTCCCATTTTGTTCGCAGAAATTATTGCACAAAGCCCGTTTGTGTGCTATAATGATTCCACCGTTTTCATTTTGCTCCAAGGAGTTTTACCATGATCTTCGATTTTCACACCCATTGCTTTCCCGACGCGCTTGCGCCCCACGCCATTGCCCACCTTGCGGATATCTCCAAAAAATGCAATCTGTATCCAACCACCGACGGCACAGCCCGCGGCGTGATTGAGCAGATGCACGCGCACGGCGTGGATAAAAGCCTGATTTGTAACGTTGCCACCAACGCACACCAGATGCCCAAGGTCAACGCCTTTGCCTGTGCCTTGGCGCGCGAGCAGGACGAGCTTTACGCGCTGGGATCTTTGCACCCGCAGGGCGAGAATCTTGAGGGACAGATCCAAATGCTTAAGAGCGCGGGCATCAAAGGGCTTAAGCTGCATCCCGACTATATCCGCGTGGAATTTGACGATCCCATCCTGCACCCTATCTTTGAGCTTTGCGTAGCACACGGCATGTTTTTGATCACGCACGCGGGCTACGATCCCAACTCCCCCGACCACATGCATTGCAGACCTGCGCAGATCAAAACCGTGATGAACAAATTCCCCGATCTCGTTTTGATCGCGGCACACATGGGCGGCATTGGCTGCGAGCAGGACGTGCTTGACCTGCTTTGCGGCAAGCAGATATACCTGGACACCTCGCATGCGGGCTCCTTTGCTTACCGTCAGCCCATGCTGCACAAAATTCTTGATAAGCACGACCCCGCGCTGATTCTGTACGGCAGCGATTGCCCGTGGTCTGAACAGATCAACGAACAGAATTTCGTTCTCAACGCCCCCATCTCGGATCGGTACAAAGAGGACATCTTCTGGAATAACGCCATGAGATTGATGCAATAAAAAATCAAAGACCGAGCTTTGCCCGGTCTTTTTCATTTATTTGGTCGGCAATGACAGCACCACGGTGAAGGTGTCGTCCTTTTTTTGCGTGCGGAAGCTGCCCTGCAGTGCGTGCATGATGCTCTCGCAGGTCAAAAGCCCCAGCTTGGTGCTCTCCACCTTGCCCGAACGCTTGGCGATCTTGTTCTCTCCCGTCACCACCACCATGCGGTCACGGTATTCCACGCAAAAGGTAGCGGGGGTTTGGCGATCGGCATATTTGACAATATTACTGTAAAGGTTATCCAGCACGCGGCTTAGATAGTCCACGTTGGTATATACGCGCACACCCTCAAGCGAAGGAGAAAGCTCGTATTCCATTTGCATATGCGACAATTCCGCAGACATAAACCGCTCGGAGAGCAGCTGATCAAACAACACCGCAGCATTGTACTGCTCCAGCGGCACCGATTCGTCCTTGTGCCCGTAAGCCAAAAAGTAATTGAACAGCTCGTCGGATTGACGCTTGATTCTGCCCGCATTCTCGCAGCAAACCGCCAAATACTTTTGCTGCTCCTCGCTCAGATTCTCTCTGTGCGCGTCAATCAGCTCAAGATAGCCCAAGAGCGACGTCAAGGGCGTGCGGATATCATGCGAGATCGAGGTGATCAGATCCTGGTTGGCGCGCCAAGCCTGCTCCTTTTCCTCCATTTTCTGCACGATGGAATCCCTCATGCCGCCCACGTGCTCGGCAAGCTGTGCGATCTCGTCGTTGCCGTGCTTGCCGATCCTGCCCTGCAAGTCGCCGCGCGCAATGGCTTTGACGTCACGCGAAAGTCGCATGATACGCGAGATTTCCGCTTGGTAGTACACGATAACGATCAGAATAAACAGCACAATGGCAACGCTGCCCGCAAGCACGTCACCAAGTACCAGCAGCACGTCGGAATAGTCCTGCGCCGCCACAATTGCGGTCTTATCGGAAAATTCCACCTCTATGCTGTAATCGTATTTTTGCGTATCGGGCACGGTGTCAGCCTCCACACCCTCCAGCACGATCAGCTTGAAGTTCTTGTTTTCCTTGAACCAATCCAGCATCGCTTCCATGTTGTCCGAGCTGATATCGCTCTGCTCTACCCAGCTTTTGAAATTGACAAGCACCTCTTCAATTCTCTCGCGCTCCTTTTCATCGTTCATGTACTCATGCTCGATCATGTAACGAAACAATGGAGCGAGCGCGAAAAACGCACCCAAGCCAATGGCAAGTGCGATAATGATCACACCAACGTGCTTCCACAACAAGGAAGAACGGTACTTCTTTTTTCTCGTTTGTTTAGTCAATGACGTACCCCTTTCCCCACACGGTGCGGATCATATTCTGGTCATCTCCCAGCTTTTTGCGCAGGTTTGCAATATGTACCAGCACGGTATTGGAGGAGCTGGGCAGATACGTTTCCTTCCAGACCGATTCATAGATCTCCACCGGGCTGAAGGTGCGACCGCGTGCGCTGCTGAGCAGCGAGAACAGCTCGTATTCCTTTTCCGTCAGCGCAATCTTTTCACCGCCCTTGTACAGTGCCTTTTCCTCTGCATTGATCTCGGGCTCGTGGGCTTCCTCCGGCACGGATTGCTCCACGCGGTACTGATTCCATCTGCGTAAGAGCGCGCTGACGCGCAGCTTGAGGTCGGTTGCGTAAAAGGGCTTGACGATATAGTCGTCACCGCCGCTGCCAAATGCCAGCACCTTATCGGAATCGGCACTCTTGGCGGTCAAAAACAGAATGGGCACGGATGACGCGGCGCGGATCTCGGCTGCGGCATCCACACCGTTCATTTTGGGCATCATGATGTCCATGATCACCAAAGAAAGCGCAGGGTCTGCCTTTACAAGCTCGACCGCCAGCTCACCGTTTTCCGCCTCCACGACCGCATAACCGTCCTTTTCCAGCACGATTTTCAGTAGTCCGCGGATATCCGGCTCATCGTCAACTACAAGGATTTTATATTGTTCGGGCATGCTTTTGCCTCCTTTTACGCTGTGTATGTGCTTATTATACCATAAAAAAGACAAATTGCAAAGTAATTTTTATGGTTCTTAATAATTTTTTATATATACAAACTATGCCTAAGAAAAAAAGTTGTCCAAATGGCGGACAACTGGAATCTGAACCAATGTTTGCGCCCAAGCGCAACCGAAGCTGATGGGCAACCGGCGCAAACCATGCCTAAGAGCAGCTGCCCGATAGGCAGCTGCTCTTAGGCATGGTTCAGATTCGGTGGAACCGCACCAAAAAGAACAGGGACGGCTTTTTTGCCGTCCCTGTTCTTTTTGGTGGAGACAACTGGAATCGAACCAGTGACCTCTTGCATGTCAAGCAAGCACTCTAACCAGCTGAGCTATGCCTCCGAAACGCAACGGCAGTATTATATCACATCTTTTTTCAAAATGCAATACCTTTTTTGAAAAAAGTTAAAAAATCTTTTTTGAAATTATCCGCTCCGCTTGATAAGTACCAAAATTTAAGAAATTAATTTTTCCGCTTTCCCTTGACATTAACCTATACTTCTGTTATAATACGCGAGGCAAATTTCGACAACTATGGAGGTTATGTATGCTTTGGGGCTCTTACGGCTTAATTCATTTCGCCACGCTTTTGCTTTCCGCCGCGATCATCGTCGGCTTATATTTTATATTGAGAAAACGCTCTGAAAGGGTCAAGACCATCGTACTTTTCATCCTTTCCTTCTCGGGTATCTCGGCAATCATCTTCAATCTGGTCACGTGGGGCTCGCCCATTGAGTACCTGCCCTTTCACATGTGCTCGATCTCGGCAATGCTGCTGCCCTTCGCGGTGCTGACCAGAAATAAGGTCATCAACAACCTCTTGCTGCTTTGGTGCCTTGGCGCGCTGATCGCGCTGACGCTCAATCAGGCGCAAGCGGAATACGAGATCTTCTCCTGGACCTTCGTCTTCTACTATTTCCCGCACACCCTGGAGGTCGGCATTCCGATCCTCATGTTCGCGCTGGGGCTTGTCAAAAAAGAGGTCAAGTACATCGGCTCAACCGTTGCATTGACGCTGTTCCTTTACACCGTGGTGCACCTGCTCAACGTACTGCTCAACAATTACGCCGAGGCAAATAACATCGTGGACTGGGCAGGCGAGGTAGTCAAGCTCAACTACATGTACTCGGTAGACCCCACCAATCCCGTACTGCAGATCATGTACAACCTTGTACCTCATCCCTATTGGTACATGCTGGTGGCAACGCCCTTTATTCTGCTCTATCTTGCGCTGGTGTATCTGCCCGAGATCATCAGAGCGATCAAAAACGCAAAGAAAGCATAAAACATAATATCCACTACCGCACCGCAATTCTTGCGGTGCGGCTTTTACGTTTTTACGGGCGGCGGGACGTAAAGCCCCGCCCTACGGAGAGCAGACAATGGAGGACGGCAACCTCTACAAAAATGCGAAGAGAACGCATCGGACACTTGATTATTCTTCTGACCTGTGCTATAATGTAAAATGAAATATTATGCAATCGAGGATGACATGAAACTAATCTGGCATTATTTGCAAAAATACAAAAAGGAATGCGTCGTAGCACCGCTGTTCAAGCTTTTGGAGGCGTGCTTTGACCTGTGCGTGCCCTTGGTGGTTGCCGCCATTGTGGACAAGGGCATTGAATCGGGCGACACGCCGTACGTGTGGCGCATGTTCGGGCTTTTGGTGCTGCTTGCCGCGGTGGGACTTTCCTGCACGCTGGTGGCGCAATACTTTGCCGCACGCGCGGCTGTGGGCAGCGCCGCCAAGCTGCGACACGATCTGTTTGCGCACCTGCAGGCCTTCTCGCACCAGCAGACCGACAAAATGGGCACGGCTGCCATGATCACCCGCATGACCAGCGACACAAATCAGATCCAATCGGGCATTAACCTTGCCCTGCGTCTGCTGCTCCGCTCCCCCATCATCGTGTTTGGCGCTATGATCATGGCGTTTTTCGTCAAGCCCAGTCTTGCGTGGATCTTTGCCGTCATCATCCCCCTGCTTTCGGTGGTGGTGTTTACCATCATTTTAGCGGGCATTCCCATGTACAAAAAGGTGCAAGCCAAGCTGGATGCCGTAACCGGCAAGACGCGCGAAAATCTGCGCGGCGTGCGCGTGGTGCGCGCGTTCTCCATGCAAGAGCGTGAGATTGAGGAATTTGGCGAGATCAACCGTGCGCAGACCGCCCTGCAAAACTTCACGGGACGCGTTACTGCGCTGATGAACCCCTTGACCTTTATTTTGGTCAACGGCGGTATCGTGGCACTTGTGTGGTTTGGCGCACAGCAATTCGGGCTGCCCGAGGGAGTGACGCGCGGTGAGCTGATCGCGCTGGTCAGCTATATGTCACAGATTTTGGTTGAGCTTGTCAAGCTTGCCAATACCATCATTTCCATTACCAAGGCAGTGGCTTGCGGCTCGCGCATTCAAGCCGTGCTGGACGTGGAGGCGGGCATGCCACACTCCGAATCTGCCCCCGATACGCTCGACGGCAGCAGCGTCAAATTTGAAAACGTGACGCTGACCTACCAAGGCGCAGGTGCACCCTCGCTGCAAAACATCAGCTTTACCGCTCACCCCGGCATGACCGTCGGCATTATCGGCGGTACGGGCTCCGGAAAATCCTCGCTGGTCAATCTCATCCCGCGCTTTTATGATGCAACCGAAGGACACGTATTTGTGAACGGCAAGGACGTCAAAAGCTACGATCCCGTGACCTTGCGCGACATTGCCGTCACCGTGCCGCAAAAGGCGGTATTGGTCAGCGGTACGGTGCGCTCCAATCTGCTTTGGGGCAACGAAAATGCCACTGACGAGCAATTATGGGCAGCACTCGACGCTGCGCAGGCAAAGGAATTCGTAGCGCAAAAGCCCGAGGGCTTGGACGCGCCCGTGACGCAGAACGGCTCGAATTTCTCGGGCGGTCAGCGGCAAAGGCTGACCATCGCGCGCGCTTTGGTTGCGCAGTCCCCCGTGCTGATCTTGGACGACAGCGCAAGTGCCTTGGACTTTGCCACCGATGCCGCTTTGCGCCGCGCGCTCAAATCGCTGCCGCATAGTCCCACGACCTTTATCGTTTCCCAGCGCACCGCATCCATTGCGCATGCCGATCTGATACTGGTGCTGGAGGACGGTGCCTTGGTCGGACAAGGCACGCACGACGCTCTGCTGTCTTCTTGCGCGGTCTACCGCGAGATCTATGATTCTCAGTTCAAAGGAGGACAGGGCGCATGAAAACCAAAACCATCCTCCGCGTACTCAAATACTTAAAGCATTACCGCTTGCTCTTAGCCCTTTCGCTGCTCTTTGCTGCCGTTTCGGTGGTGCTGACCTTGTGCATTCCCGTGCTGACGGGTGACGCCATTGACCTGCTCGCCGGCGACCAAACCTTTGCCAATCGTGCCGCATTCGGCTTGCTTTGCAAGCTCACGCAGCCTTTTGGTGTAACTGCCGGGCAGCTTAACACCATTCCCGCCATTTTAGTGCTCATCTGCATTGCCGTGGGCGTGACCGCACTGCTGCAATGGCTGATGAACGTGTGCAACAACCGCATTGCATTCGGCATTGTGCGCAGATTGCGCCAGGACGCTTTTGAGCGCGTGCAGGTGCTGCCGCTCTCTTATCTTGACGCAAAGCCCGTGGGCGACGTGGTCAGCCGCGTCATTTCTGATGCCGATGCCGTAACCGACGGCTTGCTGTTGGGCTTCTCTCAATTCTTTACCGGTATTCTGACCATTCTCGGCACCCTCCTGATCATGTTCACGGTGCACCCAGGCATTGCGCTTGTCGTGGTGCTGGTCACGCCGCTTTCCTTGTTCGTAGCGGCATTTATCACCAAAAAGACCCACAACTATTTCAAAAACCAATCCAAGACGCGTGCCGAGCAGACCGCGCTTGTGGACGAAATGCTGGGCAACCACAAGCTTGTCACCGCCTTTAACCGCGGTGACGAGGCACTTGCAGACTTTGACGCAGTCAACGCGCGCCTTGCAGCCATTTCGCAAAAGGCGACCTTCTTCTCTTCCCTGACCAACCCTTCCACCCGCTTTGTCAACAACCTCGTGTACGCGGGCGTGGTGCTGGTGGGTGCTTTGATGGCGGTCGCTACGGGCGGCGCCTCCCTCAGCGTCGGTCAGCTTTCCTGCTTCCTTTCCTACGCAAACCAGTACACCAAGCCCTTTAACGAGATTTCGGGCGTCATCACCGAGCTGCAAAACGCTCTGACCTGCGCAGGCAGAATTTTCGAGCTGATCGACGCCAAGCCCGAAACGCCCGACGCCCCCGACGCGCTCGTGCTGGAGAATGCACGCGGTAAGGTCGCGTTTGATGGCGTCAGCTTCTCCTATACCCCCGAGCGCCCCTTGATCCGTGACCTTTCCCTGGACATCAAGGAAGGACAGCGCGTTGCCATCGTCGGTCCTACCGGCTGCGGCAAAACCACGCTGATCAACCTGCTTATGCGCTTCTACGACACAACAGAGGGCGACATCAAGGTGGACGGCACGCCCACGCGGCGCGTCACGCGTAACAGCCTGCGCCAAAACATCGGCATGGTGCTGCAGGACACGCACCTCAAGCACGATACGGTGCGCGCAAACATTGCACTGGGGCATCCCGACGCGACCGACGAGCAGGTTATTGCAGCTGCCAAAGCATGCCATGCGCACTCCTTCATTCGCCGCCTGCCCAATGGATACGACACCGTCATTGGCGGTGATAACGACACGCTCTCGCAGGGTCAGCGACAGCTGCTATGCATCGCGCGCGTCATGCTGCGCCTGCCTCCTATGCTGATCCTTGACGAGGCAACCTCGTCCATCGACACGCGTACCGAGCTAAAGATTCAGAGCGCGTTTGCCGAAATGATGCAGGGGCGCACCTCGTTTATCGTGGCGCACCGCCTCTCTACCATCAAAAACGCCGACCTCATCTTAGTCATGCAGGACGGCAACATCGTGGAGCGCGGCACGCACGACGCCTTGCTTGCCGAGAACGGATTGTACGCCAAGCTGTATTACAGCCAGTTTGAGGAATAAAAAAATCCGACGGTCATGGGGCTGATAAATAAGCGGAGAAATTCGCAAAAATCAAGGACTGTATCGTTTTGATGCAGTCCTTGATTGCTTTTATAGATAGTTGCTGTAGGTGCTGGCGATCAATGATCGCCCCTACAGTGTATTCTTTAAGGCTTTAGT
>JAZNCE010000061.1:0-7762 GCA_045587385.1 Eubacteriales bacterium
TGAAAAACAGACAAATCAAGCAACTATCGGATATGCTTATCCTAAATAAAATTAACAGAGCGCATACCAAAATATAACCATCCCTCACATAAAATCTTCACCTGTATCTTCTTATTGTCATTTGGTTTAGATTTCGTCCACACCGTAATCTTGTAAATCCATTTCTGGGAGTGATTGAATATAGATCAATAAAACCACTTGTTCCAGCAGTAGATATCAGCAAAAAGGTTCTTCAGTTCATTCAGACTCACGCCGCAAAAGAAATTACAATTGAAGATGTTGTAATACAGATTTTAACTCTAATATGCTAGCCATGTCCAGCGTACTAAAAAACGAGAGACATTCCGCCTCTCGCTCCTCATTTTCAGCAAATTATAGTTTTGTATTATTTGCCGCCAAAAGTATACGTATTCTTATGACAATCAAGGCAAAGAGCCTTGCCATTTGATGCCGTATCATTACCGCCTGCCGCAACTGAAGTTTTGTGGTGGGCCTGCCACGCGCCACGTTCACCATGTATATGGTTTGCGTAAACAAGTTGCTTGCCGCACTTTTCACACTTGCCGTTTGCGTTTTTGAATATCTGCAGTCTTGTCGCTTCTGAAAATGCCATGTGCATCTCCTTACGATGTAAAACGCTAGCCAACCTTTCAGGAGCACAGCTCAGGTCTGGCACTATACAAATAGTTCTCACCGTTATTACGCAGTAATCGTGCCAACTCTATATTCGGGCTGAAAAAAGCGCTAATGCGTCAATTTGTCACAGACAGCTGTCGCAAGTGTGACATCATAGACACACGAAATTCATTTGCAGAATTCTACGAAATTGCTATATCATGTTGAACCGTATTGTTGTATTGTTTGATGCTTATTGCAACACAGGTACTAGGTATGAACGATCTTTCTGTTGGTGCCGCATAAGCAAAGCTATTTACGCAAGGATGTAGGTTATCATGTCCATTGATTTTTCTGAAGAATTTGTCCACGTAACCAGCTTTAAAATTTGTTGCTTTCCACAGGATGCTATCATCCCCATCAAACAATTCATCATGATATTTCACTTCAGAGTTAAGATCACTCAATATCGTATGGATGAAATCTTCATTAACAATCAGGTCTGCGTCTTGAGCCCCTAAAATCATCCACCAAAGCGATTCATTTGCTATCGCTCTTTCTTTATATCCTCCTCCTATATCAGTGTGACATCCAGGAAACCAAACCTCCGTCACTTTGGGAGACGGGTTGAATCGTGTCGGATTAAATTTATATCGCCATTCGTCAATCGCAAGTGCATGATACACGCTTCTTACTTGATTCGGAACATCTGCGATATCATAACTTGGATTAACGGAAGCTTCAACCGTATCCCATACACCGATGAAATCTATTGGAATCCCATCCCATACGACATTTTTGGAGCGTAATCCATTTGCTGCTTTAGCATCTTGTTCGCGATGATTGAGGAACATTTTTCGACGTGGTGCATTATCTTTTGGGATGCCAGAGAAATTTATCAATGAAGCGAGCCACCTTGCTGCATAAGCACCACGGCTGAAGCCAAACAAATAAAGGTGGGGTTCAAATCCGTCTTCAATTGCGTTATTTACTTTTTCCCACAAGAATTCATATGCTTCTTCAATACGCTCATCTAATCCAATCCCCCAACCTCCACCAGACAAGTCCTCGCCCTGTCTCGTTCCCACACCATCGATATATTTGCGGTACTGAACTACGTCCTCTTGTGGTTCTTCATCTATGGCATCATGAAGTATTGCAACGTTACTCCACTTTTCTTTTGGGAGTAGGCTTCGGTTTTGCCCGGTGCCATCAAAAAATACGGCTATGTTCATTCGTTTCATTTTTTATCTCCATTAAGTTCCCATTCAAGATACATTGGCACCCACCACCCCAAAGATGCTACAGCTACAAGTGATTGCCACGGCGTTATTCTAACGCGAGCTGTCTTCAGTGTATTTCTGCGGCTCTTTTTTTCGTTCCACTCTTCCTCCCACATACGGTCAATCCAAAAACATCCGTCATATTGTGCATGGTTGTATGAATTAGTCAGCGCAATTGTTGAATTCTCTCGACCACTGATTGTCGCCTGAGTGGAACATGCATAACATATGCATGCTATCGCAAGCCCGGTTGTCATCTTCGCTACAGTTTTTATTGCAGTTCTCATAAATCTCCTTGATATCTTTGTCTCAAACATGTGTAATTATATCAAAAATTGAAAAGCTTGCGGTGTTGGAAGCTAGGATTTTCTGAGAGAGCGACAAAATATTTCAAAGGCAAT
Organism: Eubacteriales bacterium; assembly: GCA_045587385.1. Taxonomy (GTDB): domain Bacteria; phylum Bacillota; class Clostridia; order Oscillospirales; family CAG-272; genus SVQP01. The sequence continues at coordinate 2,300 of JAZNCE010000061.1, forward strand.
TCGGTTATTATGGCAAACTGCGGGTTTCGATTAGTGCCCCGATTTTTATTGACCAAATTTATTTGATAGTGTAAAATGGTGGAAATTTGCTTGAATAAAGGTCCAAATACATTTGGACCTTTATTCAAGCAAATCGAATTATGATTGCATCATTCTATCGTTTTTGCTATCCTTTGTGCACAAAGGAAAGGAGTAGTCTATGTCACCAGCATTAATAAGCGAGCGTTATTCGCGCCCCGTGAAGCCGCTTACAGAGCGTTCTCGTCTGCATAAAGGCAAGCAATCGTTTGCGCTTACGAGCGAAGGCATTTGTAAGTTCATCCGCGACAATACAAAAACGACAGAAGAAACGCTAAAATTCCTTCACACACTTGGTTGCACTTGGGATGAAAACGGCAATCTAACCGTGCACCCTATTTAACAGGGCTATTCCATGCGCTATTCGAATTTTCCGACAACAGTCTATGCGTTTCACGGTTGCGATGAGAGTGTCGCAGAGGCGGTTTTTGCAGGAGAGCAGGAGCTTAAGTCAAGCATCAACGACTACGATTGGCTTGGTAGCGGTATTTACTTTTGGGAAAACGCGCCAGAACGTGCCATGCGTTGGGCTATGGATCAGCAAATGCGAAACCCAAGCATAATCAAGAAACCTGCTGTTGTCGGTGCTGTTGTTCATTTGGGATCTTGTCTCAATCTTATGGACAAATCCTCGAATCAACCCATACGCGATGCGTATAAAGCACTGTCCCATGCAATTAACAACGCAAAAATGAGACAGTTGCGTGTATCGCTTCCCGAAAATAAAGGAAAACTTCATCGGCTTGATGCGCTCGTAATTAATGCCGCTTGTTTACTTGCGAGCAAAAAAAAACACCCATACGATACTGTCCGTGCCGCTTTCGTCGAAGGTGAGCCAGTGTTTAAGGGATCGGCCATTCAATCCGATACACACATTCAACTTTGTGTCCGCAATCCCGAATCGATAATCGCCTATTTCAGACCGCGACAGATACTTGTCTGACCCAGCTTGTCAAATAGAAAAGATGCTCTACAGATAACTTGGTGGTTTTGATTTGCCAAACACTGGACACTCAACCTAAATTCGGCAGTTGAAAATTCTAAAAGAAAAAATCAAGAGGTCAAAAGGCTTATTGATACAGCTCTATTGATACAGTAACTCATGCGCAATGGGTTGGGGTAACATTGTCTCAAGGGTGGGCAAAATTATGCAAAAATAGTCAATACGAATGCAATCGGATTCGAATCAAAGGATTTTTGGCACAGATTAAATGCAACAAGGCAAATTAAATGCACATCATTACACTACGTTGCATTTAACCTGCCCATAGTTGCATTTACTTTGTCCGGCGGCGCTTGCCGCATGGCCCATACCGAAACCGCAGCCCTTCCGCGCCGCTTTTACCGCGCTGTTGCGGTTTCATCCTATACCGGCGATCATGCGGGCCCGGGCGAGAATGTCTTCGCCCGGCGGCGGCGTTGCGTCCAATGCGTAATCAAGGCCAAGCGCTTTCCATTTACCGGCGCCCATCGTATGGTACGGCAGCATTTCGAATTTTTCGACGCCGCCGAGCGAACGCACAAACTCTCCCGTCGCGCGAAGATCGTCCTCTACGTCCGTGAGTCCGGGAACGACCACCCGGCGTATCCACATCGCCTTCCCTTTTTCAGAAAGGTACCGTGCGCAATCAAGAACATTTGAATTGTCCGCACCGGTCACCTTGCGTGAAGCTCCGGATCGAACGCCTTGATGTCGAGAAGAACCGTGTCGGCGGCATCGAGAAGCCGTTTAACGTGCACATCGCCACGGTCGAAAGGTCCGGCCGCCGTGTCGAGACACGGCGTGACGCCGAGATCGTGCGCCCTCTCGAAAAGTTCGGCTGCAAACCCGGCCTGAAGCATCGGTTCGCCGCCGGAGAGCGTAATGCCGCCGTCTGCACCCCAATAGTCCTTGTAGCGCAAAGCCTTCGAGAGAACCTCTTGCGGAGTCATCTCAAAGGCTGCGGGCCGCGCCCATGTATCGGGATTGTGGCAATAGACGCAGCGGAAAGCGCACCCGTGAAGAAACACAATGAACCTCACTCCGGGACCGTCCGCCGCGCCGAACGTTTCGAACGAATGAATCTTACCGGTCACAGGCTCTTGTGGCAGGTACGCTTGATTACGTCAAGCTGCTGTTCACGCGTCAGGTCGATAAACTTCACGGCATATCCGCTCACGCGGATCGTGAAGTTCGCATACTCGGGCTTTTCGGGATGCTCCATCGCGTCGATGAACTTCTCGGTTCCGAAAACGTTGACGTTCAAGTGGTGCGCACCGCGCGTGAAATAGCCGTCCATTACCGATACGAGCGTGTTGACGCGCGTTTCGGGATCGTTGCCGAGGGCGGACGGGTGGATCGTCTGCGTATTGGAGATTCCGTCGAGCGCATATTCGTATGGCATCTTCGCAACGGAATTGAGAGAGGCGAGAAGACCATTCTGTTCTGCTCCATATGCAGGGTTCGCGCCGGGAGCGAGCGGTTCGCCGGCCTTCCTGCCGTCGGGCATCGAGCCGGTCGCCTTGCCGTACACGACGTTAGACGTAATAGTAAGGATGGACGTAGTCGGCATCGCGTTGCGATATGTGTGATGGCTCTTGATCTTGCGCATGAACTCCGTGAGAAGCCACTCTGCAATCTCGTCAGCGCGGTCATCATCGTTTCCGTAGCGCGGGAAGTCGCCTTCGGTCTTGTAATCGACGGCGAGCCCGGACTCGTCGCGGACTACGCTCACTTTCGCGTACTTGATTGCGGAAAGCGAGTCCACCGCGTGGGAGAATCCTGCGATTCCTGTTGCAAAAGAACGGGCCACGTCCGTATCAATAAGGGCCATCTGCGAAGCTTCGTAGAAGTATTTGTCGTGCATGAAGTGGATGATGTTGAGCGTGTGGAAATTTTGGGGACGAGTATGTATTGCGTCAAGGGGGTAAATGAAAAAACTTTAGCGAGGAAGTTGATTTTGGCGAAAGCGCCGATAGCGCGGACGTATTCGGCCGCGCGTTGGGGTTCAGGGGAACATTGTTCCCCTGATGGGGGCTGGGGCAACGCCCCAGTATTGTTATGAATTTTGGCGCGCGCAAAGATATGAGCGAATAGTGCGCGCGCCGCTTTTAGCAAACAACGATCTCCTCGCTGTTTGCGGTAGGCATTGGCAGGTTGCCGTAAATCAATTTGGCCTGGGCTTCCGCAAATTGATCACGAGTTCCAAAGCCAAGTTCGTGCATACGCTTAGCTCCGATCGCCTGATGGAATGTCCGCATTTTGCGTTTAAAGAACTCCTCGCTGTGCCGATTTGGCGTTGGATCGCCGCGAAGGATATGCCAACTATAAGTAAGGAGTTTTCTTCCGATTGCACAGACAACCTTGTTGCGCGACTTGCCTCGATTGATCATTGTCCATCCCCATTTGCCAAGTTTGGAGTTGGCACATGAAGTTAGTACCGATTGCCCGGCTTCGGTGAAGAAGAACTTTACATCTCTTCTTCCCTCCCCGTCGAGAGGTTTTTTAAGTCCGCCTTTCCTCTTTGCGCATTCTTCTTCTTCGCCGCTTGAATTTACGATAGGGGAGAATCCACCATAGGCAGAAAGCTTCGAGGCCGTCGAGAACCTGTGCGGATTTTCGACAGCGGCATCCAATGCAAAAGCACCTTTATAATTGACGCCATGAAGCTGCATAAGTCTAATCATCCGAGGATTGGACAGGACGATTTCAGCAATCCGCCGCGAGAGTTCAGTCTTTCGTCGCAGCAGACGATCAAAATCCTCCAGCAGCATCTCCAGCTGCTCTTTTGCAAAGCCTTCGATTTTGGTTTCGATAATCATCTTCCTGAGTGTAGATGTCTTATTCGCATTATTTCTGATTGGCAACTTATAGCCCTTGCGGCTGCACATATTCCAAATCCGATTTGACAGGCGGGTCACTTCCTTTGACGTGTCGCGATAGGCGAACATGATGTCACGGTATTCTTCGTACTTATGAGATGGTGTCCAGACGAATTCGTCAATATCACCCTTTATATAGGCAAGTGCCAGATTCTCAGCGTCTATCATGTCGCAAATTCTACGCTTGCGATCCTTATTGGCAATGATGTCGGCGCGAACTATTTCAGCTCGGTATCCGGCAGCGTTGAGCATCGTTTTGAGATAGGCAGAGTTTGTTGAAGATTCGATAATGGTGATAGAGTCGGTATCGACGTGTCGCTCATACGTCTTAATCATCGCATCAATATCAACACATTTGAACTCTCTGTGAAGGCAGGCGTTGAATCTGTCCGACCAGTCCCAGACGGAGATGGCCAACTTTCTCGAGTGTGCGTCCATGCCGATAACATAGCAGGGTTCATCCTGCATATGTCGGCGTCGATGTTGCCTTTTAGTGCTCATTTTGTTACCTTATTAATCGCTGCCGTGTATTGGAGTAGGCGGTCTGCAAGGTTGCATTCAAGTATCCGAGGTCTTTCGCCTCAAGCAGGTGGTTTCCGCCGGCGCTCAAACAGACCCTCGAGCGTGAGCCGCGTAAGCGGCCTGGCTCATGTCCCCAACGAGCGTCTCCCATGCGTACAGCAAGTGTTAACCATACACCTGCTGTTCCGTATCATACTCCAATACACGGCAGTCTTTCAACCCCGGGTACCATTCCCTTTTCAGGGGAACACGCAATATAATACCAACAGGCCCCGAAAATCCTTGGAAAATTCGGAAAATTCCAGTTATTGGCTCCCACAGCGGCACAGGCGCGAAGCTCTCTCTTGCCGTCGCTTTTGTCCCTTTGGTCTCTTATGTCCCTTCAAAGGGTACAAGGGACTTAAGGGACACACGGGACAAAAGCGACGATATTTCAAGGCGCTTGCGCACTAAGATATCCCGAGCCATTGGGACGCGGCAGTCTGGCGCGGAGCCTCAACTAATGCCGTCGCTTGGGTCTCTTTGGTCCCTTTTGTCCCTTCAAAGGCGCTCCAAGCAAAAAAAAAGCCGTATCCCCCGAGCGAAGCGAGTCCGCGAAGCGTATGCCCTAGCAGGGGTGCGGCGTAGTGGCCGAGCAATTTTTTTTTGCAAAAAAAATTTGCCGGCGCCGTCCTACTCTCGCACGGGCGAGTCCCGCACTACCCTCGGCGATGGGGCCCTTAACTTCTGTGTTCGGAATGGGAACAGGTGTGACAACCCCTCTATGGTCACCGGCAAAAAGCCGTAAAGTTGGGAATTAAAGAGAATTACAACTTCTCGAGATGCGATTCGATCTCACTTTTTAGTGAAGTTTTTCATTCGAACATTCAAACATTCGAACATTCGAACATTAATAAATAAGCTAAGCCTCACGTCTTATTAGTACCGATCAGCTCAACGTATCGCTACGCTTACACCTTCGGCCTATCGAGGTCGTGGTCTACAACCTGACTTCAGAGGGAT
>JAZNCE010000062.1:0-62960 GCA_045587385.1 Eubacteriales bacterium
CGTTGTACAATCGCCGTCGTCCGCATTGGGCGTGTGGTTTGCTTTAGCTGCAGTCGTTACCGTTCCGCATTCGCTACAGGTGATTGCAGTGGTGCAGTCGCCGTCATCAGCGTTGGGCGTGTGGTTTGCCTTGCCCGCGGTTGTTACCGTTCCGCAGTCCTTACAGGTGATTGCTGTGGTGCAGTCGCCGTCATCGGAGTTCGGGGTGTGGCTTGCGTTACCGGCTACGGCTACCTTGGTGCAGTGCTTACAGATAATTGCGGTGGTGCAATCGCCATCATCAGCACCTGCTTCATGAGCAGTTTTTGCTGCTGTCGTTACGTGATCACAACCGGAGCAGGTCACTGCCGTTGTGCAGTCACCGTCATCAGTATTTGCAGTATGCGCCGTTACACTTACCTTATCGCCGCAAGCGCATTCGAGCCAATGGTTTGTATCGTCGTATTTGGGTATATTATGAACGTGAGTGTGTTCAAGCTCGGGGGCAATCACATACTCGCAAACCGAGCATTTTTCTGCTTTGGTCTCGGTTGCGGGGCCGTCAGAGGTATGCTCTGTGACCGTGTCGGTCTTAGTGCATCCTGCGTTACCGCAAATATGCCAGTGACCGGTAGCATCCTTCTGCCATGCTCCGCTGAAGTCATGTTCTTTTGCTGCCGTTGTTACCGTTCCGCAATCCGTGCAGGTAACTGCTGTGCTACAGTCGTTATCATCAGCTCCGGGATTATGTGCAGTCTTTGCCGCTGTCGTGGTCTTTCCACAATCCTTACAGGTGATCGCCGTTGTGCAATCGCCGTCATCAGCGTTGGGCGTGTGGTTTGCCTTGCCCGCAGTGGTAACAGTTCCGCAGTCTTTACAGGTGATCGCAGTTGTGCAGTCGCCGTCATCGGAGTTCGGGGTGTGGCTCGCCTTGCCTTCGGTCGTTACCTTTCCGCAATCCTTGCAGGTGATCGCAGTTGTGCAGTCACCGTCATCATCGTTAGGTGTGTGACCCGCCTTGCCTTCGGTCGTTACCTTTCCGCAATCCTTGCAGGTGATTGCCGTTGTGCAGTCGCCATCGTCCGCATTGGGAGTGTGGCTTGCTTTGCCTGACTCAACTACATCGCCGCAGACCTTACAAGTAATTGCTGTTGTGCAATCGCCGTCATCCTCGTTCGGCGTGTGTCCGAGTGCGTCACCGTCTTTCGCACCGCATACTGTGCAGGTCTTGGGTGTATCGCAATCTGCATCTGCCCAAGTGTGTCCGAGTGCTTCACCCTCGGTTGCTCCGCAGACCGTACAGGTTTTCGCGGTATCGCAATCGGCTTCGCTCCATGTGTGTCCGAGTGCGTCACCGTCTTTCGCACCGCATACGGTGCAGGTCTTGGGTGTATCGCAATCTGCATCTGCCCAAGTGTGTCCGAGTGCTTCACCTTCGGTTGCTCCGCAGACCGTACAGGTTTTAGCGGTATCACAATCGGCTTCGCTCCACGTGTGTCCGAGTGCTTCACCCTCGGTTGCTCCGCAGACCGTACAGGTTTTAGCGGTATCGCAATCGGCTTCGCTCCACGTGTGTCCGAGTGCTTCACCTTCGGTTGCTCCGCAGACCGTACAGGTTTTAGCGGTATCACAATCGGCTTCGCTCCACGTGTGTCCGAGTGCCTCACCCTCGGTTGCTCCGCAGACCGTACAGGTTTTAGCGGTATCACAATCGGCTTCGCTCCATGTGTGTCCGAGCGCTTCACCTTCGGTTGCTCCGCAGACCGTACAGGTTTTAGCGGTATCACAATCGGCTTCGCTCCACGTGTGTCCGAGTGCTTCACCCTCGGTTGCTCCGCAGTTCTTACAGGTCTTTGCTGTATCACAGTCGGCTTCACTCCATGTGTGTCCGAGTGCTTCACCTTCGGTTGCTCCGCAGACCGTACAGGTTTTAGCGGTATCGCAATCGGCTTCACTCCATGTGTGTCCGAGTGCTTCACCCTCGGTTGCTCCGCAGTTCTTACAGGTCTTTGCTGTATCACAGTCGGCAGCGGCGAAGTCGTGCGCTCCAACCTCTCTTGTTTCTCCGCAATCATTGCAGGTCGCGTCGCAAGCATTATCGTATGTATGCTCGCATTTGTTTCCGCAGGCTGCAAGGGCGAACATCAAGAGGGCAGAAAGAAAAATTAAACTTATTTTTTTCATATGGGCTTCCTTCCTTGATATATGTAGTGTTTATTATAATACTTATTCTTCAGATCCACCAATCGGCACCCATTCGCCATCGAATGGATCCGTGCTTGTGGTTAAAATATCGGCTGAACTGAGGTGAATAATCTCAGCAACCGGTGCTTCAAACTTCTTTTTGCTCATGATCGTTTTCTACCTTTCTTATATATATGAGTTTGTTAATCATTCTTCTTCCGTTGCTTGCATCTACAGACACCAAACCATTCCTCGCCGCGCTCGAAGTATTTACAATCGGCGCAGGTGGTATCAACTGTACGCTTGGCGTCCCCCTTGTAGCTCCTGCAGGCATCCTGCATCATAGTCACAAACGGCGTTCCGTCATCCGTGTAAACAGGCTCTTTTATAAAGTCGGGGTAGATCACGTCGGGATCGTACTTTCGGTCACATTCTCCGTAGTAACCGTACCTGAGCTCAAAGGTCCTGCCATAAGTATTCACAACCTTGTAAAGATCCCCCTCCTTCGGGATGGTCTTCTGTTGCGGTAAATCGTTCTGAATCAGCTTGCTAAACATATCGGACTCCTTTGTAAATGCAAAATGCAAAGTGCAAAATGCAAAATAAAAATCTGCTACGCTGTTGTAATAACAGTATAGCAGATTTTTCCTGATTGCGGTATTACCTAAAATCACTTTTTCAGGTCATATTTTTCGGGCATTTTTGGGTTTGGAGGAGAATTTATATATCTTTTTGGGGGCAAAAAGATATATAAAATGCAAAATGCAAAGTGCAAAATTATTGGTTTGTTTTTTTACAAATCGACACCAAGATAGCGATGATCTCTTTTGCATCCTTTTGTATGCTTTCAAATTCTTGCTTTGTTAAATAATCGGTTCGGTACAGAAGCCGTAACCAATAATCGCTTTCATTTGCCTCCTTTATGGCAATATTCATTTTCATATTAAAGTCGGCTTTGCTTTGTCCCTTTTGAGCCTCACTCACGTTTGCTCCAATACTCGTTCCACTTCGCAAAAGCTGTTTAGACATAACGAATTCCTTTTTATTTTCTGTTAAGTGCTGATATAGTTTAACAATCCTTACAGCAAATTCAAAGCTCTTATTTTCAATAATATTATCCATTATTCTTTTCTCCAATTTTGCATTTTGCATTTTGCATTTTGCATTTCGTTCAAGCTTTGCGCCATCAAAGAATGGCGGCAAAGCTTGAACGGGGAAGTCCCGATTTTTCGCTTACAACACGCACCGCTTGCTTGACAACAGAGAGCGATATGTGCAGATGATCGGCGATCTCCTGATTGCCCATTCCGAAGGCGGCGAGCTTGGCGACCTCGCGCTCCTTATCGGAAAGTGTGGTCAGAATCGTCTTGCCTCTGACTGCACCCGAGAGCTTCGACCAGCCCTCATTATATATCTTATAGAGCTTCTTGACTTCCTTCCAAGCACCCTCGTCAATGAGTGAGAGACGCTTCTCCATGAGGCTGTCAAGAGCGCGGCAGTATTCGGCAAGCACTCCGTAAAACTTATCGGGTAGCGCCAACTCGATGGCTTTGTCGATGTGGTAGATCGCGTCCGTCTCCTTGCCGCAGTTGTGGTAAATTGCGGCACAGGTAAGGCGCAGATAGATCTCTGCCATAATAGTATTATTGGCTCTTGCCCACGAGATCAGCGGCTCTACAGAGAAGGAAATGACCGACATAATATAAAGACCTTGCGTTCCGTCTACCTTGACAAGACCCATCGCAACTGCATAACCGAGCGCGTACAGATATTTGGCGTAATACACCTTTGCAGCAGGGTACGCATCCTTGTGAATTGGCTCAAAACGCCCTTTTTTGAACCATTCCGGGAAGCTCTCTACGTTATATACCATGATATCGACCGCGCTGATCGCAAGCTGCATCACGTCTCGGTCATTGTCGTTTTTGGCAGGTGCTTCGGATATATGGATCTTAGCTTTACGCCACATTTCAATATCGCCCTTCCAGATCGCACACTGTGCTAAAAGCATTCCTGCGGAGAGAACGGCATAGAACCCCGAGTGCTTCGAGAGCAGGTAGTTTGCGATATCGTAGACCTTGTCGATCTCACCGCGAGAGTAGGCGACTTCGGCTTCAAAAAGCACCTGCGCCTCGTGATGATAGGAAAGACTTTCACCCACCTTATCCGCCGTGCCGGGGATGTGGTAGAGGTCTGTCATATACAGATACGGCGTCTTACGGGGCAGAGGCATATCCGCTTCATACTCGTTTCTCGCTTCCTTTGTTCTGCCATCGATAGGCTTGCTCGCATTCATTGGTATCATCCAGGCGCGACCGAATTTGACCGCGCCCTCGACAGAGCCAAGGGTACACAAGTGCTGTACCTGACGCTGTGATATACCCCATTTTTCAGAGGCTTCGGCTATGGTCATATAATCATTTTTCAACATAAAAATCACCTCCGACAAGTAGCGGAATTGCGCTATCAATTACATAGCGGTATTACGCTATATATTATATATCGTTTTCGCGCAATTTGCAAGAGGTTTCAAAAAAGTTTTTTCTGCCTTATATCTTGACAAACAGAACAAAATATGATAAAATAAATCACACTTTAGATTTTCGTAATTTCAAGGAGGCGCTATGGCATATATTACACGTGAGCTTGAACGCAAATTTTTAAAAATGAGCGGTTTTTTCAAAGCAGTTCTGGTAACGGGAGCTCGTCAGGTCGGTAAAACAACGATGCTGAAGCACTTAGCCGAAGGAACGAGCAGAACCTACGTATCCTTGGACAATGCTATGGCAAGAGATCTTGCGAAAAGCGATCCCATTCTGTTCTTTCAAACCTATAAGCCCCCCATCCTGATAGACGAGGTTCAAAAAGCCCCCGAGCTTTTCGAGCAGATCAAGATCATTTGCGACGAGACCGACGAAAAAGGACTGATCTGGCTGACGGGCTCACAGCAGTACGGAATGATGAAAAAGGTGCGTGAAACTCTTGCGGGCAGAATTGGGATCCTTGAGCTTTACAGCCTTTCGCAACGAGAGAAGAACGGACTCGTCTTCGACGAGGCTCTTGACTTTTCACTCACCACCCTGCAAGCAAGACAGCAGCCTGTTCCAAAGAATGACGTAAAAAAGGTGTTTGAGCATATCTGGGAGGGCGGCATGCCACAGGTATGGGGTGTTGACGAAGAGCTTCGGGGAGAGTATTTTAATTCTTACGTTGACACGTATCTTATGCGAGACGTAGCAGAAGCAGGAGGCATCACGGATGCAGTTCGCTTCAGAAAATTCCTTCTTGGCTGTGCGGCACTTGTTTCCGAGCAGGTCAATTATGCGACCCTTGCCGAGTCCGCAGACATCTCTCAACCAACCGCAAAGGAGTGGTTGCGTATTTTGGAGGGCTTGCATATCGTTTACCTGCTTCAGCCATATTCCAACAATGCCTTGAAGCGACTCTCTAAAACTCCGAAATTGTATTTTTGCGACACAGGGCTTTGCGCCTATCTTTCGATGTGGCTGACACCGGACGTTCTTCGTGGGGGCGCGGCAAGCGGACATTTCTATGAGAATTACGTAATTATGGAGCTTGTCAAAAATTATGCCTATGCAAAAAGCAAAGCGAACCTTACCTACTACCGTGACTCAAACGCAAAAGAGATCGACGTGTTCGTAGAGGAAAATAATATCATTCATCCGTTGGAAATCAAAAAATCCGCCGCCCCCGACAAACGAGAGGTTAAAAAATACTCGGTTCTTGATAAGGCTGAGCTTGATCGCGGGAGTGGAGGGATCGTATGTATGTGCGAAGAGCCTATTCCAATCGATGAAAAAAACTGCTTTATCCCAAGCAACCTGATTTAAGCAAAAATGAGGAGTCCTTCGCAACTTTTGCGAAAACTCCTCATTTTTTGTTTAAGCTGCCGATAAAATTCGCCTTCACAGAAATCATTGACATCGTTTTTTCATAGTCTAATCGCTCTAAAAGCCTTATGTATCAAGGATTTCAGCCTGTTTGTGCATGTTTTTTGGCACCCTTTCGTATACTCACGGTCTGGGATTTTCCGGAAGGATTTTCCCGTCATTTTTCACAGTTTAATCCCATCCTTTTTGACAAATCGAGCATTGCGAAGAGAAATCGGCTCTCCGCTGTCAATGTTGTCAGCGTCGGGTCTCCCTCACGGATGCGCATGGTTCTTCTGATCTCCTTGGGGATGACGACACGACCGAGATCATCAATTCTTCTCACAATACCGGTTGCTTTCATATATATAAACCTTTCCATACATCAAAATTTCACTGATTTGGTGATTTCCAAAGATATTATTAGAAGAATTCACGAATTTTATCCAAATCCGCGTATGGATTTTTTTGACAAAGAAAAGGCGGCAAGCAAAATGCTTGCCGCCAAGACTAAAATCTTATCTTTGTCCCTTATCGTAAGGAATACCCTCTGCCTTGGGTGCGCGCGACTTCTTGGATGTGAATGCCAGAACGATCAGCACCACCACGTAAGGAATCATATAGTAGAAATAGGACGGCAGTCCCAGATCTGCCAGCAGCTTGACGCCGTCACCGTTGAGGTCCAGCTGCGAATAGGTTGCGCCAATGCACTTGAGCAAGCCAAACAAAAGCGAGCCGACCGCGATGCCTATGGGCTTCCAGTTACCGAAGATCATGATGGCAAGCGCCAAAAAGCCCATGCCCGCAACCGTACCCTCGGCAGTACCGCTGGCGGTGGTGGCAATATAGATATAACCGCCCATGCCCGCCAAAGCACCCGAAATGGTGGTGCCCAGGTATCTCATACCCTTGACGTTGATGCCCACGCTGTCCGCTGCCTGCGGATGCTCACCGCACGCACGCAGACGCAAGCCGTACTTGGTCTTGTAAAGCAGAATGGAAAGCACCACAAACAAGCCGATGACAATATACGTGGAAATAAACATTTTATCAAAGAAAGGCTTGAATACCGTGGGAATATCTTCGTTGAAAATGATAAAACCAAGGCTCTTGGGCATATTCAGTCTGTCCTGCATGGAAACGATTTTGACGATCAGCAACGTAACCGCGGGAGCCAACAGGTTCAGCGCAGTACCGCCGATGGTCTGGTCTGCCTTGAGATTGATGGCAGAGAAGGACAAAAGCAGCGAGAATGCAGCACCCGAGAGAGCCGCGACCAGCATCGCAATGATATAAATCACTTGCGTATTTCCAAACATATCTCCCTCTTGCATGATCTTGACCGCAACCGCTCCCATAAAGGAACCAAAGATCATCATACCGTCAAGGGCAATGTTGATAATACCGCTGCGCTCGGCAAACACACCGGCAAGCGCCACGATCATCAAAGGAATGGTATAGATCAACGTTTGTTGAATGAGAAATGTCATTGATCCTTCTCCTCCTTCCCTTCGGTATTGGCATCAGGTTGTTCTTCCTCGGCAATTTGCGCTTTTTCCTGTGCCTTGGCTGCCTTGCGTCTGGAAAGCAGCATTTTGATCAGCATGGAGAAGCCTGCAAAGTAAACGATGACCGCAACGATCATATCGGAAACGTACTCGTTGTAGTTCGTCATACCGGACAGGTAGTATCCTCCCAAGTCCACGTAGCGCAAGAACACCGAGCTGAAAATAACGCCCAACGGATTACTGCTTGCAAGCAGCGCGACGGGAATGCCGTTAAAGCCGTATGCAGGAAGCTTATTGTAGGTATCCCAGGTGAAGTCGGGACCTGCGTTGAGATAGTAAAGCGTTGCGCCCATAGCGGCAAGACCGCCCGCAATCGCCATGGAAAGCATAATGCTGCGCTTTTCATTCATGCCCGCATATTTTGCGGCATGCTTATTGTAGCCCGATGCCTTGAGCTCGTAACCGAAGATGGTCTTGCTCATCATGATAAACATAATAATCGCCACAGCAATGGCAATGAGAATACCGATATCAATATCCGAGCCCTTGAAGATCTGATCCAGCCCCAGCTTGGGGGTGGTCACACCGTTGACCGAGGTTTTCAGCGCGTACATGGTTCTGCCGCTGCTGCTGTCCGTAAACTGTCGGTTTGCGGAAAACACCCAGCTGACCATATTTGCCGCGATCCAGTTGGTCATGATGCAGACGATAACCTCGTTGACGTTGAGAATTGCCTTGAAAAAGCCGGGAATCAAGCCCCAGATCATGCCGCATACCGTACCGACCGCCACAGACAGAATCCATACGAAAATAGCAGTTTTGGGTGTAGTGGGAATGGAGTGCGCGGTGATAATGGCACCCATCGCACCCATCAGAAACTGACCGGGTGCACCGATATTGAAAAGTCCTGTTTTGAAAGCAATCGCAACCGAAAGACCGGTCATCAAAAGCGGTGCCGCCTGGAACAGCATATTGCCCAAGATGCGCATGATATTGATATTGGATCCCGAGGTGGCAAGGGGCGCAAAGGGACCGGACAGAATAATTCTGAGTCCTTTGAAGGCGTGCGCTACGGGAATATCATCCGACACAAGCGCAATGACCAGCAGCACCAAAAAGCCCACCAGCATACCGCCCAGAATACAAAGCAGTGAGGAAATAACCGATTTGATTCCCTCTTTTGCAAAGAATGAACGAATCCACTTTTTCATTCTGCCGCCTCCTCTCTTTCCTGACGCTTGGCACCTGCCATATACAATCCAAGCTCCTGCACCGTAGTAGTTTTGGGATCAAATTCACCCACGATTTCGCCCTCATACATCACCAGAATTCTGTCGGAAAGGCTCATGACCTCCTCCAACTCAAGTGAAACCAGCAGAACGCCCGCACCGTTGTCTCTGGTCTTGACGATCTGGGTGTGAATATATTCAATAGCACCCACGTCCAAACCGCGCGTAGGCTGTACGGCAACAAGCAGCTTGTGCTCGCGATCCAGCTCGCGCGCCACGATTGCCTTTTGCTGGTTACCGCCCGACATGGAGCGCGAGGTGGTGATAGCCCCCTGCCCCGATCGCACGTCAAACCTTTCAATCAATTCCTCAGCATAGGTCCGCACCGCATCAAAGCGGATAAAGCCGCCCTTCTGGAACCGCGGCTCGAAATACCGCTGCAGCACCATATTCTGCTCCAAAGAATAATCCAGCACAAGTCCATGCTTATGTCTGTCCTCGGGCACGTGGCTCATGCCGTGCGTATTTCTGTATCGGATGCTCTTTTTGGTGATATCCTCGCCAAGCAGCTTAATGCTGCCGCCCGACACCTTGGTAAGTCCCGTCAACGCATGCACAAACTCGGTCTGACCGTTGCCGTCAATACCCGCAATACACACGATTTCCCCCTCACGTACACAAAGGGAGACGTTATGCACGGCATCCTTTTTGCCCGTTCCGCCCTTGACGCGCATATGCTCGATTTCCAGAACGCTTTCACCGGGCTGTGCAGGGCTCTTGTCCACCACGAACTTGACGTCACGCCCCACCATCATGTTGGAAAGCTCTTCCTTGGTGGTGCTTGCAATATCCACCGTGCCGATATATTTTCCCTTGCGCAGCACGGTGCATCTGTCCGCAACCGCCATGATCTCGTTGAGCTTATGCGTAATAAACAGAATGGACTTTCCCTTTTGTGCCAGTCCCTTCATCACCTGCATCAGCTCCTCGATCTCCTGAGGCGTCAGCACTGCCGTAGGCTCGTCAAAAATGAGGATCTCATTATCTCTGTACAGCATTTTGAGAATTTCGGTTCTCTGCTGCATACCGACCGTGATATTCTCGACCAATGCATCGGGATCAACGCCCAAGCCGTAGGTCTCGGACAGCTTTAAGACCTTCTCACGCGCCTGCTTCTTTTTCAGAAATCCCGCCGTATTGGGCTCCACACCCAAAATGATGTTATCCAGCACCGTAAACACATCCACCAACTTGAAGTGCTGGTGCACCATGCCGATGCCGAGCGCGTTTGCATCGTTGGGATTCTTAATGCTCACAACCTTACCGTCCTTGCGGATCTCACCCCGCTCGGGCTGATACAGACCGAACAGCACGCTCATCAAGGTCGATTTTCCCGCTCCGTTCTCACCAAGCAACGCGTGGATCTCACCGCGGCGCAACTGCAGGGTAATATCATCGTTTGCGATAATACCGGGAAACTCCTTGGTGATATTGCACATTTCAATCACGTAAGGATAGTCCGCCGGTACGGCAACGTCCTGTGTTTTGATCTCACTCATAATCAGTGCTCCTTTTTCTATATAGTTCCGATATTCTGCCTTTTTCTTAGCCGTACGGGAATCGAACCGAATTGCCCGAGGGCGATGCATTTATGCGTCTTTCGGCGTGCTTTTACTCGCAAGATTGTCATAACCGAAGAAAGTCAAATCATACGCCCTGCGACGAGCAATTTTTGTGTCTTGTGCCGAAACTCGCCTTGCAAGATGCGTATCTTGCTTCGACTCGCTTCGACAAAATCCATCAAAAATTGCAACGCCGGAGGGTGCTTCGCAGTTTTGAGTGAGCAAATATTATGCAGATGCAAAGAGAAAATGCGAAGCAATATATAATATTGCGAGAATTTTATCTGCAGCAAATGCGGATATTTGTCACTCAAAACCGTATGGATTTGACTCTCTTCGGTTATGCTACTTCGCAAAATCTCACCAAAATCCATCAAAAATGCATTCGCTCTCGGGTGCGAGCAGTTTTGACGCAGCAGATTTTTTTGAGCCCAAAAGCTTTTCCCGCAGGGCATATAGGCGATATGTCCAAGGGGAAAGATGAAGGGATCGGGAAAATCTGCTTGTCAAAACCAACTTGGTTCGATTCCCGTGCGGCTACCTGTATACACTACAAATAACAAAAAGGAAGAACATCCTCCGCCCTTCCCTGCTCTCAATTTGGACCTGCGGGGCTTTCCCGAGGGAAAGCCCCGCAGGTCACGTTATTTCATTTTAATTTTCGCAATCGTTCAAAAATTATTCGAAGTCAACTACAACGATCTCAAAGCCCTTCAGCCAATCAGCATTGTTAGCGTCAGCGGGAACTTCAGCCTTGGGAACGATGGTGCCGTCCTTGATCTTTGCAAACAGTGCGTTGTACTGGTCAGCGGTGAAGCTGTTGAACTTGGAGGTTGCGATGGGAAGACCGGTTGCATCGTCAGCAGCACCCAGGTTCTGGGTCTTGCCTGCCAGATCTGCATCCCACTTGCCGTCGTAGTACTGACCCAGTACCTTAGCAACGGATTCCTTCAGACCCTTAACGGCACTGGTGATAACCAGCTCGGAAGCGAAGGACTGGTCAACGTCAACACCGATGATCTTGGAGCCGGGGTTAGCCTCTGCTGCGGACTTCACGGATTCGAACATAGAACCGCCGCAAGCGAATACGACCTCAGTGCCGCCACTGTACCAACCGTTGATCTGTGCCTGCAGCTCAGCGGATGCGCTGAAGCTTGCACCGTGCTGGTAGCTGTACTTAACGGTAACTGCGCCTGCCTCGAGACCAAGCTCCTTAGCAGCTGCGTCAGCGCCCTGTACAAAGCCGTAACCGAAACGGTTGCATGCGGGGTTAGAGCCGCCGCCGCCACCGGTGTAGCCCAGCTTTCTGTAGCCATCCATAACTGCTGCGTAGCCTGCAAGGTAGCCGGATTCCTGCTCCTTGTAAACAACAGCGGTTACGTTGGGCAGAGGATTGTTCTCTGCATCAGTCAGCGTCCAACCATCGATGAATACGAACTTAACGTCGGGGTTGTCGGTAGCAACCTTGGTCATAGCGTTTGCCTGCAGGAAGCCGGGGGCAACAATGATCTTTGCGCCGTTGGCAATTGCAAGCTCCATTGCTGCAACGCGGTCCTCATCGGTCGCGTCGGAGCCGTTTGCGGGCTGATAGTACTTGTAGGTCTTGTTGTTTGCCTTTGCGTATGCCTCAGCGCCTTCCCAGGTACCCTGGTTGAAGCCCTTGTCCATGAGCTGACCGACGTCGGTTACGACAGCGATCTCATAGGTCTCGGGCTCGGTGTTACAAGCAACGAGGCTGAGCATAGAGAGTGCCATGATCAGGCACAGAGCCAAGCTTAAAACTTTTTTCATTTTTCCTCTCCTGTTTTTGGGTTTTTCCCATATTTTCGCATTTTTATGCTGTTTTTATTATAATGCATAATCACGAAACTGTCAATATTTAACGCAAATCTTTTCATAATTGCGCCATATTTTCAGTAACATTGCACAATTTCCACAACCCCTCCTTGTTCCCTTTGCCATATTCCAAAAGCCGCACGGATCTTTTTTTGTTTTTTGTGCGTCTTAATTGATTTTTATCCCCAAGTGTGCTAAAATATGCAAGAAAAAAGTGCAAGGCGGAGGCAGATATGACAAGCACCAAAAAACAGCTCGCAGGCTATATTTGCGCCATTCTCAGCGCGCTTGAACCCATCACGGGCGTCGTCATAGGCATTGTCTTGATGAAAGAGAGTGCCAAGCCCGCGGTGCTGATCGGCTCTGCCTTGGTCATTGCATCCGCCGTACTGATCGCGGTGGGGGATCTCAAACGAGCCGAATAATTTGCACGTAATGCAAGTTGCGATGCGCGTTTTGACCACTTGTGCACCAATCAACCGTCGGTTGAGCGAATATTCTCCGTTTGGTTGTGTGAAAATGCCTCCTATTCAACGTTTGTTATATTCACTTGGCAGCTGCGGTGTGCTATAATGGGGGCATCAAAGGAAAGGGGTTCACCAATATGAATACGACTTTAGGAAAAAGAATTGCAGCACTGCGCCGCGAAAAAGGACTCAAACAGGACGAGCTTGCAGAAAAGCTGGGCGTCAGCCCTCAAGCGGTCAGCAAATGGGAAAACGACCAGACCTGCCCCGATATTTCAATACTTCCGCAGCTTGCAAAGATTCTCGGTATCAGCGTGGATACACTGCTGACGGGTGACGAGCAGCAAGAGCCCGCGGTCAGAATGCTGCCCGAGGAGCAGAGAAAGGATATCAAGGATATGTTTTTGCGCATCGTGATCACCTCCACGGACGGTGACTCGGTACGCGTCAATATTCCTCTTGCCATTGTGGAGGTCGCGCTGGAGAACGGGCTGAACCCGTTGCAGGTTTCGGATAGCGACGCGCTCAAAAATATTGATCTCGGCAAAATTCTGAACATGGTCAAGCAGGGCGTGATCGGAAATCTGGTGGAGGTTGAATCTGCCGACGGAGCTACGGTACGCGTGTTTGTCGAATAAGACATGAGGATCAAGAGAAACAACCGCTCTATCTTTGTCTTTCCCACGGGATTGATGCTCAATTGCGTCACGGCAGGCATTTTCCGCAGAAAGCTCAAAAAACAAGGCGTGCGGATGACGAAAAAGCAAGCAAGGCGCTTGATAAGAGGTATCCGAAAATACAGACGGCACCACAAGGAATGGTGCTTAGTTGAGGTGATCCGAGAAAACGGAGATACGTTCGGCATAAAGATTTGAGTACGTACTGCAAAACAGAAAGCAGAAGTCTTACACAGACTTCTGCTTTCGTTTTATACCGGCCCCCGCATTACCTTCCGCTTACGGCGCAGGATACCTCACCTGTAAAAGCTGTTGCCGCCAATAAACTCGCGTACAAGGCTGGTGGGAGGGATCTCGTCGTCCACGTCTGCGCTGTGCACGAAATTGAGCACCTTGACGATGGCTCTGACCTCCTCGTAATATTCGTCGTCGGGCTCAACCGCCACGAGCAGCGGAAAAATATGCTTTTTGAGCACCGCCAGCTCGTAGAGCGTGGAGCTGTTGAAAATCACGTCCGCCTGCTCCTGGAACGGGAATATCCACCGTGCCTCGCCCGCACGCACCGACTCCCACATGGAAAGCGTTTTGCTCACCGACGCTCCGCGGGATTCATAATCGCGCACGATGCGGCGCAAAAGCCGCAAATAGCTTGACGGAATGCGATTGTGCAGATCAAGATTGAGCGGCAAGAGCGGGCAGACGAACAGCTTGAATACTGCCTCGGGCGCAAGTCCCTCGGGCAGCATGACGGGATTGAGCGCGTGCAAGCCCTCGACGATAATGACCGAATCCTCGTCCAGCTGCAGAAAATGTCCGTGCCATTCCCGCTTGCCTTGCTTGAAATTGAAGCACGGTATCTCTACCCGCTCCCCTGCCAGCAAAGCACGCAGATGCTGCCCGAAAAGTACTACGTCAATGGTATTGATGTGCTCAAGGTCCACCTTACCGTCGGGTCCCGGCGCGATCTTGTCGCGGTCGATATAGTAGTCGTCCAGGCTCATTAAGATAGGCTTTTTGCCGTGCACGCGCAGCTGCGTGGCAAGGCGGTTTGCCGAGGTGGTCTTGCCCGAGGAGCTGGGGCCTGCCAGCATGACCGCCCGCGCGCCGCGCGCGCAGATCATGTCCGCCACCTGCGAAAATTTCTTTTCATGCAACGCCTCGTTGACGCGGATGAGCTCACGCACCTGCCCCGAATCCACCATTTCGTTCAGATCCGCCACCGTGCGGCAGCCCATCAGATTGCCCCACGCAATCCCCTCGCTGTACACACTGTAATAATGCTCCATCTCGCGGTACGCGGAAGGGCGGGAAGGATCAGCCGTGTCGGGATACACGAACACAAAGCCGTCCGCGGTGGGCATGATGTCAAAATTCTGCAGATACGCCGTGCTCGGCATCATTTCACCATAATAGTAGTCTGCAAAATCGCCGTACTCGTACACGTCCAGCGTGGGATGCGTGCGGTAGGAAAGCAAGCGCGCCTTGTCGGTCTGTCCGCGCTCGGTATACAGCGCAATCGCCTCCCCCGTGGGGATGCGGCGGAATTTCAGCACGATATCGCGGGATATGATGTCGTCTACGCGCTCGCGCAGCCGCTCGACCGAGAAATGATCTGCCCCCGTGACCTTGATATAAAGCCCTGCGCCCAGCGTGCAGCGCATGGTAGCTCTTGCACCGCGCCACAGCTCGTGGATCGCCAAAAACAGCACGAATTGCGCCGTGCGCGTATACGCCGCCCGCCCTTGGGCATCAGAATAGCGCAGAAGCCTGATTTTTCCGCCCGAAGCAGCCATGGCGCGCCGCTTGGACTCTCTGTCGGGGAGTACGTCCTTTTCGCGCAGAGGGATATAATTCAGCGTAAAAACATCGCCCGCGATCTTGGCAGCCAGCGGCTCATCGGACAAATTTCCCGTGCGCAAGCCCATTTTCGTGATCATATCGAGCAGCGATTCTCCTGCTCTTGCCTGTACTTCTCTGCCGTCTATGTTGAGTTTCATAAAGCACCTCCTGTTCTCGCATTATCCCATATTCTATGCATCCCGACGCGCCTATATGCCAAAAAACAAAAAATGGCTGACTATCGGTGCATCCGGTAGTCAACCATTATCGGTGGTCTGTAGAAACGCCTGCCCCTATTGCAGGCTTATACCTCATATATTGTATGGGGATTTCTTCCTTGCGTACAGTATAGCATATTTTACGGGATTTGTCAATACCCCGCATAACAACCGCCCGCTTTGCACGCAAAGCGGGCGGGGGTGTATTGAATTCAATCAGTTGCCCTGCTGCTCGAGGATCTTATCCAGCGAGTTATTGAGCTTCTGCACCGTCTTCTTGACCGAATTTTCATTCTTCTTGATCAACGAGTTGACAGTATTGGTGCCCGACTCGTGCACGGCACGGATGTTGGCACTGGTAAAGTTAAAGGATACGCAATACAGGTTAATGGGGTCGATGGCGACGCTGTTGACGATACGGTCCAG
Organism: Eubacteriales bacterium; assembly: GCA_045587385.1. Classification (GTDB taxonomy): domain Bacteria; phylum Bacillota; class Clostridia; order Oscillospirales; family CAG-272; genus SVQP01. Next base: position 15,876 of record JAZNCE010000062.1, read on the forward strand.
CATATCCACCGATTGCTGATCCTTGACGTACTTACTGGTCAGCGCAACCTCGTAGTATGCAGGCTTGACGCGGTTATAGCTCTCGGATGCATAAGCTTCAAGGAAAATACCCAGGTCGTCAAGCTGGTCATGGCAGGTGATCGGCACGCCGTACAGAATGACCTCCACCTGCACGTGGGTCTTATAATCCTGCGCCTCGGTCAGCTTCGGGATAGGCAGAATACCGTAATCGTTGGGCATGTTACGGATGGTGGGGTCTTCGACCGCGATCAGGCGGTAGTTGATCAGCGCAGCCTCGTCAGATGCAAATTTGGTCAGCACGTCGCCGTCGCCCGCGTTGGTGGTTGCGGTGAACGAGCCCGAGCTGTTGAGCAGCGCAAGTACCTTATCCAGCGAATTGGTAAGACGCTCCTTGTCGATCTCATAGCTGTACATATTGTCTTCGTCCTTGCGCAGAATGCAGATCTCAGAGCCTTCCCAGTAGCCGTCCATCATGGAGCTGGTGGGGCCGATACGTGCACAGAAGCCGTACAGGTCGGCACCGTCGTGGCTGCCGCTGCCGTTGAGGTCGCGGTAAAATCTCTCGGCAACGCTGGTCATGTAGTCAATGGTCCATTCGCCGTTTTCCACGGTCTCGTACAAAGACTCGCCCAAGCCCTCGTCTTCCATAATGCGCTTATTGAACATGGTCACGAACATATAGCGATAGTAGGACAGAGACATGGGACCGGTTACAAAGAACTGCGAATTGCGGTAGGAGAGTGTGTCGTTAAAGCCCTCGGACCAGTAATTCTTGTCAAAATCAATCTTAGAGGTATTGCGCAGGTCAGCCATGCGTCCGTTGAGCGCAAGCGTCATGGACGTGTAGGAGCAGTTAGCAACGATATTGTAATCTGTGCCGCCCGCGATGACCATATTGTTCACCGCATCAACCGCCTCGCCCGCAACGCTGCCTGCTTCGGGCAGGTACTGCACGACTTCGATATTGCACTTCAGTCTCTCTTCCAATGCCAGATTTCTGTTGTAGACCGCAGAGTTGATGGGATCCGTGTCCTCTTCCTCAACGTACACCTCGCTCTGGTTTACATTCTCTACGCGAGAGATCACGGTGATATCTCTGCCGCCCAGATCGACCTCGCCGAGATCGTCGCGGTCGTTGCTGGTTTCAAGCTGCTCGCTACCTGCAACAGTGCTGTCTGTTTGGTCTCCCTGATCCCCCTCGACGCAGGAAACCAACAAAACGGGCAGTACCATCACGGCAACCAGCACCCAAATCATGATTTTCTTCATTTTGTTCCTCCCTTTATCCGCACACGGATAAATAATTTCATCATTAATATTATACACAAAATCTCACATATTGTCAATACTTTCTTGACTGCATTGCAACTCTGTGCTATAATGGGTATGGAATTTATGCAAACGGAGGGTCCGACATGAAAAAGCTTTTGTCATTATTACTTTGCATGCTCTTTCTTGCAAGCGTTCTGAGTGCGTGTAACACGCAAACGCCACCCGTCCCCGAGGACACCGCACAAACCGAAAGCCAAGACTCGAGCGACGCTACCCCCACCATTCCGCCCGAGCAGGCTCTGCCCCCCGAGCAGGTTGTACAGGGCTTGGATGCCGATGCAGTGATCATGGAGATTGGCACCAAGACACGACAAGTTCTGCTCAATAACGACTGGGCAGAGATCAAAAACGCTTTCACTGCGGCAGGCTATGCCCCCATTGAAGTGACGTTGCTGGACAACGCCAAGATGGAGACCGTTGTGCTGTACGGTAACACAAGCATGGTCACGCTGCAAAATACCGCCGGTGGCGCATATGCAATCTGGGAGCCTTATAATCAAGCAACGCTTTCCGTGCTCACCCCCAATGAAAAAACAGGCACAGGCGAGGTGACGCTGGCGCAGATCGGCATTGCCCGCATTGAGGAGACCGATAACCCTATCAACGGTATGTGCTATATCTACAAGCTCTCGGACGGCAGCGCCGTGATCATTGACGGTGGCTTTAATAACAAGGATTGCCGCAACAATATTCTCAGCACGCTGGATAAGCTGGATATTGCTAAGAATGCAGACGGCAAATACCTGATCACCGCGTGGATCTTCTCGCACGGTCACAAGGATCACAGAGCCGCATTTACCGGCTTTGGCAAAAACATGGGGGATCAGGTTGAACTAACCTACGCCATGTACAGCTTCCCACCCAGTCCCGGTACGCTGACCGCCTCTACCTTTGATTCCGTCAACTTTGAAAACAAGATGTACGAGTATTACCCCGGCGTACAGCACATCGTACCCCACGCAGGTCTTGCTTATCATTTTGACAATCTGACCGTCAAGATCCTGTACGCACCCGAAATGATGTACGCACCCGACAAGACCATTGCTTACTACAACGACACTTCCCTGATCATGCTTGCCGAGTGCGGTAGCACGGGCGCGCTCTTTATGGGCGACGCGGGCGAGGCAGCGGCAGCTCTGACGTGGGGCAACTATGAAAAAGCCGCATTTGAAGCCGAGATGTTGCAGGTAACACACCATGGCTTTAACACGGGTGACGGCTCGCATAACTGGAAGAACATCAAGCTCATCTACACCAACACCAAGGCATCCTACGGTCTGATTCCCATGGGCAGCCGCCTTGAGGGGGACGCCCGCAACGGCAGATACACGGTCATCGTAGGTCACGGCGGTGCAAGCTATCAAATGTCCTTCTTTATTGACAAGACCGACAGACACGACCAAGGCAGCACGATTTCACAAGAATACTACAACAAATTCGTGGACGAGGTTGCTGCAGGCACGGCAAAGTACGAAACGCTGTTTGGCTACGACGGCATCAACAAGCTTGTCAGCAACAAGGGGCTGATCTCCTACACCTCGGGCAACGAGAAGGAGCCCATGGTCACGCTATTTACGCTCTCGGACAGCGGTGTCAGCGTTGCGCACAATCAGGTGCTCTCCGAGTGGCTGGCTGATTGATCGCAAAACGGTATGCTCCGGCAAAATCAACAAGAAAATTTTCGTGATTTTTTGATATTTATTCAAAAAAACTCTGTACAAATCGCAAATTTCGTGGTACAATTATGCTGTAAATTTATTCCGCAAAGGAGCTTCTTATTATGAATCTGATTTATAAGGGCAAAACAAAGGACGTATACGCACTTGACAACGGCAACGTCATGCTCAAGTTTAAGGACGACTGCACCGGCAAAGACGGTGTGTTTGATCCGGGTGAAAACAGCGTAGGTCTGACCATCGAGGGCATTGGCAAGGCAAACCTGAAGTCCTCCATCCACTATTTTGAACTCTGCAAGCAGGCAGGCATCAAGACCCACTACGTTTCCGCAGACGTAGAGAATGCGACTATGGAAGTTCTTCCCGCGGAATGCTTCGGTAAGCCCCAGGGCGGCGGCGGACTGGAAGTCATCTGCCGTCTGGTTGCGACCGGCAGCTTTGTTCGCAGATACGGCGAATATATCAAGAACGGCACCACTTTACCCGGCGGCTACGTTGAGTGCACCTTCAAGAACGACGAAAAGGGCGACCCGCTGGTTACCGGCGAGGGTCTTGTAGCACTTGGCATTATGACTGCCGAGATGTTTGAGTCCCTGAAGGCACAGACCCTGGCGATCACCAAGATCGTTGCCGATGACCTCAAGACCATCGGTCTTGATCTGTGGGACATCAAGTTCGAGTTTGGTTACCACAACGGTGAGGTCGTGCTCATCGACGAGATCGCATCCGGCAACATGCGCGTTTACAAGGGCGACACCATCGTTGAACCCACCGCGCTGACCGAAATGATCAATAACAGATAAGAAATACGAAAGCTTTCGGCAGAGGCATTGCGCCTCTGCCGATTTTGTGAATAAGCGAGTGTGACTCGTAAGCATGCCCCCCTCCCGGAGGGGGGGTGGTGCGCGCTGCCTTGGGCAAGTCGGATCGTAGCCATGTCGTTCTGTGAGCCAAGGAGTTGATAGCCCCAGTTGTCTTCCTAAGACCGCTTTGGCCTCCGACTTGCAGAGGCATTGCGCCTCTCCCGATTTTGTGAATAAGCGAGTGTGACTCGTAAGCATGCCCCCCTCCGGGAGGGGGGGTGGTGCGCGCTGCCTTGAGCCAAGCGCAGGGGGGGGAGAGCGCGAGGAGAAACGGTTTGCTCGAGTAATATCCTAACGCAGGAAGCCAAAATGCAAAACACGCAGAAATTCATTATATTCGCGTTCTCCCCCTTTGAATATCCCCATCGGGATATTTTCCATCCCCCTCCCGGAGGGGGACTTGTTTAGAAATTCGCCTGCTTACACAGGATCGCCGTGATGTCGATCCCTACAATATTAACTGCATAAACATTCTGCGCAATTAAGAAAACACCGGAGTTCATCACTCCGGCGCTTTTATCATGGATCAAATTACTCAATCTCGTCGTTTTTTACAAGCATTGTCAATCGATGCTCAACCGCCTTTGCTGTTCCCGCAGAGATTTTGAATACATGGTCATGCCCTTGTACAACTACGTGAACGTAGCAAATTCTGCCCTGATGCTCCAAACGCAGATCCTCCACTTCACCTGTTTGATAGGTATATATGCGGAATTTGAATATCCGCACCTTTCCGTCTTGGTAAATTGCCACGCCGCGACACGTTATAGCATAAATGCCAAACAAAAATACCACACCGCACGCAATCAACGCCAAAATCAGCAGTGCTTTATGATCGGATAGCCCAACCACTGCATACAGCAACGCAAGTATCTCCGAACCAATCAGTAAACACAACAGTGCAGTCGTCTGCACAATATCGTACAAAAATACAAAATTGCGCGGTTTGATCTCCCGAAAATAAAGGACGAGGATATAGATTGCCGCTACAGCGATTGCAATACACAGCCAATACCAAGGGTTCACATAAGCCTCAAAAGCAGAAAGCGGTTCGGGAGCTCCGCGCCAAGCCAATTCAAGCAAATCAAGAATCGGCGCAATTATGCCTACCAATATCGCATAGAGGATTGCCCTGCCAACATGGCGAAGTATCTTGTTCTTCATGTTTGCTCCTCCTTTTCAAATCTCTTCACTTATATAGACGCATTTTTTCGGAAAAAGTTCATCGATTTCGCCATTTTTTCAAAAAATCCCCGAAAATTTTTCCGGGGACTTCTCATATTATCTTCTCAGCATAATTTCAATGATCTCTCTATCCGTATCCTTCATGCCCTCGCGCGCCATGTCGCTGACGTTATCGATGGTGTTCTCCACACCCTTGGTCACGATGCCGTCGCCGCCCACGAACTGCTTGCCCTGCATGTACATGTGCATGCCAAGCAAACCCGCTTCCACGCTGGACGCAATCTTTGCCGCACAGCTTGCCTTGGCTCCGTCGCAAATGACGCCCGAATTGATGGCAAGACCGTTGACCACGGTATGCGCGATCTCACGGTATTTACCGCCATGCAAATACGTCACGCCCGCAGCCGCACCGCAGCCCGCGCTGGTTGCCCCGCAATACGCGGACAGCGCACCGATGCCAGTCTTCAGGCGCACGGTGACCAGATTGGACACCACAAGCGCGCGCAACAGCTCCTCATGCGACACGCCCATTTCCTTTGCATACACAATGACGGGCAAAGAGGCGGTCATGCCCTGATTGCCGCTGCCCGAATTGATGACCACGGGCAGCTCACACCCGTTCATTCTCGCATCCGAGCCTGCGGCGGCATACGCCTTTGCCTTATTCGCCACGCTATCTCCGTAAGCAGCCAGCAGCACCTTGCCGATCTGCGAGCCGTACTCGCCGCGCAAGCCCTCCTCGGCAATGGCGGTATTATATGCGATCTGACGCTCGAGCACCTCACGCACGTCCCCAATCTCCACAGCGTCCGCAAATTCCACGATCCTTTCGACGCTGAGCAGATCGTAGTGCGATTCCTCTCTCTCCACCTTTTCGGGCTTTGCCGCGAACAGCACCTCGCCGTCGCGCACGACGCGCTCCACGTGCGTATGCTTATTGGTCAGCAGCACGCTTGCCTCGCTCTCACCGGCAAACACCGTCACACCAATGGAAAACACGCAGTTTCCGTCCGCACGCTTGACCTCGATGGGAGTTGCGTCTCTGTACGCGCTGATGCGCTTGATCTCTTCGGGGGTCACACTCGAAATGACCTCCAGCTCGCAATAGGGATCTCCCGCCACAATGCCTGCCGCTGCAGCCGCCTCAATGCCCTTGAGACTGCCTGTGTGCGGAATAAACACGCTCTTGACGTTCTTGATCACGTTGCCGCTGACGTCCACACGCACGCGCTCGGGCACAGCGCCCAACGCAGCCTTGGCGATTGCAGAGGCATACGCGATAGCGATCGGCTCGGTACAGCCCATCGCGGGGATCAATTCCTTATGTAATATGGCGAGATACGCCTCGTAAATTTGCTTGTCCATACACTTCTCCACTCAAATAATCAAACGCCGCGGAATCCCTTACCAATGATCTCGCTGCTGTTGGATACGATAATAAATGCACCGGGATCGATCTGTTTGACGATCTTACGCAGCTTGACACCCTCCATACGGCGGCAGACAGTCAATAGCACCGTTCTTTCTTCCCCGGTATATCCGCCAACACCTTGAATTTTGGTAAAGCTGCGGTGAATGCCTGCGGTAATGTACTTGCTGATCTCCTCAGGCTTGCTTGTAACGATAGTGAAATACTTGCAGGTATTCATGCTTTCGATCACGCCGTCCACCAAGAACGCCTTGGCAAACAGACCCAACAGAGAAAACAGACCGGTTTGCATGCCAAACACCCAAAATGCACTCAGTGCAATGACAAAATCGGTTGCAAGCAATGCCTTACCGATATCCAGACTGGTATATTTTTTCAAAATAAGCGCAACGATATCCGTGCCTCCCGACGAGGACTCGGTCATAAACAGCATGGCAGAGCCGATCGCGGTCAGCAAAATTGCGTACACCAGCTCCAAAAAGGGCTGATTGGTAAAGGGCGTTGCCATGGGATACAGGTGCTCCAAGGCAAACGTGCCGAACGAAAACAACAGGCTGCAATACACGGTTTTGATCGAAAATCCCTTGCCCAAAAAGATAAAACCAACGATCAGCAGCAGCACGTTGATGACCGTCAGCACGTTACCCGAGGTCAGATACTGCGCAAGTTCGGGCAAATACTGCTGGGCAAATCCGGCTACGACGACCGCAATACCGCTGACACCGCCCGTGGAAAATCCGTTGGGGATCTTAAAAAAGTACACGCCGACCGTGGTCAGCAGAATACCCAGATTCATGATAGCAAAATTTTTGAGTTTACTTTTCATAGCGTCCTCTTTTTTTACTGTTTCTCTACAACAGTATATATTGTCAGACAAAAAAAGTCAATAGGTGTTGCAAAAAAAGGGCTGAACCTTGCGGTTCAGCCCTTAGGTTTTTGGGTTTGATTACTCAGCGTCGGTTTCCTCTGCGGGAGTTTCCTCTGCGGGAGTTTCCTCTGCGGGAGCTTCCTCTACTACGGGAGCTTCCTCTACTACAGGAGCTTCCTCTACTACGGGAGCTTCCTCTACTACAGGAGCTTCCTCTACTACGGGAGCTTCCTCTACTGCAGGAGTTTCCTCTACTACAGGAGCTTCCTCTACTACGGGAGCTTCCTCTACTGCAGGAGTTTCCTCTACTACAGGAGCTTCCTCTACTGCAGGAGTTTCCTCTACTACGGGAGCTTCCTCTACTACAGGAGCTTCGGGAGCTACGGGAGCCTCAGGAGCTACGGGAGCGTTGGGCTGCAGCTTGAGTGCCTGACCGCCGGTCAGAGTGATCATCTTGATAGCCTGCAGCGAGAAGCTGTTAGCCTCAACGGTCAGTGCCTTATCCAGGTCGCCGTCTGCCAGGATCTTCACTCTCTTGCAATCGGAAGCGATCAGCTTCTTAGCCTTCAGGGACTCAATGTCAACCTTTTCGCCTGCCTCGTAATGAGCGTTCAGAGTGCCAACGTTCACAGCACCCATCTTACCGGATGCGGTGCATGCAACCAGAACAACTGCGTTAACAGCCTGCGCGTCAGTCATGAGCGCGTCAGCCTCAACAGCGGATACGTGGTCAACGTGAGTAGCTTCCTCAACTACGGGAACTGCAACAGCCTGAGCTGCGATCTGAGCGTCGGTCAGCTCTTCGGGCTCTGCTGCCTTAGCGGGCTCCTCGGAGGTGGGACCCTTCGGGAAGATGTTGTGACCGTACAGAATGTACGCAACGATCAGGATTGCGATGAGAACGAGCAGAATGATCAGGAAGATCCACCAGCCGTTCTTCTTACCGGGCTCTTCTACGGGCGCGGTCTCAGTCTCAGACTCGGTCTCGGACTCAGACTCGTCGGGAGCAGTGGTCTCCTCAGAGCCGGACTCCTCGGGAGTGGTGGTCTCCTCAGAGCTGGACTCCTCGGGAGCAGTGGTCTCGTCGGAGCTGGACTCCTCGGGAGCAGTGGTCTCCTCGGGAGTGGTGGTCTCAGTAGGAGTGGTTTCCTCGGGAGTGGTCTCCTCGGGAGTAGTCTCCTCAGGAGTAGTGGTCTCCTCAGGAGTGGTGGTCTCTGCGGGCTTTACGTGACCGCAGACGCAGTTGCCGTCAGCATCCCAAGCGTGTGCCTCGGTGAGAACGTAGTCACACTCGGAGCAGGTGCGCCAGTGGTTAGCATCGTCGTAAGCGTAAGCACCAAAGCTATGAGTCTCGGAGATCAGTGCCTCGGTGAAGTTATAGTCACCGGGAGTTGCCTGGAAGTAAGCTACGGGATCCAGGTGTCTGGTACCGATTGCCCATGCAACGCTGTAGTGGTAGGTTGCGTCGCATGCGGGAGCCGCAGACAGAGTGGGGATGTCAGCAGCGGTCAGGGTCTGACCCAGATCGGTGTTGATGGTTACGGTCTTGACCAGATTATTGTTCAGATCGTAGAAGTTGACGGTGTACAAATACTGTACGGACTCAACTGCATAGTAGGAGAAGTGGTTGGTGGTGAATACCACGGTCTTGTCACCCTCCTGTGCGCCCATATCAACGATCTCACCGGATTCGCTGACATAAACGACGTGGCCGTGGAACTTGGTTGCGTCATCCTCGTAAGGAAGAGTTACGGTAGCGTTGCCTGCGTTGAACGCGGAGCCAAGCAGATCAAAGCTGAAGATTGCCAGATAGTTGTTGTCGATCTGTGCCCACTCGTCGCCGTCGCTCTTGAGGGAGGACAGTGCAAGCGTAACCTCATCCTGGGTTGCGTTAGCCAGCATGTTGCGCAGCGCTGCGTTATCGAACAGAATGCTGATTGCATGCTCGTCGTCGCCATTGCCTGCTGCAACGATAGCTTCCATCTTGATGTTGCTATCCTGCTGTGCAAATGCAAGGATGGGAGAGATGATCGCAGAAGCGGTCAGACGGTCGCCGTTATCAACGTAACCGTTGAAGTATACCTTGAAGGTGTCGCCGTCACGAACAACGGTAGCGTTACCATAGTTCTGTGCGGTCTCGGTGAAGATTGCCTTATAGGTTGCGTGTGCGGTAACGATCTCTACCTCGGGAGACCAGCCTGCAAACTCGTAGATTGCAACGTGGTCGGTTTCCTTTGCAGGATCCTTTACGGTGGGCAGAGTGCCGTATGCAAACTCATCCTCGAAGTAGATCTCGCCGTCTACTACGAAGGTGATGGTTGCCCACAGATCAGCGGTATAGGTGGTGTGAGCGGTTGCGGGAGCCAGCTCGGTGGTCCAACCCTTAAAGGTCAGAGTCTCGAGTGCGGTCCATGCAGCCTCGGGAGCGGGAATCTCGTTGTATGCAACTTCCTGCGTGTAGGTCTTGTCAGCAACCTCAAAGGTGATGGTTGCGGTGTACTCTGCTACGTAGGTAGCATCGCCGGTAACTGCGGGCAGCTCGGTACCGAAGTTTGCCCAACCCTTGAAGTTCAGGGTCTCGAACAGGTACAGCTCGTCAGCCAGCGTGGGGATCTCGCCGTATGCGAAGGTCTCGGTGTAGATCTTGCCGAGAACGTCGAAGGTAATGGTGTACTCGTTAGCAACCTTCTTAACGTTGATAACGGTATCTGCTGCAGGCATAGTGGTCAGCTCATTGCCGTACTTGTCAAATGCAGCAAAGGTGTAGCCCTCTTCCTTGAGGTTGGAGTAGTAAGGAGCAAGCTCTGCGCCGTAGGGCAGGAAGCCCTCGAACACGGTGTTGCCCTTCTCATCCACGAAGGTAACCTTATACAGGTCTGCGAAGGTTACGCTGAAGGTCAGCTCGGAGGTGATGTCACGGGTGGGAACGTAGTCGCCAAGGGTGATGGTTCTGCCGTAAACAGTAATGGTCACCTTGTCAAGCACGCTCTTGAGCCATGCACCGGGGTTGTAGGTTGCATCGAATGCAACGCTGAATTCGCCGTCACCCTTGTAGGTGTCGGTCAGCTTAGCATCCTGATACTTTTCGGGAATCAGATTGAATACAACGTCAATGACGCGATCGGTCAGATCAAAAGCAGCCTGTGCCTTTGCAGACTCGGGAATTCTGTTCTGGAATTCAGCAAACGCCTCGACCATACGGTCAACGATTGCCTGTGCGCGATCAGCGCTTACACCAAACTTGTTTGCAACGCTTGCAACAGCAGCGTCCATGCGCTCGCTGCCAACCAGAGCGTCTGCATCCTTGAGCTGGGTCAGAGCAGCCAGATCAGCGTAAGTAACAGCCTGAGTCAGGTTATATACGGACTTAAAGGTAAAGGAAGCTTCCTTACCGTTTACCTTCTCGGGAACCACGTCAATCAGAATGTTGCCAAACTTCTTGAACAGGTCGAATGCAGGGCGTGCAGCCTCGATCTTATCGAGCATTGCAGCTTCCTTGCTGTCGGTAGCACTGATATGGTCGAACATGTACTCGGTAACGTATACGAACTGGTCGTATTCCAGTACCTCAAACAGCTCGAACAGCTCGCCAACGGTTGCAGACTCGGACAGAGCTGCAACGATCTTCTGCTTGGTAGCATCGGAGATATCGTCGTGGTTGAGCAGCTTTTCAAGTGCCATAGAGAACGCGCCGGGAACGTAAACGTCCACGTGCAGATCGCCACCGGTGCTGATGATGAAGTCAACACCTGCCAGTACTGCCTGTGCGCTCTTGCGAACCAGCTCCAGGTTACCCTTCAGAGCTACGCGGAACTCAAAGCCGTAATCCTGCTTGCCCTCTGCGCCCAGAACAACGTCATAGGTTGCCAGAACGCCGTCATCGCCAACGTTAGCAACGTCTGCGGGAGTAATGGGATCTGCAAGGATCGCCTTCTTCAAACCGTCAGCAGATACGATCTCACCGTAGTTGCCGGACTGGACAGTATTGAGCAGCTCCAGAAGCTGAGAAGCACCGTAGCCTTCAATACCGAATACTTCATAACCGTTTACGTCAATCGTGTTGGTCTTACTGCTGTACATATGCATTGCGGAAGACTGCAGGAAGGACATGATCGCTTCGCGATATGCGCTCTGTGCAGTGCCGCCTCTGACATCACCGAGAATATCACGGAGAATGTCATTGTAATCAGACACAGTAACGTTGACGTACAGCGTAGCAACGCCATCGACGAAAGTCATTTCATACTCACCGTAGTTCATGGGCATACCGTTGACGTCTGCAACGATTTCCTCCACGATATCAACGGTTTCACCGTAAATAGTAACGTTCTGATCGGGCATCAGCACGTATGTCATGTCCCAAGAAACGTACTTACCTGCAGTTGCCACCGCACTTGCAGGCTGCATGATCATCTGCTTGTAGGTATAGGTCTGCTCGGTAAGAGTCTTACCGTCCAGATTCCAGGTAACGGTGTAGGTAGGCTCAACGTACTCTTCGCCTCTCTCTTCAGCCTCTGCCTTTTCCTGCTCAACCTTCTGCTGGTGCTGGATAGAATCCTTCAGATCTTCAACGGTTGCACCATTCTGCACTGCGTCCATGACGTTGTCGATACTGCCGAAGTAATCTTCTACAACCTTACCGCTGGTCAGAATGTCAGACCAGGACTTCTGAATCTCAGTCTTGGTATAGTCTGCAGTCCAAACCTGCGTTTCGGTGCCTTCACCTTCCACCTTCCAGCCTGCGAACGTATAAGTAAAGTTCTTATCGTCGGGCTTTGCGGTATTCAAGCCGTCTGCAAATGCCTTTACGTCTGCCTGGTTGTCAAACTTCAGTACGGACGTACCGGTAGCGGTTACAAAAGTAACGCTGATGGAGCCTGCAGCATCGACCTGCTCAACGGTATAAATCGCCGTATAAGTAGCGTCAGCCTTGGCAGCCACGATAACGGGCGACCAACCCTGGAACGTGTACTTAAAGCCGGCAACCTCGTAGCTCAGCGCAGCTACGTCACCGGGGAACACGGGGGTTTCACCGTAGGGAACATTGGGGACCTCAATCACGGTAGATTCATCCACGACCCAAGTAATGGTGAACTCATCCTTAAAGACGTTCTCAATAACGGAATTCATGTTATCCAACGTAGAATTGTCCTCGTCGTCAGTGGAACTGCCGCCTACAAAATTATCTGCGGATTCCTTAAAACTTTCGTCGCTGTTGTACTTATCCTCGACGTATTCCTTCATTTGATCTGCAGCATTTTCGTCATCTTTGACTTTGTTATACTGCTCGAGCAGATCCATCAGGAAGCCCATATCGCCTCCCGCGAGATCAGAAGGAATGCCGGGAACAGACGGTGCAGCGAACGCAGGAACGGTGATCACAGAGACCAGCATTGCCAGACACAGCAGTGCAACCAGTACTCTGCAACCGAGTTTTGCGGTTTGCTTCATTGGTTTTTCCTCCAACTAATAAGATTTTTAAGACTCGGGATATGTAAAACCCCTGTCGGTTCTCCGACTTGGGCGCCTTAACATTTTTATTATATAGCGCAGCGGGCTTTTCCTTGCATGCGGCATAGTTAGCCCACTTCCCTATATTACGGGCATTATAGCACATTTTTTCTCATTTGTCAAGGATAATCGGTTCTCTTACCCAGCATATGCCGTTTTCAAAAATCCCTTGAAAAATCCGCTTCACCGCTGAAAATTTTACTCAAAATCGCAAATTATCACCATCGTTCCGTGAAATTTTTGGTGCAATGTCATGCATTTTGTGCAATTTTTAGGGCATTCCGTTAAAAGTGACACTTGTCTCGTTTTGCGAGTTCACAAATTATTTACAAATTTCGACAGCTTTTTTCATCGCGCTTTCATAATACGTCAAAACACATACAGATGCGCATCACGTACGTTCGGTTTTGACAATTCTATACTGTTGGTTGTTATTTCAATATTTCGTTAATATGTGATCTCCGATGCGCCAATCAGCAAAAAACCCGCGCATCCGAAGATGCGCGGGTTGCGTTATTCAATCAATAACCGGATCGAAGCAGATTAGTCCTTCTTCTTAGCAACAACGCATGCGCCCATTGCCAGAACTGCTACGATTACGCCAGCGCCGATCACGCCGCCGCAGCTCTTTTCCTTCTCAGCTGCAGGCTCGGTGGTCTGCTCGCCGTCGGGAGCGTTGGTCTCAGCGTCGGTCTTAGCCTCGGTCTCAGCCTCGGTCTTAGCCTCGGTCTCTGAGGGAGCCTCGGTGGGAGCCTCAGTGGGAGCCTCGGTGGACTCAACGGTTACGGAGCCCATGCCGCTGAGCTTCAGGGTCATACCGGAGTTCTCGGGATACCAAGCGGAGCCATCGTCAAACGCGGAGTATTCCTTGCAGGTGCCCCATGCGTTCAGTGCACCGCCGGTCTCTTCACGGTCAATGTAGCAAACCAGCATGTTCAGGGTAACCTCATCCTCGCCGCCGGTCCATTCCGGAACGGTCAGCTCGTCGTTGAGCAGCTTGTTGGAGATATCGTTGTACAGAGTCTGCCAGGAAATAGCGAACTCAGCATACCAGCCGGAGCCATCCTCTGCCTTCTTGGTAGCGCCCTTAACCTCGCCCTCTCTAAACTCTTCCTCGTCATCGGAAGCCATGAAGTAGGACTGGTCGGACGAAGCGTCACCGTAGATGCACTGTACGGAAATATCTACAGTGTTGTCTTCCTGCAGACCGAAGGAGTAGAATACTGCTCTTTCAAAGTTCTCGGTCTCAGCAGCCCAGCCGTTGAAGTCAAGCTGGATCTGGAAAGCGTCACCGTTGTACTGACCGTCGTCAGAGTAGCAAACCACGTCGTCATTGATCTTGAACGCGATGTACAGGTACTGCGCGTCAGCGCTGAACCACATGTCGATAGACCAATTCTCATCCAGCTCACCGGAGAAGGGTCTGAGGTTGTACTGGTCGATCTCATACTTCTGGAAACCAGCGTTCTGCCAGTCAGAAACGTCACCGTCGAGCGAGATTACGCTGGCAAGGTCTTCCTTGTACTCTGCAGTTACTTCACCAAAGGGTCTCCAGTCAGCCTCTTCAACTGCAGCATTTGCAGACAGAGCACACAGAGAAGCCAGCATAGCAGCAACTACGAGCATTGCAAAAAACTTCTTCATTGTAAGTTTTCCTCCTAAAATGATAATTTTGTCAAAACCGCGCACACGGCGGTAATTTACTCTATTATGGTAGCGAAATATTGTGTCCTTCGTGTGTACTATTTGTTAACTGTTTGTAACCTCGGCATAGTTTTTTGTACTCCATAGTGCTCTTAGCCAAACCGACAGTTTATTATTTGTACACTTTATACAATCCGAATTCAAAACACAATCTGCAGTTTCTCGGCCATCACATCTCCCTGTTCAAGCAAATAGCAATCGCACAGCGGGATCAGATCGCGGTAGCCGTCACGCATGACGCGGTTTTTATAGATCGCGGGATCCTGCGCCACGCCTAACATCAGGTCACCAAGCATCAGCACTTCTCCCTCTCCTACAACAGCCTTTTCCTTTATGATATGCAGCCGCTCGTCGATTGTGACGCAGCCGTTTTGATCGGGAACAAAGCGGCAAAGCCCCTTGCCGGGCACGTACACCGCCAGCGTCACGCCCGCAATCTCGCCCGAGAGCGTATAGCTTGCGCGGCAGGCATACGGATACCCGGTCTTTGCCGACACGTGTACCTGCTTGCCGCCAACGACCAGATCCGCCTCGGATTCGGTCATATACGGCACGACGATCGTGTTTCCTTCAATCATATACGCGTAGCGCGCGCACGCGGAGAGTCCCTCGCCTCCGCGCATGGAGCAGCACCAGAACGCCTCGTAGCAATGCGCCGCCAGCACGCCGTCGGTCGCGCACTTGTCGCAGCCAAATCCGCCGTTGCCTCTTTGGGTACGCAGCATACCGTTATACAGAATGCGGTTGACCATGGGCAGATACTTTTCCTCGCCCGTCGCGGCAAACAGCTGTGCCGCCACCATAAAGGAATCCACCACCGCGCAGGGCTCGGTCCACTCGGGTCTTGCAAACCAGTTCTGATTTTCGTAGTTGACCGTCATACCGTGTGCTACGTACAGATCGAAAATGCGCTTTGCGGCAGACAGATATTTTTCCTTACCGGTCGTAAAATACATGCGCAGAATGCCGCGCGTAGCCGTCAGCGTGGCGTGCGTCTGCAGCTGCATGCCCACGGGATCAAGTGCCAAGAATTGGTCGATCAGCTCTTCGATCATCTCACCAAGCTGCTGCTTCATGGGGCAATCGGGGTAGACGCTGTAGGCATGGGTAAGCCCATCCAGCGGAATGTACGCGCAGCCCGTATCGGTGGAAAGGTGCCACTTCCCCGTCGCGGCAAACACGTGCCCCGACATATCTCCGCCACCAAGCCGCAGCGCGGGATCGGTGGGATATTCACGGTAGGTTTCGCGCAGGGGCAAAAACAGATTCATGACCACGCCCTCGATCAAAAACAGCGTTTCGTCCAGCCCTCTGTATTCAAAATACGCGCAGAGGGCGCGCAAAAGCCAGCCGTGACCCGAAAGCTGCTGCTCGTCCGCCTCGGGATGCGGCAGAATTCTGCCAAGATATCCCCGCTCGTTCATCTTTTTTGCCAGCTGCGCCATAGACGCGTCAAGGGCTGCGGGCTCTCTGCCCGTTGCCATGGCGGTCATGGTCTGCGAGAGCATGGCTCTGCCCTCCCAGTCACCCGGCCAGGTGTCAATGGATTGGCTTTCAAACAGCAAAGGAGGCATGTACATGTCGCTTTCCAGGCGCGCGGTCTGACGTGCGAGTCTGTCCGCAAGCGCGCCGCCGTGGCGCACCTTTTGTGCATCTGCAAATTGCAAAACCGAGTTTTTCATGGAAATTCTCCTTATATTATAAAATAAAGGGTTGGCGGGCGGATATGTTATTTCGGCTGTGCCGAAATTCCCGCCCCTACGGGTTATCGGATAAATTGTACGATTTCGGCAGGCGTGTGCGCGACGTGTGTCGCTCCCGCGTTTTGCAGCTCGTCCTCGCTGCCGTAGCCAAAGGTCACGCCGATGGTATCCATGCCGTGCGCCTTGCCGCCGATGATATCGTGCTCGCGGTCACCGATCATGACGCAATCGCGCACGTCGGGGTTGCCGAGCAGCATGCGTGCGCGCTCGACCACCTCGGCTTTTTTGGTGCGCGAGCCGTCCATTTCGCTGCCCGCGACCGCGTCAAAGTATTCAATCAAGTGAAAATGCTCCAAAATCTGCTTTGCATAGATCTCGGGCTTGGAGGTGGCAAGGCTGATTTTGATATCGTTTGCCTTCAGCGCAGCCAAACAATCCTCGATCCCCTCGTACACCTTATTTTCAAAGATGCCCTTGACCGCATAATATTCGCGGTAGGCATCCACGCAGCGAAAGGCGCCCTCGGTGGAAAAGCCGTAATATTTCTCAAAGGATTCGTGCAAAGGAGGTCCGATAAAGCAGTACAGCTCACTGCGGTCTTCCACCGTAATACCAAACTTGGCAAGTGCATACTGCACCGAGCGCGTAATGCCCTCGCCGGGATCGGTCAGCGTGCCGTCCAGGTCAAAAAGTGCGTATTTGTAGCTGCTCATACGCCCGTCTCCTGTGCTTTTTTCCATGCAATAAACTCTTCGTACGTACCGGGACGGTCGCACCAAGTGCCGTCCTCACGGATCTCAATGATGCGATTTGCCACGGTATTGACCAGTTCATAGTCATGAGAGCTAAACAATACGTTACATTTGAAATCAACAAGCCCATCATTGACCGCGGAAATCGACTCCAGATCAAGGTGGTCGGTAGGCTGATCGACCACAAGGCAGTTCGAGCCGAACATCATCATGCGCGAATACATGCACCTTGCCTTCTCACCGCCCGAGAGTACCTCTACGCTCTTGTAGACCGCATCCCCCGAAAACAGCATTCTGCCAAGGAAGCCGCGCAGATAGCTCTCGGTCTGATCCTTGGAATACTGGCGCATCCAGTCCAGAATGTTTTCCTTGTGACCGTTGAAGTAGGCACCGTTATCGTGCGGATAGTAGGAGGTGGTAATGCTGACGCCCCACTTGAAAGAGCCGCCGTCCGCCTCGTCCTCCTCCATGAGCACGCGGAACAGCGCGGTGATCGCCATCTCGTTGCCCACGAACGCGATCTTATCGCCCTTGCCCATCATAAAGGTGAGATCCTTGAACAGCACCTGCCCGTTCTGACTCTTGGTCAGTTCCTTGACGCTGAGAATATCCTTGCCCGGCTCGCGGTCGGGCGTAAAACCGATGAAGGGATAGCGGCGCGAGGAAACGGGCAGCTCGTACACCGTCAGCTTGTCCAGCAGCTTGCGGCGCGAGGTTGCCTGGCGCGACTTGGACTTGTTTGCCGAGAAGCGCGAGATAAACGCCTGCAGCTCGGCGATCTTTTCCTCGGCACGCTTGTTCTGTGCCTTGATCATCTTTTGCATGAGCTGCGAGGATTCGTACCAGAATTCGTAGTTACCCACAAACATACGGATCGCACCGTAGTCGATGTCCACGATGTTGGTGCACACGTCGTTCAAGAAGTGACGGTCATGCGACACTACCAGCACCGTGCCGAAATAGTCGGCAAGGAAGTCCTCCAGCCACATCACGGCATCCAGGTCAAGACCGTTGGTCGGCTCGTCCAGCAGAATAATATCGGGGTTGCCGAAGAGCGCCTGCGCCAAAAGGATCTTGATCTTCTCCTTCTCGCTCATGTCCGCCATGCTCTCCCACAGGCAGGATTCGTCAAGTCCCAAGCCCTGCAGCAGCTTGGAGGCGTCGGATTCGCTCTCCCAGCCGCCAAGCTCGGCGTATTCGGCTTCCAGCTCGGAGGCGCGCACGCCGTCCTCGTCCGAAAAGTCCTCTTTTTCGTAAATGGCATCCTTTTCCTTCCACACGTCGTACAGACGGCGGTTGCCCATAATGACGGTATCCAGCACGGTGTAATCGTCATAGGCAAAGTGGTCCTGCCCCAGCACCGACATGCGCGCGTCCTTGGCAATGCTGACCTCGCCGTGCGTGGGCTCAAGCGTGCCGCAAAGCAGCTTCAAAAAGGTGGATTTGCCCGCACCGTTCGCACCGATAACACCGTAGCAGTTGCCGGGCGTAAATTGCAGATTGACGTCCTTGAACAGCACCTGTCCGCCAAACTGAAAGGAAAGATTGTTGACTGTAATCATGTTATTGCATAGTCCTCTTGTTTCGTTGTGATATTTCTCTTCATTATAACAGAAAACGCCGTAAAGGTCAAGAGCAAAACGCGCAAGATTTCCCCATATTGCATTCTCGCGCACCGTTCCTTTCTTTATTTGTATCTTTTGCCCAAACGCGCCTTGTCGGCATGTGAGTTTTTTTGCAATTTCGCCAAGTAAAACTTGCAAGAATCTCTTGACACGAAAAAGTGATTATGATATAATATTAGGTAATTTCTTAAAAGGCGATGACGAAAAATTCGCATGGAATTTCATTTGCAGAGAGTCGGCGGACGGTGCGAGCCGATAATGATACCCTTGCGATCTGGTTTTCGAGCCGAGGGAAGAAAGCGCGCGCCCATGCCGCGCAAGTAGACCCCTCCGTGCAGCCGCGTTAAGGCGTGGATGAGAGCATTCGAAAGAGGTGCGACGCATCCGTAAAGTGGCGCATTTGCGCAATTTGAGTGGTACCGCGGACATGGATATTGTGCCCGTCTCAAGCAGGCTTGAGACGGGCATGCTTTTTTCCGCTGCCCAACCAAACAAAGGAGAAGTCAATCACATGAGTAATCTGACAGGACTTGAACAGAAAATAGTCGAAATGGCGGCGCGTATCCGCGAGCTGCGCGAGATCGAGGGGCTGAGCGTTTCCTATATGGCAAACGCTGCGGGCGTCACCCAGGAGGAATATCTTGATTGCGAAGCAGGCAAGAGAGATATGAACTTCGCGTTCATCTACCGCTGCGCACAGGCGTTGCGCGTGGACGTGACCGAGATCATCGAGGGCTCTGCGCCCAAGCTGCAGACCTATACGCTGACACGCCGCGGCGCAGGTCAGAAGATCGAGCAGGCGCACGGTCTTTCCTACTACAACATGGCGTACACCTTCAAAAGCAGAATTGCCGAGCCCTTGTTCGTGCGTGCCACCTACAGCGAAGCTGCGGAAAACGCACCCATCCCCTTGGTATCGCACCAAGGTCAGGAGTGCGATATCGTCATTGACGGCAGACTCAAGGTACAGATCGGCGACCACGTGGAAATTCTGAGCGCGGGCGATACCATCTACTTTGACTCGTCCATTCCGCACGGTGAAGTTGCCGTGGGCGGTAAGGACTGCACCTTCTACGCAATCGTGCTTGATCCCGATGCCGCCGAGCAGAACAAGGCGGTCGAGCTGGGTGCTGCGCCCACGATCATGGTACGCGACGACCAGAAGCGCGTATGGCAGAATTTCGTGGACGTGCGCGAGAACGACAAGGGCGTTTTGCAGTCGCTGTCCTTCAAGAACACCGATCACTTCAATTTCGCATTTGATATTATCGATACTTTGGGCAGAGAGAAGCCCGATAAGCTCGCCATGCTGCACGTCTCGGAGGATATGACCGAGCGCCGCTTCTCGTTCGGCGATATCAAGCGCGCCTCCTCCCAGTGCGCCAACTACTTCAAATCGCTTGGCATCCAGAGAGGCGACCGCGTCATGCTGATCTGCAAGCGTCACTACCAGTTCTGGTTCTCCATGCTGGCACTGCACAAGCTGGGCGCGATTGCCATTCCCGCAACCAATCAGCTGCAGGAGCACGACCTTTCCTACCGCTTTACGGCAGCGGGCGTTTCCGCTATCATCTGCACAGCGGACGGTGACGTGGCACATCAGGTAGAGCTTGCCGAAAAGGATGCTCCCACGCTGACCACCAAGATCTTAGTCGGCGGCAAGCGAGAGGGCTGGCGCGACTTTGACGCGGAATACTCGCTGTTCAGCGGCAAGTGGGAAAGAGATGAGAACTCTCCCGGCGGTGACGATCTGATGCTGATGTTCTTTACCTCCGGCACCACGGGTTATCCCAAGATCGCAGCGCACAGCTACAAGTATGCGCTGGGTCACTTCCATACCGCAAAATACTGGCATTGCGTAGACCCCGAGGGTCTGCACCTGACTATTTCCGACACGGGTTGGGCAAAAGCCATGTGGGGTAAGATGTACGGTCAGTGGCTGTGCGAGGCGGCAACCTTCGTTTACGACTTTGACCGCTTTGACGCATCCGTCATTCTGCCCATGTTTGCAAGATACCGCATTACCACCTTCTGTGCTCCCCCCACCATGTACCGCATGATGATCAAGCAGGATCTCAACAAGTACGATCTCTCCTCGGTCAAGCACGCGGCAATCGCGGGCGAGGCACTCAACCCCGAGGTCTACCACCGCTTCAAGCAGCTCACGGGACTGGAGCTCATGGAGGGCTTTGGTCAGTCCGAAACCACCTTGGTGATCGGTAACCTTGCCGGCATGACGCCCAAGATCGGCTCTATGGGTAAGCCCGTACCGCTCTATGACGTCAGCATCGTCGATCCCGACGGCAATCCCGTTGGCGTGGGTGAGAGCGGCGAGATCGTCATCCGCACCGACAAGGAGCACCCGAACGGCTTGTTCCAGGGCTACTACAACGCCCCCGAGAAGACGAGCGAGGTATGGCACGACGGCTATTACCACACGGGCGACGTGGCGTGGCGTGACGAGGACGGCTACTACTGGTACGTCGGTCGCGTGGACGACGTTATCAAGTCCTCGGGCTACCGCATCGGTCCCTTCGAGATCGAGAGCGTTATCATGGAGCTTCCCTACGTGCTGGAATGCGGCGTCAGCGCAGCGCCCGACGAGATCCGCGGTCAGGTCGTCAAGGCAAGCATCGTGCTCACGGGCGGCAAGCAGCCCTCCGAGGAGCTCAAAAAAGAAATCCAGGCGTACGTCAAGTCGCGTACCGCTCCCTATAAATATCCCAGAATCGTGGTCTTCTGCGAAAGCCTGCCCAAAACGACAAGCGGAAAGATCATTCGCAACAAGCTGTGATGCAAGCAAAACGCATTACGCTGTTCGTGGGACACTACGGCAGCGGAAAGACCAACTTAGCCGTCAATTACGCCGCGCATCTGTCCGGGCAGGGTAAGCGCGTGGTGCTGGCGGATATGGATATCGTCAACCCCTATTTCCGCTCCAAGGACAGCGAAGAAGAGCTGAGGGCGCTTGGCGTAGAAACGCTCTCCTCCCCTTACGCAAACACCAACCTCGACGCACCCGCCATGCCGGCATCATTCTACGGCATTTTCGAGCACAGAGACCGCTATGCGGTGCTCGACGTGGGCGGCGATGACCGCGGTGCGGTGGCGCTGGGCAGATACGTACCCATGATCCAAGAGGAAAACGACTTTGAAATGATTTTCGTGGCAAACGCGCACCGCGCGCTGACCCCCACCCCCGAGGATGCCTTGGAGGTGATGCGCGAGATCGAATTTGCGTGCAAGCTGCCCGTCACCGCCATTGCCAACAATTCGCACCTTGGCGAGTTTACCGACGCAAAGACCGTACTTGACTCCGAGGCTTACGTGCAAAGGCTGTGCGAGCTTTCAGGACTGCCGCTGGTCATGACTGCGTTTGAAGAAAATCTTGCACCCGATCTTGCTGATCGCGTGCCGCACCCCTTCCCCATTACGCTACAGAAAAAATATTATTGATTTTACATACGGAGGACCCCATTATGGCTAAATTAACCATTGACGCCGAACGCTGCAAGGGCTGTGGTCTTTGCGTGGCAACCTGCCCCAAAAAGCTTTTGCAGATCGCAAAAGATAAGATCAATTCCAAGGGCCATTGCCCTGCGGAGATCACCGACCCCGACGCTTGCGTGGGCTGCGCCAACTGCGCACTCATCTGCCCCGACTGCGTGATCACGGTCGAACGCTGAGAAAGGAGAGATATCATGTCCGATAAGGTACTTATGAAAGGCAATGAAGCCATTGCCGAAGCTGCTATTATGGCAGGCTGCCGTCATTACTTCGGCTACCCCATCACCCCCCAGACCGAAATCGCCGCTTACATGGCAAAGAAGATGCCCAAGATCGGCGGCTGCTTCTTGCAGGCGGAAAGCGAGATCGCGGCTATCAACATGGTCTACGGCGTATCTGCCGCAGGCAAGAGAGTCATGACCTCTTCCTCTTCTCCCGGAATTTCGCTCAAAAGCGAGGGCATTTCCTACCTTGCAGGTGCAGACCTGCCCGCGCTCATCGTCAACGTACAGCGCGGTGGCCCCGGTCTTGGCGGCATTCAGCCCTCCCAGTCCGACTACTTCCAGGCAACCCGCTCCTGCGGCCACGGTGACTTCCACCTGATCGTGTTGGCACCCAGCTCGGTGCAGGAAATGGCGGAGCTGACCGTCAAGGGCTTTGACCTTGCAGACAAATACCGCATGACCTCCATGATCCTTGCAGACGGCACCATGGGTCAGATGATGGAGCCCGTTTGCCTGTCCGACATCAAGCCCACCGAGGTGGAAAAGCCCTGGGCTGTGACCGGCACCAAGCTTGAGCGCAAGCACAATATCGTCAACTCTCTCTCTCTCGTCCCCGAGGAGCTGGAGCAGCAGAACTTCGACCGCTTCGACCGCTACCGCATGGTGGAGGAAAACGAGGTCATGTACGAGGAATTCATGATGGAGGACGCAGAGATCTGCATCGCCGCTTTCGGTATTGCAGCGCGCGTTTCCAAAAATGCCGTCATCGCAGCACGCGAGATGGGCATCAAGGTGGGCATGATCCGTCCCATCACGCTTTGGCCCTTCCCGAAGAAGGCATTCCGCAAGGCTGCCGATCAGGTGAAGGCATTCATTTCCGTCGAGCTGTCCATGGGACAGATGATCGACGATATCAGACTTGCCGAGGAGTGCATCCGTCCCGTCTACCTGTGCAACAGAGCAGGCGGTATGATCCCCTCTCCCGAGCAGGTACTGGAAAGCATTCAGAACATTGCAGGAGGTAACTGATCATGGTAGTTTTCAAAAGACCGCACGCACTTGCGGACATGACCATGCACTATTGCCCCGGCTGCACGCACGGTATCGTACACAGATTGGTAGCCGAGGCTATGGACGAACTGGGCATTGAAGGCAAAACGGTAGGCGTTGCCCCCGTTGGCTGCTCGGTCATGGCATATAATTATTTCAACTGCGACATGGTGGAGGCGGCACACGGCCGCGCGCCCGCCGTTGCAACCGGACTCAAGAGAGCCAACCCCGATTCTATCGTATTTACCTATCAGGGTGACGGCGACCTTGCATCCATCGGTATGGCAGAGACGGTACACGCCGCTGCCCGTAACGAGAACATCACCGTGATCTTTATCAACAACGCGATCTACGGCATGACCGGCGGTCAGATGGCTCCCACCTCCCTGCCCGGTCAGATCACCCAGACCTCTCCCTACGGCAGAGACACCGCACATTGCGGCTTCCCCGTTAAGGTTTCCGAAATGCTCTCTCAGCTGGAGGGTCCGCAGTACATCGAGCGCGTTGCCGTCACCAGCGTGGCAGGCATCCGCAAGGCAAAGAAAGCCATTCTCAAGGCGTTCCAAAACCAGGTCGAAGGCAAGGGCTTTTCGCTGGTTGAGGTCATTTCCACCTGCCCGACCAACTGGGGCATGACCCCCGAAAAGGCAATGCAGTGGGCAAATGAAAATATGCTGCCCTACTATCCCCTGGGCGTTTACCGCGACCGCGACGCCGAGAGTAAGGAGGACGCACAGGCATGAAGACCTTACAGATGTTGATTGCAGGCTTTGGCGGCCAAGGCGTGCTGTTCCTTGGCAAGATCGTGGCATATCAGGGACTGATTGCCGATAAGCAGGTCAGCTGGCTGCCCTCTTACGGCCCCGAAATGCGCGGCGGTACCGCAAATTGCTCTATCATTATCAGCGACACGCCGGTCGGCTCGCCCATCGTGGCAAAGCCCGATTGCTTGGTCGCTATGAACCTGCCCTCTCTTGACAAATACGAGGACGCTGTCGTTCCCGGCGGCAAGATCTTTGTGGACAGCACGCTGATCACACGCAAGATCGAGAGAGAGGACGTGCAGGCGTTCTATATTCCCGCAACCCAGATCGCCAACGACATGGGCATTCCCACGCTGGCAAACATGATCATTCTCGGCAAGGTGCTTGCAGAGTACCCCGAGATCGGCATGGAGCACCTCGAAGCCGCTATGGGCAAGGTGGTCAGTGCCAAGAGAGCCAACCTGATCGAGCAGAATCTGAACGCCATCAAGCTGGGCTACGAATACAAAGCATAAGGAGATCACAGTTATGTTGGATATCAAGATCATTGAAAATCCCGAGTCCACGCCCCTGCCCGAGGAAAGCAAGCTGGGCTTTGGCAGATATTTTACCAACCACATGTTCATGATGGACTATAACAAGCAGGAGGGCTGGCACAATGCGCGCATCGTGCCCTTCGGTGCGATCTCGCTGCACCCTGCTTCCACCGTGCTGCATTACGGTGCCGAGATCTTTGAAGGTCTGAAGGCTTACCGCCGCCTTTCCGACGGCAAGGTGCAGCTGTTCCGCCCCTTGGAGAACATCCGCCGCATGAACGTTTCCGCAGAAAGACTTTGCCTGCCCACCATCCCCGAAGAGGATGCGCTGCAGTGCTACACCACCTTCATCGCGCACGAGCAGGCTTGGGTTCCGAAGACCGAGGGCACCTCGCTCTACATCCGTCCCTTCATGTTCGGTAACGACCCCTATCTGGGCGTACACGGCGTCAACGAAGCGGTCTTTATGATCATCGCATCCCCCTCGGGCTCTTACTATAAGGAGGGCATCAACCCCGTCAAGATCATGATCGAGGGCGAGGACGTACGCGCTGTCAAGGGCGGCACGGGTCACATCAAGTGCGGCGGTAACTACGCTGCCTCCACAAGAGCAGGTGACAAGGCTGAAAAGCAGGGTTACTC
Source organism: Eubacteriales bacterium (assembly GCA_045587385.1). GTDB lineage: Bacteria > Bacillota > Clostridia > Oscillospirales > CAG-272 > SVQP01. The sequence goes on from JAZNCE010000062.1 coordinate 41,268, forward strand.
GCAGGTATTGTGGCTGGACGGCGTTGAGCGCAAGTACATCGAAGAAGTCGGCGCAATGAACGTCATGTTCAAGATCGCCGGTGAGATCGTCACCCCCGCGCTGACCGGCTCGATTCTGCCCGGTATTACCAGAAAATCCTGTCTGGAGGTACTGCGTGACATGGGCTATCCCGTCAGCGAAAGACGCATCAGCGTAGACGAGCTGATCGAGGCTGCCGAGAACGGCACGCTGGAGGAGGCTTGGGGCACCGGCACGGCTGCCGTGGTTTCCCCCATCGGTGAGCTTTGCTACAAGGGCAATCGCTACCCTGTCAGCGGCGGCAAGATCGGCGCCGTTACCCAGTCCCTGTACGACACCCTGACCGGTATCCAATGGGGCAAGATCGAGGACAAAAAGGGCTGGACCATCGAAATCTGATAAACAACGGAGAGAACCTTTATGCGCAATCTCACAATCAACGATATTACACTTTGCACCGCGCTTGCTGCCGAGCAGCTTTCCTTCCGCGAGAAGGTACAGGCAGCAAGACTGCTTGGTAAAATGCACGTCTCGCAGATCACGCTGCCCGTGATGAAGAACCACAAGGCAGACGCGCTGCTGGCACGCACCGTGGCATCGGTCATTACCGATACGGTGCTTTGCGCACACGTCAAATTTGACGGCTCGGATGCAGAACAGGTATACGCCTCCATTGCCACCGCAAAGCATAAAAAGCTGGCACTGGCATTGCCCGCTTCTCAAGCGCAGCTGGAGTTTTTCTATCACCTCAAGCCCGCTTTCGTCAAGGAAACGGTGCAAAAGGGCATTTCTGCCGCACGCGCACTTTGCGACAACGTGGAGTTTGTCGCCGAGGACGCTTTGCGCGGTGACTATACCATTCTGACCGACTGCATTGCAACCGCCATCGAGGCAGGTGCAACTACCGTGACGATCTGCGATCCCGAGGGCTATGCCCTGCCCGCAGAAATGATCACCTTTATAGAAAAGCTGTATGCAGACGTACCCGCGCTGCAAAACGTCACGCTTGGCTTGCATTGCTCGGACGCGTGCGGTCTTGCGCTGGCAACCGCGCTGGAGTCCCTGTCCGCAGGCATCGGTCAGCTCGATCTTTGCTGCGCAGGCAATCAAGCTCCGAACACCGCTGCAACGCTTGCCATCCTTGCGCAGAGATCCGAAAAGCTGGGCATTACCACCTCGGTGCTCTACACCGAGGCAAAGACCTGCGCCGCAGCCGCTGCTTCGCTGTTTGACAAAAAGTCCGGCAGCAAGGTGAGCGTCGCGCTGCAAAACGAGGGCGAAGGACTTTTGCTGGACGCAAGTGCCGACAAGCACACCGTACTTGCAGAGGTGGCTAAGCTGGGATACACCCTGTACCCCGAGGACGCCAACCGCGTTTTTGAAGAATTCCGTCAGATCGCGCAAAGCAAGCCCATCGGCACGCGCGAGCTGGACACCTTGGTGGCAGCCGTTGCCATGCAGGTGCCCTCCACCTATAAGCTGGTCACCTACGTCATCAACAGTGGCAATACCTTCTCCTCCTCCGCGCACGTCACGGTGCAGAAGAGCGGCAAGACGCTGCAAGCCATCTCGCTTGGCGACGGCCCGATCGACGCTGCCTTCAAGGCACTTGAGCAGATCGTGGGACACCACTACGAGCTGGACGATTTCCAGATCCATGCCGTCACCGAGGGCCGCGAGGCTGTCGGCTCGGCACTTGTCAAGCTGCGTTCCGAGGGCACTCTGCACGCAGGTCAGGGCGTTTCCACCGACATCATCGGTGCATCCATCCGCGCCTACCTTGACGCACTGAATAAAATCGTATACGAGGAGGGTCTGGCGTGAAGCTCTCGTTTTCCAACAGAAAATGGATGTCCTGCTCTTATGCCGACCTGCTTTCTCTGTGCGACGCAACGGGAATGCAGGGGCTGGAGCTCTATGACGTTGCAAACACGCTGGGAGCTGCCGGTCAACCCTTTGACGCAGCCAATGCAAGAAGCACGCTGCACACGCTGATCGACAATCACGTAAGCGTCGTCTGCTTTGATACCTCTGCCGACCTGTCCGACCCCGACGGAGCGACATGCGTGCAAACGCTTCGCAACTATATCGCGCTGGCATCTACCTTCCGCGTGCCCTACGTGCGCGTGCACACACGCACCGACGGTAAGGACTGCTTTGACACGGTCTGCACCAACATCGCGCCCCTGTTGCCCTATGCGCAAGAAATGGGCGTGACCTTGCTGCTTGAAACCGCGGGCTGCTTTGCACATACCGATTCCCTGCGCGAAATTCTCAACCGCTTTGCAAGCGACAGTCTGGGCGCGCTGTGGGATATGTACAACACCTGCATTATTGCCAAGGAGTCCCCCGAAACCACCATCACCAACCTCGGTGCATACGTCAAGCACGTACACGTGCGCGACGCCAAGGATGGCGAATACTGCTTTATGGGCGAGGGAGATCTCCCTATGCAGGAGCTGATCGGGGCTTTGTCCTCTGTCAACTACGACGGCTTTATCTCGCTGGAGTGGGATCCCGCGTGGATCGAGGATATCTCGGATCCCGAGATCATTCTCACCCAGTTCTCCACCTACATGGAACGCTTTGGTAACACCTCGCGCGCGCAGGATCACCTGTATGATAACAACGCGCACACGGGCAAGTACGTCTGGAAGAAGGACACCTTGATCGATATGACCTTCTCGCAGGTGCTTGACCGCATGGTCGAGCTGTTCCCCGACCAGTACGCGTTCAAATACACCACACTCAACTATACCCGTACCTATGCGCAGTTCCGCCGCGACGTGGACAAATGCGCACGCGCGCTGCTCTCTCTTGGCGTGCGTCCCGGCTCTCACGTGGCTGTTTGGGCGACCAATATCCCCGAGTGGTACATTGCCTTTTGGGCGGTGACCAAGATCGGCGGCGTGCTTGTCACCATGAACACCGCCTATAAGATCCACGAGGCGGAATATCTGCTTCGCCAATCGGATACGCATACCCTGATCATGATAGACGGCTATCGCGACTCTAATTACAAGCAGATCATTCGTGAGCTTTGCCCCGAATTGGAAAGCACGCCCGCAGGCGAGCCTTTGCATTGCAAGCGTTTGCCCTTTTTGCGCCGCGTGATCACCTGCGGCTTTGAAGAGCCCGGTGCGCTGACCTGGGAGCAGGCGATGACCTATGCGGGCAAGACCCCGCGCGAGGAGCTTTCCCGTATAGCCTCGGGCGTCTCTCCGCACGACGTGTGCAACATGCAGTACACCTCGGGCACAACGGGATTCCCCAAGGGCGTTATGCTGACGCACTATAACATCATCAACAACGGCAAATGCATAGGCGACCGCATGGATCTCTCCACCGCTGACCGCATGATGATCCAGGTGCCCATGTTCCATTGCTTTGGCATGGTGCTCTCCATGACGGCATCCATGACGCACGGTGCTTCGCTCTATCCCCTGCCCTACTTCTCTCCGCGCCCTGCGCTTGCTTGCATTCATCAGGAGCGTATCACCGCCTTCAACGGCGTTCCCACTATGTTTATTGCCCTTTTGGAGCACCCCGATTTTGCCAAGACCGATTTCTCGCACGTGCGCACCGGCATTATGGCAGGCAGCCCCTGCCCCATTTCGGTCATGCGCGACGTGGTGGACAAGATGCACATGAGTGAGATCACCATCGTGTACGGCCAGACCGAGGCTTCTCCCGGCTGCACCATGTCCTCGACCGACGATCCGCTCGAGGTACGCGTGGGCACGGTTGGCAGAGCCCTGCCCGAGATCGAATGCAAGGTCATCGACCCCGAAACGGGCGAAGAAATGCCCGTGGGACAGAACGGTGAGTTCGTAGCACGCGGTTACAATATCATGAAGGGTTACTACAAAATGCCCCGCGCGACCGCTTCCGCCATTGACAAGGACGGTTGGCTGCATACGGGCGACCTTGCTGCCATGACAGAGGACGGCAATTTCCGCATCACGGGCAGACTCAAGGATATGATCATCCGCGGCGGTGAGAATATTTACCCCAAAGAGATCGAGGAATTCATCTACACCCATCCCAAGGTCAAGGACGTACAGGTCATCGGCGTGCCCGACGAGCAGTACGGCGAAGAGATCATGGCTTGCATCATTCTCAAGGAGGATGAGAGCATGACCGAAAAGGAAATGAAGGGATATATTCTCGACCACATGGCGCGCCACAAGGTGCCCAAGTATATCGATTTTGTGGATTCCTTCCCCATGAACGCGGCAGGCAAGATCCTCAAATACAAAATGCGCGAGGACGCTGTCAAAAAGCTGGGCTTGCAAAAGGCTGCCGGCATCGTTACTGCGTAAAAAAAGCACCGAAATCCTTGGATTTCGGTTCTTTTTCTTTGCCAAATACATAGCCGTACGGGAGTCGAACCAAGTTGGTTTTGACGAGCAGATTTTCTCGATCCCTTTATCTTTCCCCTTGGACATATTGCCCATATGCCCTACGGGAAAAGCTTTTGGGCTCAAAAAAATCTGCTGCGTCAAAACTGCTCGCACCCGAGAGCGAATGCATTTTTGATGGATTTTGGTGAGATTTTGCGAAGCAAGATACCAATCTTGCGAGTAAAACCACGCCAAAAGCCGCATAAAAGCCCCCCCCTCGAGCAATTCGGTTCGATCCCCGTACGGCTAAAGCACACGCCGCGTGCGCAGCGTGTGCTTTGTATGACGTTTATGCCTCTTCAAAGAGCTCTTTGCCTACGCCGCACAGGACGCATTCAAAATCCTCGGGCAGATCCTCAAACTTGGTGCCGGGGGCAATGCCGTGCTCGGGAGCACCCTTTTCCTCATCGTATTCCCAGCCGCAAGCGCCGCATACATATTTAGCCATAGTAATCAATCTCCTTTTTGCTTTTTTGATGATTTGAAATTTGCCCTGGGGCAAATTTCTACCGTAACATTCCGCAGCATGCGGAATATTTCACTTCCGCGAAGCGGAAATTTCACGTTTCGCCGATGGGGCGAAACATTTCACATTTCGCCGCTGTGGCGAAATATTTCACCGTAATGACGGCTGTATGCCGTCATTACAATACCAAAGAGGGAGCGGTGTACACTCTTGCTGCCAGCTCCTGATTGAGCAGGTACAGCCCTCTGGGGTCGGAGCCGAACAGCTCCATTTTGGTGATCATATCGTTGGCGTTGGTCTCCTCCTCGCCCTGCTCCTTGACAAACCAGTCAAGGAACTGCATGGTGCGGAAGTCACGCACGTCGTAAGCCGCTGCATAGATGTCGTTGATGGACGCGGTCACGTATTCTTCGTGCGCAAGACCTGCACGGAGCACGTCCATGTGCGCGTCGAACACCTTGTCGGGCTTGCCGATTGCCTCCAGCGTTACGGTTGCGTTTTCGTTTTGCAGGTAGGTGTAGAACAGCATGGCGTGATCGCGCTCTTCCTGCGCCTGTACCATATACCAGTTGGCAAAGCCGTCAAGGCCCGCAGCCTTGAAGTAGTTGGAAAAATCGAGGTAGAGATATGCGGAGTAGAACTCCTTGTTGATCTGCTGATTCAGCAGATCGTGAACCTTGGCATTCAGCATGGTATGTCCTCCTTCTTTCAGATCAAATTTCAGCCTTCCAGAGACCGTGCAGGTTGCAGTAAGCGTAAACGGCAACAGGCTTCTCGTCAGCCAGCGCGAACACTACCTTGGGAGCTTCGCCGGGGTTGAGTGCCTTTCTCTGGCCGCCCTTGTCGGTCTGCAGGTATACCCATTCAATGCTATGCTCGGGAGCCATGGGATGTTCCACCGCGCCAACGGTTACAATGACCTTGTCGCCCTCAACGACTGCAACGGGAATGTGCTTTTCGCGGCTTGCTTCCACTACGCCTGCCTCGATCTTGGTCATGCTCTGACCGCAGCACTTCATGGGAACGCCGGATTCATGGATGGCACCTACCAGGTTGCCGCACTTTTCGCAAATATAGAAATTGGTGTTAGACATAATTAAATTCTCCTTTTGTGTTTTATTTTTTATAAATTTAAGCGATCTCAACGAAATCCGAGGCACCGTGCTTGCAAAGCGGGCAAACGAAATCCTCGGGCAGCTCGCCCTCGTGGACGTAGCCGCAAATGGTGCACACGTAGCCCTTAATGCCGTCGGTCTTGGGCTTGGGCTTGACGTGCTGATGATAGTAGCTGTAGGTCATGGTCTCGCGGTCCGAGATGACGCGCGCTTCACTGATCGAGCAGATAAACATGCCGTGCGTGCCGAGATCTACATACTGCTCCACGACCAGAGACATAAACGAGTTGATGTATCTGGGCAGGAACACAAGTCCGTTATCCGAGCGCAAGGGCGTGCAATCCTTGAATTTATCTACGTTTCTGCCGCTCTGGAAGCCGAAGGTCTCGAAAACCGAGAAGGGCGCGTCGGTGGAGAGGCAGTTGATGTTCATCTTGCCGGTCTGCTTGATGACGTGGTGCGAGTAGTTTTCCTTATTGATGGTCACCGCCAGACGGTTGGGGGTGTTGGTCACCTGCGTGACCGTGTTGACGATCAGGCCGTTATCCTTTTTGCCATCGTTGGATGTGATGACGTAAAGTCCGTAGCCGATGTTGAACAGTGCGTTCATGTCGTTTTTGTTGGCAGTTTCATCGCGCTGAGCCAAGTATTCGCGGCACAGCTCGTTTGCCATTTGGCCCAGCTGCTCGGTGCTCTCTGCGTTCAGCGCGGATTTGATCTTGACCATGGTGTCGGTGTAGGTGATATCCTTGCTCTTCTCCAGCATGTTTTTCATGACCTTGACTGCCTGGGGTGCCCAGCTGCCGTTTTCGATCATGCCCACCGTGCGACCCTGGAAGTTGCGCTCGGTCAGGTGGTTGATATACTCACGCATGAAGGGGAAGATGTCTGCGTTGTAGGTGGTGGTTGCCAGCACTAACTTGCTGTAGCGGAAGGCATCCGCAACCGCCTCTGCCATATCGCATCTTGCAAGGTCGTGGACCACAACGGCGGGTGCACCGTTTGCCTTGAGCTTTTCCGCAAGCAGGGAAACTGCCTTGCCGGTGTTGCCGTATACCGAGGTGTACGCGATCACAATGCCGTCCTGCTCGGGGCGGTAGCCGGACCAGGTGTCGTAAAGACCAATGTAGTAACCAAGGTTTTCACAAAGAACCGGACCGTGCAAGGGGCAGATGATCTCGATATCCAGCGCGGCTGCTTTTTTGAGCAGCGCCTGCACCTGCGCACCGTATTTGCCGACAATGCCGATGTAGTAGCGTCTTGCCTCGTCAGCCCAGGGCTCGTTTGCGTCGAGCGCACCAAACTTGCCAAAGCCGTCTGCGGAGAACAGCACCTTGTCGGTGGAGTCGTAGGTCACGATGACCTCGGGCCAGTGCACCATGGGTGCGGTCACAAAGGTCAGCTTGTGGTAACCCAGGTCAAGCACGTCGCCTTCGCCTACTACGATGCGGCGGTCTGCAAAATCCGTACCAAAGAAATTCTGCATCATGGCAAACGCCTTGGAGGAGGAAACGATGGTTGCCCCCGGGTATGCCTTGGCAAACTGCAAAATGTTTGCCGAGTGGTCGGGCTCCATGTGCTGCACGATCAGATAGTCGGGAGCACGTCCGTCCAGCGCGTCACGGATGTTGTCCAGCCATTCGTGGGTAAAGCCCGCGTCAACGGTGTCCATGATGGCAATGAAATTGTCGATGATAGCGTAGGAGTTGTAGCACATGCCGTTCGGCACGCGGTACTGTCCTTCAAACAGATCGATCTTACGGTCGTTTACGCCGATATATCTGATGTCCTTGGTGACGTTCATACTGAAAATCTCCTTTAGTGTTATATGTATACTGTTATTTTAGCACGATTAATTGGTGGTTTCAAGTAATTTATGTAAACTTATTCTGCAATTTTGCCGTCGGTGGTGATGGTCACGACCTGCCAGGGAATGAATTTTCCGCTTGCCTGCAACGCGCGCTTGACAGCGTTTTCAATACCGCCGCAGCAGGGGACTTCCATGCGCACGACCTTGACGCTTTTGACGTTGTTGCCGGCGATGATGGCGGTCAGCTTGTCGGTGTAGTCCACGGCGTCCAGCTTGGGGCAGCCGATCAGCGTGATGTGATTTTTCATAAAATCCGCGTGGAAGTTGGCGTATGCGTAAGCGGTGCAGTCTGCAGCGATCAGCAGGTTTGCGCCGTCAAAGTAAGGCGCGTTGACGGGCACTAACTTGATCTGACAGGGCCATTGCGCCAGTTGGCTGCCCATGCTCACACGCTGGGCGGGAGCGGAGCTCTCGCGGCGCATGCTGCGTGATGCGCTGCCGGGGCAGGCACAGGCATTTGCCTTGGTTGCCTTTGCGCGGGCAACCGCTTGCTCGTCGTAAGCAGGCGCTTCGCGTTCCTCAAAGGAGATAGCACCCATAGGGCAGGCAGGGAGGCAATCGCCAAGTCCGTCGCAGAAATCCTCGCGCATAAGCTCGGCTTTTCCGGCAACCATGCCGATCGCACCCTCGTGGCACGCCGTGGCGCACGCGCCGCAGCCGTTGCATTTTTGCTTATCTATTTTGATCATGCGTCTTTTCACGTCAATCTCCTTTCGGATTTTTTTGCAAACCCTCTTGCTTTTCTGTGCTTATTATAGTATAATCAAAACACAAAGTATGTTGAATTTTCAACAAAAGGAGAAAATTTTGAAAAAATATTTTGGAATTTTAAGAAAATGCTCTCTGTTTGATCAGATCGAGGATCAGCACCTGATCGCCATGCTGTCCTGCCTTGGTGCACGGAGAGCGGAATTTGATAAAAAGTATACCATTTTTGCCGAAGGGTCGCCCGCCAAGTATTTCGGCATTTTGCTTTCGGGCTCTGCGCAGATCATCAGGCACGATTATTACGGCAACCGCAGCATTGTGTCGGGCGTGGTGCCGGGCGAGCTGTTTGGGGAAGCGTTTGCCTGTGCAGGGGAGCAGACGCTGCCTGTGTCGGTGGTGGCAAACGAGCCATGCGAGGTGCTGCTGGTTGACAGCACGCACGTGCTGCACACCTGCTCAAACGGCTGCGAGTTTCACAGACGCATGATCTATAATCTGATGCGCGACATGGCGCGTAAGAATATTATGGTCTATTCCAAGCTGGAGATTACGGGCAAGCGTTCGACAAGGGAAAAATTGCTTGCATACCTTGCACATATGGAGCAGCAGACGGGTAAGGCGGAGTTTGATATTCCGTTTGACAGGCAGGAATTGGCGGATTATCTGGAGGTAGACCGCAGCGGACTTTCTGTGGAAATTTCCAAGCTCAAGCGCGAGGGCGTGATCGATTGCCGCAAGAATCATTTTGTGTTGCTGTAAATCGCTGAAAAGTTTTGATCAAACTTTTTCAAAAGTTTGCGCAGGTCGAGGGCGCGAAGCCCTCGTCGCTCGTCGCAACGAGCGAAACAACTCAACGCCGTTTTGATTTGCGAAGCAAATATGTTCTTCTTTTGCGGCTGATCCGTCAAAAAAGAACGGAAACGGTTTCCTCACATAACATCCCAACGGATAAAAATGAAATCCGCCTTGGGCGGATGGTTTGAGTTTGAAAAAGGAGTTACCTTACGTAAGGTAACTCCTTTTGTGTATCCCACGCAAATGCAGGGGAATAGGGAAATCAATGCTTTTTCTTGTTGATACAAGCTGCGCCAAGTGCGACAAGGCATACCGTGATCATGCCTGCGCCTACGATAGCACCGCAGCCGCTCTTTTTCTCTTGCGTAGCGGCAGCTTCGGTTGTGGTATCGCCCGCAGCCTCGGTTGTAGCTTCGGTTTTTTGCTCGGTCACCTGCTCAGTGGAAATCTCGGTTTCCTCCTCGGTCGTCGATTCTGCATCGGGGGCGATTAAGCCCATATACACAAGTGCTTCCTTTTCGGTTGCGAACAGCGTAACCTCGTACAAATATACCTCGGTGCCTGCCTCCGATCCGTTGATGTCCAATCTGAAGCGGTTGTAATCGCCCTCGCACATGTCGGTCAGGTCGAACAGGATGTATTCCACCTCACCGTTCGCTTCACAGCCATAGTAGGTCAACTCGGAATATCCCGCGGTGGGCTTGCGGATCTCGCCTGCGCAGTAGAATAGCTCAAAATCGCTTACATAGCCCACTACCTTGAGCTTGAACGCCACAAAGGGATACGCCTGGGAGTCGACGCTGTCCAGGTATGCTTTATAGAGATAAGATGCCCAGTCCAGAGTGACAGAGGGGTCGGTGCCGTCAGTAACGCCCATGCGGATACCGTCCCAAGGCTCTGCCTCTCCCTCGGGTGCGTAAAAGATCTCGTCTAAGTGCTTGGAGGCGGTGATCAGATCCAGCTTGCGGGTCTTTTCGCCCAACTCCAGCTTGGTGTTGACACATCCCTCGGGGACATCCTCGGGTACTCTTTCGTCCACGGCAAAGGAAAGTCCCTTGACAACGTAGCAGTCGCTGAAGACCGACATGTGATCTGCATAATACGTGTAGAAGTACAGCCCAAGATATTCGCTCTGGAACACGATGCCGTCATAGGGATAGCTTGCCTGAATCAGCACGAACTCGCCGGTATTGTCCTTGATGTAGTGCGCCATGGTGGCATTGGCGCCGTTGACCTCGAGTGCATATTCCTGCGTGATGGTGCCGGTTTCGGGCAGCGTCAGGTTCATATCCTCCTCTTCAAAGTAGGTGTACGCTCTGCCGCTCAGACCGCTCTTGCCTTCATGGATCTTGCATCGATTGTTGTAGCCGTATACGCCGTAAACACCGTCAACGTAAAGACCGCTACCGTCCCCCGCAGTACGGGTGACCGAATAATAAATGGTGTATTGGGTTTGGTCGTTAAGCGGAAGCGTTTTGATCTCACCGCCCCACATGGTTGCGGTTGCATCCTCCATGGCGATCAGCTGCATGGAAGTGCCGTCGTCGGACACGTAGGCGTCGGGCATACCGGAGTATGCGTCCGGTTCATATACGCCGGCTATACCGCTAAAATCTGCGATGAACAGGACGTCACCGTTCTCTGCGGCATCGTAGGCGTTTTCTTCTGCACTCACCGTGGTGAAGGTGGAGAATAAAGACAGGAGCAGGATGAACGTAATGAAGCATGCAAGTGTTTTCCTCATAAAACAATACCTCCGGATGAAATTGATGGCAATTGCCTAAGTGTAGTATAGCATATAATACATAGCACAACAAGATGCTCGCTGGAATTTTAGCGAATATGACGAAAAAAATTAGTCATGTTGCATAATTACACATAAGAAAAAGGAGCCACCTTGCGTCAGGCAACTCCTTTATTTTTATCTCAACCCCGCCAGATACAGCGCCCCTTGGATGGGCTGCGCCTTGGCTACAGACAGAACATACTTGCGTCCGTCACCTGCCAGCGCATCCTGCAAAAGCGGCAGGATGACATCCGATTCTGCCGTCAAGCCACCGCAAAGTCCTACGCGTACTTTATCCATGCCCATGTGGTCGGCAAGCGCGCGGACGTTGTCCGCGATGGCACGCACGTTGCGTATCAGGATCTCGCTTGCGATTGCATCACCCTGCGCGTAAGCCTTGAACACCAAAGGCGCATAGCGCGCCACTTCCATCTTGCCGCCTGCGTAAAATTCCGCAAGCGCGTCAAGTACGCGGTCTTTTTTGCATTGTGCGGCTACCATTTCGCGCAAAATCGTGGGCGCACCGCTGCCATCCTCGGCTTGCAGCGCGGCAAGAATTGCCCCTTGTCCAAGCGCAAAGCCGCTGCCCGCGTCACCAAAGAGATAGCCGTAGCCACCCGCGCGGAACAGCTCTCCGTTTTTTCTGCCCATGCTGACAGAGCCCGTGCCCATAATCACGGCAATGCCGTCAGCGTCACCAAGACATACGGCAAGAGAGAGGGAAAGGTCGCTTTGACATGTGGCTTTCGCAAAACCCAGCGTGCCAAGATGTGCGGTCAAGCGCGCGGCATTGTCGCCCGTAGCCGCCCCCGCAATGCCCGCGAAAAGGGAAATTTGTGCGCGGTCAAAGCCCTTGGTTACTTGGTCAATGCCATCGCCAAGCAGGGCACAGGTCGCATCAAGCCCGATATCGTTGGGATTGGACGCGCCAAGCGTCAGCGCCGCGATCTCATTGCCGCATGCATCGACCAAGGCAAACGCAGTCTTTGTGCCGCCGCCGTCAATGCCCAAATAGTATTGTATTTCGTTGCTCATATTGTCAGCAATCGTAAGCCAGCTCCATGGCACGGGTCAGGGCACGCGCCTCGTCCATACCGCAGCCGTCAAGCACCTTGCCGCTGACGAATTGCTCAATGGGCAGGGGAAGCGCCTCGGGCAGCTCGACCTCGACAACCTTGCCTGCGGTTGCCTGCGTGCGCTTGATGACGCGCTCGCCCTCCATGAAAACGTAACCCTTGTCACCGTGCACCTCGAAAATCACGGGGGAGCAGCAGGATACAAAGCCGGTTTCGTTGACCGCAATCGCACCGCCCTCGTAGGTCATAAGAGTTACCGCGTTGTCCTCCACGCCATCGGTGTTTTTGGCTGCCGCACCGGGATTGTGGTTGCAAAGCGTAAAGGCGGACTTTGCCGTGATGGGCTCGCCTAAGATCCAATGCGCCAAGTACATGCCGTGCGCACCGAGGTCGATCATCGCACCGCCGCCGCACTCTACGCGGTTGTAAAAGTGCGCAGGCAGCCAGTCGTTGCTGCTGCCCGAATGGCAGTTGCGGAAGCGCAGATAGTTGATGTTGCCAAGCTCACCGCTCTCGCATACGGATTTGACCGCGCGGCGGGAGGGGAGATATTTCTGAAACAGGGAAATGACAAATTGCACACCGTTGGCATCCACCGCCTCTTGCACGCGCGCGCAGTCCGCATCGGTCAGCGCAAGCACCTTTTCGGTAAAGATGTGCTTGCCCGCGTTCGCAATCGCCACCATGTCGTCGGCATGGGTATTGGTTGCCGAGCAAACGATCACGCCCTCGGCGTCACTTGCAAGCAGCTCTTTTGCCGTAGCAAAGCGCGGAATGTTAAAGTGCGCGGCAAAGGCAGCGGCAAGCGCGTCGTCGGGCTCGTAAAAGCCGACCACCTCGCCAAATTTCTGTGCCGTTCTCGTATAATCGGGCGCGTGTACGTGCCAAACACCCCAAATTGCTGTTTTCATACGTGTCCCCCTGACGTTTTTCTTTCATTATAGCATAGGAAAAGCGAATTTTCAATATGCGGAAGAGAAAAACATGCAAACGATCGGGGCGTGCAAATGACACCGGGGACTGTCCCCTGTGACGTGTCCGCATGTTACCGCGGGACTGTCCCCCGTGTCGTGCGCATCGTGCTTTTTGCGAACAAGGCACTTTTCGCGGCATAACGCAGGGGACGGAACTCTGTATCACGATCGCGACACAGGGATCCGTCCCCGGTATTATGGCTCTCTTCGGCTATACCCCGCCTGTTGTCCCGACAAATACGTATACGGTGATCAACCGCAATCCCACGAATACATCACATCCGAAAAATCCTTGTTGCGCAATTTTTCCGAGGGGATAAAGAACTGGCAGCCGCCCTCGTCACCGAACATGATAAGCTCCTGCTCATGCCCCTGCTCGTCGGGAGCGGTGTGGCTGACGATCTGGAGCAGCAGGGTGTCGTATTTCTGCAGTGCGGGCTCGTCGTCGCGCGGGTCGAACTGCTCAAAACAGGGGTAACCGCCGATGCGATGACCTGCGTAGGCGTTTTGCTCGGTCAGGTAATCATTTTCCTCGTCACTCAATTCTCCCAAGTCTTCCGTCAGACCTGCTTTGAGCAGTGCAGCATTGACGCATTCCTCAAAGCGGTAATCGGTAGCGCGGACAGAACCCACGGCAGGCGTCAGACGCACGGGCAGGGCATGTTGAACGGGGAAGGAGCCGCTGACGGTGGGATCGTCGCGCAAGGTGCCGTCAAACGCGCTCTCGTCCTCATCGTACAGCACGCGAAAGTCGGTTTGCTCGGTGGGGTGATCGAAATCTGCACCGTACACGTCGTTGTCGGCTACGTAAAAGCGCAGCACACCGCGTGCGGGGAAATCGGGCACACCGCGCACCTCGGAGCACCAAATGGCTGCAAGCAGCTTCATGGGCGCGCCCTTGCTGTCAAGCGGCACGTTTTGGTCAATGGGCGCACCGCCAATGCGGGAGCGGTTGCCGTCATCGGGGGCGGGGAGGCGAATTTCCACCATGGGCAGAGCGGTGTCTCGCTGCAAATGCCCGTTCGCGCGCACTACCTCCTCGCGCACCTCGTTTGCGGTGGTAAAGGTGATCTCGCCTGTTTGCAATCCGTTCAGAACAGAACGCAGCGCATCGGCGCGTTCTCCGTGCAAAACGGCGCTGTCAAAGTATTTTTTGCTTTGCTCCTTGTCGCCCATGGCGTAAAAGGCAACGCACAGCGCAGCTTCTGCCTGGTACATGTCCGACTTGATCGAGATCGCGTGCAAGGCGGGTTGTACCACCTTTTGCCAGTTGGCGGCAGACAGGTGCGCAATGGCTAAGTTATTCCAGGCAAAGGGGTTGCTTTGGTCGTGCTTGATGGCGTTTTCGTAGCAAGTAATGGCTCTGTCGTTGTTGCCCTGCTTTCTGTAAAGCAAGCCGAGGTTGGACCATGCGGTCGAGTGCGTGGGGGAGTACTTGACCAGCTCCTCGTAGGTGGCAATGGCGTCGTCCGCGCAGCCTGCGTCGGTGTAGGTCAATGCCAAGAACAGCAGCACGGCATTGTAATCGTCCTGCGTGCGGCACTCGCGGCGCAAAGCCTGCAGCCTTGCCACCGCACCGTTGAATTTGTCGCGGTTGTAGCGTTCAATCGCGGTCAGCAGCGCACGCTTTTGACGCTTTTGATCGGGTGCGGAGAAGGCAGAGCCAATCTCCTTTGCAAAGGATTTTTCATATTGACGCAGCGAGGGACCGCCCGTTTTGCCGATCAGCCTGACCAGCGTCAGCCCAAGACCGATCATGAGAATGCCCAACTTGACCGCGTCCGACTTGTCCACAGCCCAGCCGTTGTGCGCGGTTTCCAAGATAAACAGGGCAATGGCAACCGCTGCCAATATGCCAAGCAGCACGTATGCAATGATTGTTGGAAGTTTCGAGGATTTTTTCATGTGTGTAGCTCCAAATAATATTGTCATCTATATAGACGCTTTTTTTGCGCAAAAAGTTCGACTATTTTGAAAAAAAGTGCAAAATTTTTTCGCATCTTCATTATAACATAAATTGGGGCAAAAAAGTATTAAAAATTATTAAATCTTACATCGTTGCGCGTTTGGGTGATAGGGGAGCGCCGCACCGCCCCTCGATGGGATGTGCTGAGTAAAAGGTGCGGATACTATACGTGCCCCCCTCCGGGAGGGGGGATTGAAAGTCTATCCTGAATATGACTTGAGGGGGGAGAACGCGAATACGATAGATTTAAGAGCGTTTTGCATCTTGATTTTCTGCGTTAGGATAATACTCGAGCAAACTGTTTGTCCTCGCATTCTCCCCCCCTGCGCTTGGCTCAGGGCAGCGCATAACATCCCCCCTCCCGGAGGGGGGCACGTTCGGGTACCTTGCTCGATCGGATATGAGCGCTCATGCGCCCCCCTTTTTTTGTTTTGCAATTTTCATCAAGAAAAATTGCAAAAAGATGCAAAAAAATTCAAAAAAAGGGCTTGACCTGCCGATTTTTCTGTGCTATAATAGGGCATCAATTTCATAATTCTGTATGAAGCAGGCAGGAAACGGCAATTTGCCGCCGAAGGAGTAACGCTCTCAGGTGTCCCGTCAGGGATGAGGACTGTATGCAGACAGAGCTTTGGAGACGTCCGCGAAAAGCGGAGGCCGAAGGTGCAAGCGCGCAGCGCAAACTCTCAGGCAAAAGGACAAAGGCTTTTCTTCTTTCACGGGGGGAATATTTTTGTTTTTTGCGGGGTGTGCGTAGGCGCATTCCGATTTTTTTATTCCCAAGGAGAGAGAACCATGGAAAAGTTTCTTGAAATCGTCACAAACGTCAACGATGCCGTCAACGGCGCGGTCTGGGGCTTGCCCGGTTTGATGTTGCTGATCGGTACGGGCATTCTGCTGACGCTCGGCACGTGCGTGTTCCAGATCACCCACGTAGGGCATTGGTGGAAGCAGACCATTGCCAGCGTGTTCAAAAAGAACAGCACGGCTACCAAAAAGACCGACAATAAAACCATTTCGCAGTTTCAGGCGTTGTGCGCAGCCCTTGCCGCAACGGTTGGTACGGGTAACATTGCGGGCGTTGCTGCCGCAATCGTAACCGGTGGTCCCGGTGCCGTGTTCTGGATGTGGGTTGCCGCATTCTTCGGCATGATGACCAACTTCTCGGAAAACCTGCTTGGTATCTACTACCGCCGCCGCAATAAGGCAGGCGAGTGGTCGGGCGGACCTATGTATTACCTTTCGGACGGTCTTGGCAAGCGTTACGGCAAAAAGTGGCTCCAAGTGCCTGCCAATATTCTGGCTGTGCTGTTTTCCTGCTTTGCCATTCTTGCATCGTTCGGTATCGGTAACATGGCGCAGATCAATAAGATCGTGCTCAATATGGACGCAGCATTCTTCTCGAACGTCACGCTTGGCACCATCCCCGGTACTGCCATTGATATCATTCACCTGATCATCGGCATCGGACTGCTCGTGATCGGTGCGCTCATCATCATCGGCGGCTTGCAGCGTATTGCGCGCGTCGCGGAGATCGTCGTACCCTTTATGGCAGTTGCGTACATCATCGGTGCGCTGATCATCTTCTTCTGCAATATTTCGCAGGTCGGTCCCATGTTCGCAGCCATCTTCAAGTTTGCCTTTACCCCCGCAGCCTTTATCGGTGGCGGTATTGGTGTGTTGATCAAAAAGACCATGACGCAGGGCTTCAAGCGCGGCGTGTTCTCTAACGAGGCGGGTCTCGGTTCTTCCGTTTTGGTGCACTCGTCCTCCAACGTCAAGGAGCCCGTCAAGCAGGGTATGTGGGGCATCTTTGAGGTGTTCTTTGATACCTTCGTGGTCTGCACCATGACTGCAGTTGTCGTGCTTTCCACCGGCTATATCGATCTTGCAACCGGCGCACCCGTAGCGGGCGCAAACGGTGACACGCTGGTTTCCGAGGCGTTCGGTCAGTATTTCGGCGCACCCGGTACTTGGTTCGTTGCCATTGCCATGCTGTTCTTTGCCTTTACCACCGTGCTTGGCTGGTCGCAGTACGGCACCAAGGCTGTGGAGTACCTGTTTGGCGCAAAGGGCGCAAAGGTGTACCGCGTAATCTTTGTTGTCATGATCGTGTCGGGTGCTATCATGGAGGGCGGTCTTGCATGGGATCTGTCCGATACCTTCAACGGTCTTATGATGATCCCCAACCTGATCGGTGTGTTGGCACTCTTCCCGCTGGTAATCAAGATCACCAAGAACTACGTTGACCGTAAGATTAAGGGCAAGGATGTAGCACCCATGCTTTCCTACGATCCCGCGCTGCAGGCTGAAGCCGAGGCGAGAGTCGACGAGGACTAAACAAAAAATCAAGGCTGTCCTGCAACTGCAGGACAGCCTTTTTTGCATTATGCGTTTTGTTTTTTCTCGTTCTTTGCGTTGAAATCCTGGCAAAGCAGGTTCATTGCCGTGCACAGCTTGTGGAAATACACGAAGGGACCGACGAAAATGAAGGAACCGAGAATATACCAGCCCCAGAAATCGCCCATGCCAAACGAGTAGTCAATGCCTCTCTCTGCCAAAGCCTCCTCCACGCGCTGCGTGATGTGATAGAACCATACCGCAATGACAATGTTGAAGGTGAAGATAGACAAGAGCCATGCAAACAGATAGTTGAAGGTTTTGCCGCCGTCGCGTCTGGGCGCGACCTTGTCAATGTCAAAAGAGAAGGGAATAAAGAACAGGATGCTGTAAATGCCAAGCGTCAGAATGTTCAGAATCATCAGCTTCCACATGCTTCTGTCGGTTTTCAGCTCCGGCTCCTTGTGCGCCCTTTCCTTGGCGGCTGCTTCGTAGTCAAGATCGTAAGGGTATGCCATAAGTAAATCTCCTTTTGCTTTTTATGATATCATGGGTAAAAATGCCCTGTCGGGATATATAACAATGCAAGCGTTGAAAAAATTCGCCCAAGTTCAAAAAATATTTTTTACACCCGATCCGCATACCGCTCGGCGGTGATGATGCCGTCATGCACGTGCAGCTTGCAAACTCTTGCGGTTCTTGCCTCGGCAAAATCCTCGCGCGCGTCGCTTGCGTAGTCGCGGCCGTGGTAGACGGCGTAATACTGTCCCTTGTATTTGATCACGCTGTGGTGTCCCGATCCCTCTTCAAAGTCGTTTTTGATCATGACCGGGTCAAACGCACCGTCTTTGGTGTGTTTGATAAAATCCACGCGCGTCAGATCCTGCTCACCCGTGCGTGCTACGGCATAGCCGATGTGATAGGAGTCGTTGTCGTAGCAGCCTGCGCTGTACATCAGGTATTGCCAATCACCCTCGCTAAACCAGAAAGCACCCTCAATGGTGTGCCAGTCCTTGCCGTCGCCAAAGCGGTTACGCTTGAATATTTCTTCGTCCATGGTAGGCACAATGACCTCTTTGGGTGCATTGGCGGGCGTCATGGGGTCAAGCAGCTTGTCCACGAAGATGCGCGTACCGATGCGCTCGCAGTCCACGTTGTCCTCGGCATACCACAAAAACAGCCCCTGCGCGGTTTTTACCACGTGCGAATCGATGGAAAACCGCTTGTAAAAGCAGGTTTCATGCGTGAATGGACCGAGCGGGGAATCGGCAACTGCCGCGTGCATGTACTGAAATTCCTCGTCGGTGGAACAAGAAACGTAGAGATAATACTTGCCCCCGTACTTGATGATTGAGGGTGCCCAGTAGTTGCGCCGCCCTGCAAACGAGGCAACAATGCCCTCGTAGTGCCACGTGCTAAACAGATCGTCTGCGCTGTACGCCTCCACGCCGCGCTTGGCGGTCACGTACAAATATAGCTTTCCCCCATCCTCAAAGATAAAGGGATCGGGCTGGTGCTTGCCCGCAACGTCAAATTTCAGTTTCATATCGGGTTCTCCAATCGAGTGTGTAATGTGTCATGTCTTGGTATCAGTATATCATAAAAAGAACGGTTTTTCAATATTGGTCGGGGATATTTTTGAGGATGAATCTGCGAATGTATGCGGTGGCACCTTAGGCACGAAAGGCACTGCTCTCGCAGTGCCTTTTGTGTTGAGGCGTGTAGACAAAAAAGATTCCGAATTATTTTTCTATATATTCCTCAATAAATTCTGCCCACGGAGTTTCTCCGCAGTAATCGGAATGGTCATATTTGTGACGTCCTTGCCCATCACTGCCAACGGCATAAGAATATAAACCGTGCTCGGCAATAATATCATAACCGCCATCCGAATATACTATCGCTATTATGTATCCTTCGTAATCATAACCACCGTCCATAGGAATTGGCAAAAAGACTACTTCTTTCTCAAAATCGAGGGTACAAAGTGTGTCCAAAAAATTCGTGTAATGTTCAGAATCCAAAACTGCAAGAGGCTCATTGGTTTTAAGAAAACCGGAAATATCTCCTTCGTAATATGCACGCTCGGGTTTGTAAATCTCTATAGATTGAACATTAGCCCTATCCTGTGAAAACTCCAAATCCTTTTTTATATCAGCACAAGAGGAAAAACAGACAATCAGAAGTAAGCTGACAAATAATGCAATTATCTTTTTCATATCTCCACCGCCTTTCCGGTTTTATTATAGCACAGTTTTCGGTGTTTTTCAAGACTTGAGGGGGAAAATCCGTTTGCGCGAAGCGCAACATCATTGGGCGCAAGCCCACATCATTGCGAAGCACATCATTTGCACGAAGTGCAACCTCGTTCATTTGTGTCCGCCTGCGGCGGAATGATGTTGACCTTCGGTCAAATGATGTTGTGTCCTGCGGACACAAATGAAAAAATCCATCGCGATTGCGATGGATTTTTTGAGGCGTGTTGACAAAAAAGATGCCAACTATATTTATGTATTTTCCGTACTTTTTAAGTCCGCGAACTCCAATGTTCAACAAAATCAAAGTAGTTTTTTCTCATCACTTCATCCAAATCATCGGGGGATGCAAGAGTCACTTTGGGCAGTGCAATATGATCGTGGTCATAGAAATTATCCTCAAAACGATGATCTCGGATAGTTGCTCCATCCAACGGCAGAACATATAAGTAGTCTATTAGTCCGCAGTTTTTCTTACACGATGCGCCACACAAAGTCACACCGAAATGTTCTATTCCTTCACCGTCGGCATATTTAATCAACGCAAGATCTTTAGCAAAGCACGGGTACATCACATCACCGCTATCCGGAGGGCAAATCCCTTTTTCCTCACAAAAGTTCTCAAAATAGTTTTGGAAATCAGACACCTCTAAAAGCGTCTTGTTCGGTCCGAGCACACATTCTGCCGGGGCATCAGCATCAAATTTGCCGTTTTCGAAAAATATCTTTCGCTTCAAAATTTTGTATCGTGTCTGTTCGGTTTCTTTTGAAAAATCTGCGTATTCCTCATAAAAACGATCAATACAAACAAGTGCCGCTTGATAAGACGCGCATAGATATTTTTCTTCGTATGCCTCCGGCGTATCTTTGATACAAAGTTCATATACAAACCCCTCGGGCGCTTCAATAAAGCGTGAAAAAATCTCTCTTTCATATTCGATATAAACCTTTGCTAACGACGCAACATCAGAGTTAGCAATACCCGAAAAACGCTCCAACAAATCAATACGTGTATCAAATGAGGGAGCATATCTGTATATAATTTGTAAAAGTTCACTTTCCTTGAACTGATGATTTGTTTCTTTAATCTTCGCCTTTAGCTCGGTTGAAGGCAGTAATTCTATAATTTCGTTAATCATTACTTGATCGCCTCCTTGCTTTTTGAAATTATTGTAGGTATATTATACCACGAAATACGCTTCTTGTCAAATTCAAGAGCAAGGTAAAGGTTCACTTCTGCTCCCTTGCTCGAAAATGCCGTTTGGCATCTTTTTTGTCAAGATACATTGTAGGCGGATTCCGGAATTTCGCGCTTTGCGCGAATATTCGCACGCTCTCCGCCTGGAAAATGCCTCGCTGCGCGAGTCGCTTTCCGATCTCCGAGCGGCGAATGCGAACCGGATTTCTTGCGCCTGCGGGGCGCAAGAAAACCCGGCTCGATGAAGGAGTGGCGGCTCCAGCAAGAAAGCCCAGTCCTTTTGGACTGGGCTTTGTTGGAAAAAGAAAACCCCGCCATAGTGGCGGGGTTCAATAAAGGCTATGCCGATGAGAGGAAATCCTCCAAATATGATATAATTAGTTTGACCTGCCAGTCAAAGTAAAAAAACATATTTGGAGGATTTATCTATGAGTAACACAAACATAGACAATAATAGTTTAGCACATACCAAGTGGAATTGCAAGTACCATATTGTATTTGCACCGAAATATCGTGGGAAGGTATTTTTTGAAGAAAAACGCCTAGAGATACGAGAGATATTGCGACAATTATGTCAATGGAAAGGCGTAGAGATAATCGAAGGAGAAGTATGTATAGACCACATACACCTTTTGGTTAGCATCCCGCCCAAAATGAGCGTTTCGGGATTTATGGGATACTTAAAAGGGAAAAGTTCACTTTTGATATTCCAAAAGTTTGGA
>JAZNCE010000063.1:0-14280 GCA_045587385.1 Eubacteriales bacterium
GTACGAAACAAAACGTTCCAAATTTGATACGCTACCCCTTCCTCCCACTGCGCTGCGCTCGTGGGATCCCACCTTCCCCCGAGGGGACGGCTTTTTGGCGCGTACCCGCATTGTTTGGATGCCCACTATGAGTTTTCCTTAACTTAATGACATTGCGCACGAGGGAACGGGGTGCGCGGCGGGAGCAAGCCCCCGCCCTACGGTGGAACGGAGGGCACGGCGGGAGCAAGCCCCCGCCCTACGGGTGCTGCGGTGCAAATCTCAACACAAAAAGGGGCTTGCGCCCCTTTTTGATTTACTTTACGAGTCTTTTTCGACCACAAAATATGCCATACTGCCTGCAGGAACGGTTGCCTTGCCATCTTGCACGCAGCCGTGACCGCCCACGGCAACAATGGGTCTTGCAAGGTCGAAGCACTTTTTTGCATCGGTATTATTGAAGAGGTGAATCACCTCATATGAGCCGTTGACAAGTCGCTTTTCATAAATGCCGCCAAGGGTATCGGAAAGCGTGTTCTTTTCTACCCCTGCCTCGGCAAGCAGCTTTTGTGCAAACGATGCAAGACGCTGATCATGGGTGTCATGATAGCTGTATCCAATAGAAAATCCGAACAGATACACCTTACCCTTACCGTAGCTGTACTTCTGCACCGCAGAGCTGCCGTCGCGCCAGGTTGCCACCGCTTCGCCGCCTTCGTGACGGTAGAAGGTTCTGTAGGGACGAATGCGCACAAGCTCACCGTCAATCTCGGCAAACTCCTCTGCCACCATGCGTCGCTCGGTCATTCTTGCGGTAAAGAGCGGCTTGCAGTCAATGTCGTAAGGCTGCATCCAGGTGTTCATCCGGCGCATGCCAAAGCCCTCGTCTGCCAGGATCGTACCGCCGCCCGCTACGAACGCCTCCAGATGGGGCACGATCTGCGGATCAAGCATGGTATAGTAGGGGAAGTACAGCACCTTGTATTTTGCAAACTCCTCGGGGCGGGATGCACTGACGTAATCCACGGCGTAATCACTGTTGCAGAACAAACGGTACATGCCCGCATGCGCGTTGCGATAGTAGAACTGCGGATTTGCAAACTCAAAGGAGAAGTCCGCGCCGCAGGCGTCCTCAATCTCGGAAAGCAGCATGGAATTGAAGTCGAACACGATGGCGACCTCGGCATCCTTGACCTCGGCACCCGCCAGATACTGCATATTTTTCTTAAGATCCGCACCGAAATCACCAACAGTCCGCAGCACGGGACGAGGGCTGCCGTCCATACGGACAAGTCCCGCGCAATCCTGCTCGTGACCAAGGCGCTCGGCTCTGTACTGCCAATACACCATACCCTTTGCACCGCCTGCCAAGGAGGCATAGGTCTTGAACTCCATGTCAAAGGGCGTGTCATACTTATACTTGAACATACCAAGTCCGGGATAGATCTCGTGAATGAAATAATTCTTGTCCACCGAACGGAGGAAATCGTGCAGCATCATAAAATCAAGGCGCTGCTCGTGCGTGCGCATCTCGGTATCGCAGGGCACGCTGGTTCCCCAGAAGTCCACAGCCTTTGATACCTCGTAATCGTCGCAAACGTCGCTAATAGAAAGCTGGAACGCGCTTGTAAAGCCCACGTGCGCCATGATGGGACGCTCCTTATCATACTTGCGCACACCCTCGTATACAAAACGCAGCCAATCGTGCAGCTCCGCCGAGCCCTTGTATTTTTTGAACTCATAGATATCCCAATATCCGTGCGGCATAGCAGGCAGGGCAATCGTTTCAAAGCTATCCTCCGCCACGCCGTAAAACGCATTCAGCTTTTCCACCGTGCCGAATTTCTTTTGCAGATATTTGCCGTATCCTGCACGGCAGTATTTGCAGAAGCAATCCTCAATGGGACGGTTACGGATCTCGTTCCAGGCATTCCAAAGGATCAGATTTTTGCGTCCCGCATAACGCTCGGCAACCTTTTCTACAAATCTCTTGGCAGCCGCCTGCACTTGGGGATTGGTGAAGCAAGGACGCCAGCCGCCGTAAAACGCACCGTGCGAGCCGCCGCGAAGCTGCTCACCGCGCGGGCCGATGCGCGTGCCCTCGTATTTTTCAAACACGTATTGGGGGGCACATTCCAGCAAGAACTTGATGATGACCTTACGGTTATACTTCTCGGCAAGATCCATCAGCCTATCCACGTCGGAAAAATCGTAAACGCCCTCCCGTCTCTCATTCCAACGCCAGTTGATGCGAATCTGGAAGGTGTCCAGATGAGC
This sequence comes from Eubacteriales bacterium, assembly GCA_045587385.1. Lineage (GTDB taxonomy): Bacteria > Bacillota > Clostridia > Oscillospirales > CAG-272 > SVQP01. The sequence goes on from JAZNCE010000063.1 coordinate 2,257, forward strand.
GTCACCGAGAGCGGCAATATCCCCTTCCCATTCCTCGGGCAGCGGGGTGGGCGAACGGTAATACTGCGTACCGTGAATGATTTCATCAAAAAACATAAACATCCGTCCTTTCTTCAAAGCTGAAAAAAAGCGGCAGCACTTGCCTGCTTTTCCCATCTTCTTTGCATGAAATGCATTTTCTTACACGCATATTATACCGCCCCATGCCGTCTTTGTCAAGGCGCGTGCATACAAAAAGGGGCTTGTGCCCCTTTATGTATTTGTTGTATTATTCCCCAACGGCAATATCCCCGTCGGTGCAATGTACGACCTTGATGGCAGAGCCGTAATACCAAGGCAAATCATCCTGGTCACTATTCGTCCAAAAGGCTTCTTCCTTTTCCAGCGCATCCCACTCGGCACGCGTGCCCTCAAACGTGATCTCGGTCAAAGAAGTGCACCCTTGAAAAATGCACCACCCCATATACGTCAAAGTATTCGGCAAGGTCACTTTGGTCAAGGCCGTGCAATCGGCAAACGCAGCCCCTCCGATTGTTTCCGCACCGCGGTCGACGGTCACCTTTTGCAAAGAGGTGCATCCCAAAAAAGCTGACTCGTCAATTTGCTTGACCGATCCTGGCACGTGCAAGATCACCAGCTGGGTTATACCGGAAAAGCCATTACCTCTGATACGGGCTACAGGAAGCCCGTCAATCTCCTCGGGAACGTCCAGCCGATACGCTTCCTGCTCCAATGACCCGTAATCTACTGCGATATAGAAATGATCCTCTACTTTGTAAAGCGTGCACGGAAGCTGCGGCAATTTCTCCCCGTTAGCGCAAGAGATCAGGCAGGCGCAAAGCATTGCCGCCATCAAAACATATACAAGCAAAATTCTTTTCATTGTTATTCTCCTTTTTTTGACTCTATGATATATAACAATTCAAATCCGGAATAATTTGTTTCATTATAACATTTTTTAACGGATTTTTCAATACAAAAAGGGGCTTGCGCCCCTTTTTTCGCAGTAAATTTACAAAATAATGCAGATCAGACCGTTGCTGCCCTCGTTGATGATCTTTTCGAGCGTATCGCCGATCTTGGTGCGCGACGCCTCGGGCATGTGCGCAAGCTTTGCGTGCAGCCCCTCGTTGACCAGCTCGTAAAGACTCTTGCCGAACATATGCGACTCCCAGATCTTTTTGGGGTCTTCCTCAAATTCATGCAGCATGTACTTGACCAAATCCTCGGACTGCTGCTCGCTGCCCACCATGGGGCTGACCTCGGCAGAGATATTGGCGCGGATCATATGGATGGACTGCGCGCCCGCGCGCAGCTTGACACCGTAGCCCCCCGCCTGCTTGACGATGCGCGGCTCTTCCAAGGTCATATCCTCAATATCGGGCATGACAATGCCGTACCCCTTCTCCTCGGCGTCACGCAACGCGCCCTCGATCTTGTTGTACTCCTCTTGTACCACGGCAAGGCGGCGCAGCAGCGCGATCAGCTCCTGCTCGCCCTCGATCTCAAAGCCCGTCAGCTCGCTGATGACCTGATAGTAAAGCCCGTCGATGGGCTCCATGGAAATGCGCACCTTGCCCGTGCCGAGGTCGATCCGGTTGATCTCGGCTGCCTTGATATACTCATTATCGCCAAGATCGGCAAAGGCGTCCTTGACGTCCCCGATCTTGTTTACGCGATCGGCACAGCGGCGAATGGATTGCAAGAGCGAGCGGCGGATGGGGTGCTCGGCATCGAGAGCGCGCGTCCATTCGGGCAGGTGCAGCGCGATCTCCGAGACGGGAAACTCGTGCAGCACAAGCTCTAAGATATGGCGGATGTCCTCGGCATCCAGCTCCAGACACGAAACCAGCGCAACGGGCACGCCGTATTTTTCCTCCAGTTCATACGCCAGGTGCATAGCACTCTCCGAGGAGGGATTGACCGAATTGAGGATCATGGCAAACGGCTTGCCCAACGCCTTGAGCTCACCCACGATGCGCTCCTCGGCTTCGACGTAGCTCTGCCGCGAAATGTCGCCAATGCTGCCGTCGGTTGTGATCAGCATACCGATGGTCGCATGCTCGGTAATGACCTTGTGCGTGCCCATCTCGGCAGCCTCCACAAAGGGCATGGGCTCCTCCTGCCAGGGCGTGCGCACCATGCGGGGCTGCCCGTTTTCAATCGTGCCGAGCGCCTCGGGCACAATGTACCCCACGCAATCGATCATTTTGACGCGCAGCGAGGCGCAATCGTCGATCTGAATGGCAACCCCCTCGTCGGGAATGAATTTGGGCTCGGTAGTCATGACGGTCTTGCCCGCAGCGGACTGCGGCATTTCGTCACGCGCACGATCGCGCGAGTATCCTTCGCCAATGTTGGGAAGCACGAGGGCTTCCATAAAGCGTTTGATAAAGGTGGATTTCCCGGTACGTACGGGGCCGACGACCCCGATATAGACGTCACCGCCCGTACGCTCGGCAATATCTTGATAAATGGAATGTTCAGGCATAAATATGCATCCTCCCCTGTTTTGTTCGCTATAATGTATGAGTGAAAAGAGAGGATTAGAACACGCAAACGTCAATTGCTTGACTTTCACCACACGGACAAGTCCATCATGAAAGTTTTTGCGTCGCTTTTCTAAAAAGCGACCGCCCATCCAAGGGCGCGCAGCCCTTGGTCGCGCCCGCAGGCGCGAAATTTCTCCAACGCCGTTTTTTTGGTTCTTTTTTTGCGGCTACTTGCTCAAAAAAAGAACGGAAAAAATCAGGATATATCACATTGAGGTAATCCTCTCCGTTCTTTTTGAGCAAAGAGGCCCAAAGAAGAACATATTTCGCTGCGCGAAATGAAAGGCCGTTTTAAGGAATTTCGCGCCTGCGGGCGCGACTCGGGGCGCTGCCCCAAGTCCCCGCGAGCTTTTGAAAAAGCTCGATCAAAACTTTTCATGAGAGAGGTCGTTTTGAGCAAAACAAAACCGCAGGGGCATTCCCTGCGGTTTTATCATTTTCATTACTTCTTGAGTGCAATTGCCTTCTTTGCCTTGTCTGCAATGTTCGCGGGGGTCAAGCCGTACATTTCCAAGAGCGGCGGAACCTTGCCCGATCTGCCGAACACGTCCTCTGTACCAACGCTCAAGACGGGCACGGGGCAACCCCGGCATACTGCCTGCGCCACAGCCGCTCCAAGACCGCCGATGACGTTGTGCTCTTCAGCCGTCACGATCGCACCGGTTTCTGCCGCTGCCTTGCAGATCAGCTCGCTGTCCAGAGGCTTGAGCGTGTGAATATTGATGACTCTTGCGTCAATGCCCTTACCTGCCAGCATTTCTGCGGCTTCAAGTGCCATGGAAACCATGTAACCGGTTGCCACCAGCGTCACGTCCTTGCCGTCACGCAAGGTCACGCCCTTACCAAGCTCAAAGGTGTAAGTTTCTTCGTCATTGACGACGGGCAGAGGATTTCTGCTGAAACGAATGTAGAACGGGCCGTCGGTCTCGATTGCGCATTTGACCGCCAATCTTGCCTCCACAGCGTCCGCGGGGTTGATCACGGTCATGCCGGGAATGGTGCGCATGAGCGCAAGATCCTCGAGGCACTGGTGGGTCGCACCGTCCTCACCAACCGCCAGACCCGCGTGCGTAGCACCGATCTTGACGTTGAGGTGGGGGTAACCGACCGCATTTCTTGCCTGCTCGTACGCTCTGCCTGCTGCAAACATAGCAAAGGACGATGCAAACGCGGTCTTACCCGCAGCCGCAAGTCCTGCAGCCACGCACATCATATTGCCCTCGGCAATACCGCAATCGAAAAATCTGTCGGGGTATGCCTTCTTAAAGGTCACGGTCTTGGTTGCCTCCGCAAGGTCAGCATCCAGTACCACAAAATCATATTGCTCTGCAAATTCCACCAGCGCCTTGCCGTACGCATCTCTGGTGGCTACCTTATCACCGATCTTATACATCTGCTCAGTCCTCCTTTGCCAAAATCTCTGCCACAGCAGCCTCATACTGCTCATCACTGGGAGCAGAGCCGTGCCACTTGACCTGATTTTCCATAAAGGAAACGCCCTTACCCTTGATAGTGTTCATCACGATGGCACTGGGTGCGCCCTTGACAGCCTTTGCCTTTTCAAGAGCCTCCTCGATCTGCTCAAAATCGTGACCGTCAATGGTCTGTACGAAGAAGCCGAACGCCTCTAATTTTGCCTCAAAAGGTGCAGGGCCGATGACCTCGGCAACGGGGCCGTCGATCTGCAAGCCGTTGGAGTCAAGGATCAGGCACAGATTGTCAAGAGAGTAGTGTGCTGCAAACATGCAAGCCTCCCAGATCTGACCCTCCTCGCTCTCGCCGTCGCCAACGATGGCGTAGGTGCGGTAATCCTTGCCGTCCAGCTTTGCTGCCAAAGCCATACCGCAAGCAGCCGAGAAGCCCATGCCAAGCGAGCCCGTGGACATATCCACACCGGGGATATGCTTCATATCGGGATGTCCCTGCAGAATGGAGTCGTGCTGACGCAACGTCAAGAGCAGTGCCTTATCAAAATATCCGCGCTCAGCCAGCGCTGCATACAACGCGGGCGCACAGTGACCCTTGGACAGCACCAGTCTGTCACGATTGGGGTCCTTGGGGTTCGTGGGATCAACGTTCATGTGGTCAAAATACAGGTAAGCCAAGAGGTCAGAGATCGAAAGCGATCCGCCGGGGTGACCCGATTTTGCAGCGTGTGTGCCTTCCAGCACGCCAAGACGAATTGCTTTTGCCTTGGACTTGAGCATTTGCAGCTTTTGTGCGTTCATTGGATTTTCCTCCGTTGCAGGTTTTGTCACTTTATTATACCATCGAACAAGAGCCTTTGTCAAGGCAATTGGGGGGATTTGAAAAGATATTTGTGCACATAAGTGTCCCCTATAAATCAACCGTATTACAATTCCGCCAATTTCGCATATTCCTTTGTTCACAATCTGTATCTTGACAAAGGCTTATAAATATACTAAAATATAATATATATACCCATTTGGAGGCAACTATGGAGCAAAAGAGATTTACCAAAAACGACGACGGCTTTATCTGCGCGCATTGCGGGCGCGAGGTGCAGCCGCTGGGCTATACCTCACGCAATCATTGCCCCTTTTGCCTGTGGTCGATGCACCTTGACGTCTTTCCCGGTGACCGCGCAAGCGAGTGCCAAGGGCAGATGGAACCGATCAAGGTAGAGCCCGACCCCAAAAAGGGCTACGTAATCGTGCACCGCTGCACAAAATGCGGCGAATTGCACCGCAACAAGGCGGCACACGAGGCAAAGGTGCAGCCCGACAACCTCAAACTTCTCATCTCGCTGACGGCGGGAAAGATATAACGCAGAATCAAGGAGGACTTGCCATGAAATACACAGCAAACGCGTTTTCCCTGCCTTCCTCGGACGGTATCCACACGCTTGCCGCTTGGTGCTGGACGCCCGAGAACCCCGTAGGCGTCATCCAGCTCTCGCACGGCATGTGCGAGTATATCTTGCGCTACACCGATTTTGCAGAGCGCATGTGTGACGCGGGCTTTGCCGTAGTGGGTCACGATCACCTCGGTCACGGCTACACCGCACGAAATGCGGACGAGCTTGGCTATATCACCGATGCCAAAGACCCCGCGCGCTGTCTTGTCAAGGACGTTTACGCGGTCAATTCTTGGATCAAATCCACCTTCCCCACCCTGCCCGTCATTCTGTACGGGCACAGCATGGGCTCTTTTGTGGCACGCCGGGCACTGACCGAATACAAGGATGCGTGGGATGCCGCCGTCATCAGCGGTACTGCAGGCCCCGAAGCCCCCACGGGCGCAGGCAAGCTGCTTTGCCGCGTGCTTGGACTTTTCGGCAAGCACAACCGCTCGGCACTGCTTTACAACATCGCATTCGGCTCTTACGACAAGCCCTTCAAGGCAGACGGCATCAAAAACGCATGGCTGACCCGCGACCACGCTATCATTGAAAAATACAACGCTGACCCGTTCTGTAACTATCGCTTTACTGTCAACGGCTATCTGACGCTCTTTACCCTGCTCGGCTATGTATCCGACAAGGCTTGGGCAAGCAAAATGCCGCTTGATCTCCCCATGCTGATCGTTTCGGGAGAAAATGACCCCGTTGGCAACTTCGGCAAGGGTGTCCGCTGTGTGGAGGCGCGCTTGCGCGAGGCAGGTGCCAAGGAGCTTTCTTCAATGTATTTCGAGGGTATGCGCCATGAGCCGCACAACGAAACCGATAACGACAACTTCTACCAGGGTATTACAAACATCATGCACCGTATGATCCAGAGGTAATTTCATATGCAGATACTAAAACAAAGCAAGGGCAAGCTGCTGGGCGTGGACTTTGGCGACAAGCGCACCGGCATTGCCGTTTCCGATTCCCTGCGCACCATGGCGTCGGGCAGACAGACCATTTCCGTGGGCGGCATGGAAAAAACCGCGGAAAAAACCGCCGAGATTGCGCGTGAGCTGGGCGTGATTGGTGTGGTGGTGGGCGTGCCCGTCAATATGGACGGCTCGTTTGGTCCGCGCGCACAGCACGCACAGAAATTCGCAAACATTCTGCAATATAAGCTTGGTGACGACGTTCACGTGGCAACCTTGGATGAGCGCATGACCACCATGGCGGCATCACGCTACTTAAACGAAACCGACACGCGCGGTGCAAAAAGAAAGCAGGTCATTGACACGCTTTCGGCAGAGATCATTCTGCAAAACGCGCTGGACAAGCTCAAATACATGCAATAAAGGAAAAGTAACTATGGCAAAATCTACCACATCCCGTATCATCGGCTGGGTGATCAAGTCGCTGATCGGACTTTTTATCGGCGCAATGCTGGGCGTGATACTCTGGCGCATCCTGTCCTCGGGCGACCCCAAATCCATGCAGGCACTCCAGCCCAACCAAACGCTTTGCGATGCATACGCTGCGCATACCCAAGACCCCAATGCGGGCGATTTTTTCGTGCTGCACCAAAGATATGACACCATCATCCGCGACGGCGAGGCAAAGGGCTACTTCTCGGTCACACAGGCGGATTTTCTCCCCGCGGCAGATCAGCTGCAGCTGACCTTCCGCTACAATAACAGTACGCTCAAGCGCGTTGCCGAAGATCTTGGCAAGCCCGCGCCTTTGGAGCGCGGCAAGGACTGGTTTGACGTGACCGTGACCGTGGCGTACGATCTGACCCCCGCTAATCCCGACGACAATGATGTCAACGATCCTGCCTGCGTGCGCTTTGAGCGTTATCAGCCCACCGCGTGCGTCAAGGACACCAAAAACCTTTACAACTACGAGAGACTGACCTTTGACGGCATTGATATCTTGGATCACATTGATGAGAACGGCGAGCCCGTTATGCGCGCTGAAGTGCTGGCGGTCTACGTGGACATTTACTTCAACGAGGATATTGATTACCAAAAAGAGCCTATGGGCACGCTGATGATCTACGTATACGGTACCGAGGAAAACCGACCTACCTTCATTGAACCCATCTCGGACAAGGACGCGCAGGCACTGGCGGATTTTGCAAAATAACGATATTTCTCCCCAAGACACCACCGAACACAGGCTAGCCGTACGGGAATCGAACCGAATTGGTTCGACTCCCGTACGGCTAGAGAGGAGCTATGTATGATCCACTATCTTCTTCCCAAGGACGGCTGCTTTTATAAGGCAAACCTGCACACGCACACCACCTGCTCCGACGGCTCCAAGACGCCCGCCGAGATCAAGGAAATTTACAAGGCGCACGGATACAGCGTCGTTGCTTTTACCGACCACGATATCATGATCGACCACTCCGATCTTAACGACGCGGACTTTTTGGCAATTACCTCTTACGAGGTGGAAACCAATGCCCCCGACGTTGGAAACTCATGGCTGACCACGCCCTGCTACCATTTGAATTTCTATTCTCCCATTCCCAATCAAACCGACTACGTTTGCCCCAATCCGCGCTACACCTTTGCCAACGCACCTGCCCTTGCCGCAAAGCAAAGCCACTACAAGGGCGACTACGTGCGTATTTATTCGGTGGAGGGTCAGAACGAAATGATTGGCGAGGCGCGCGCCAAGGGCTACCTTGTCAGCTACAACCATCCCGACTGGTCCATTCAGTCCTACCCCGACTACATCGGTCTTGAGGGGCTGACCGCCGTGGAGGTCTACAACACGGGTTGCGTGGTGGCAGGCTGGGTGCTGGACCAGGGTGATCACGTTTTGGATCACTTTCTCAAGGCAGGCAAGCGAGTCTACCCCATTGCCACCGACGACTGCCACGGCAACCACGACATGTGCGTCGGTCACGTGCGTTTCAAGGCGCAAGAGCTCTCCTACGATGCCATCATGACCGCCTATGCCAAGGGGGATTTCTACGCCTCCTGGGGTCCCGAGATTGAGGAGATGTACCTCGAAGACGGCGTGCTCAAGGTTACATTCCCCGCAACCTCCCGCGTAGTGCGCGCAGAGGTGCACACCGTTGGCCGTTGGGCAGCGCGCAAGAGCGGCGAGGGCATGACACATGCCGCGTTTGATTTGAACGGCTATATCGGCGAGATCAAGCAAAGCGGTTTTCCGCTTGGGAGGGCTTATTTCCGCCTTGTTGTGACAGATGCGCAGGGAGATCGCGCATTGACCAGAGGATATTTCTTGGACGAATTTTCTTTGGACAAATAATATTTTCAAATCCTATTGACAATAAAGGAAAAATCGTTTATAATTGCGATATAATAAGAGTCGAGGCGCAGGGCGTCATGAGTACCTTACCGCATAAAGGCAGCACAGCCGTTGGTAAGCGAAAGGGACACTTGCCGAAATCCTGCCGCAGGTGCAGCGGCATTGGTTGGGCGAACACCATAACAGATGTTCGACTGTCGCGAGCTTTCGCGGGGTGCTTCTCTTTTGTATGCTTATTTCCGAATTTTCGGTTTTCACGTATGCAAGAGTGTCTTCCCTGCGGAAGGCACTCTTTTTCTGCTTGTATAAAAAAATATGTAATATAAAGGAAGAATTTCACATGACACACACTCCCATTTTCAAGGGCATTGCCACCGCACTCATCACTCCCATGCACCAAGACGGCAGCGTGGATTACGAGGCGTTCGGACGCTTGATCGATTGGCAGATCGAATGCGGCATTGACGCTTTGGTCATTGCAGGCACAACGGGTGAGGGCTCTACCTTAACCGACGAGGAGCACCGCGAGGTCATCCGCTACTCCGTCGAGCGCGCAGCGCACCGCGTGCCCATCATTGCGGGCACGGGCAGTAACGACACCGCCTACGCTTGCGACCTGACTCGCTTTTCCGCCGAGGTTGGCGCGGACGCGATGCTGGTCGTCACCCCCTATTATAACAAGGCAACCCAAAAGGGTCTTGTCCAGATGTTCAACGCCATTGCGGACGCATCCGACAAGCCCATCATTGCATACAACGTGCCCTCCCGTACCGGCTGCGCCATCGCGCCCGCGACCTACGCAGAGCTTGCCAAAAACGACAAGATCGTAGCCATCAAGGAAGCAAACGGCGACATCAGCGCGATCGTGGAGACCGCTGCGCTGGTAGGCGACAAGATGGACATTTACTCCGGTAACGACGACCAGATCGTGCCCGTTCTCTCCATGGGCGGTCTTGGCTGCATTTCGGTGCTTTCCAACGTCATCCCCCGCGAGACCAAGCAGATCTGTGAGCTGTTCTGGCAGGGAGACGTGCAGGGTGCGGCTGCGCTGCAATGCAAGTACCTGCCCCTGATCAAGGCACTCTTCTCCGAGGTCAATCCCATTCCCGTCAAGGCTGCCATGGCAAAGATGGGCTTCTGCTCCCCTGCCATCCGTCTGCCCCTGACCGAAATGGAAGAGGCACATGCAGAAATTCTGTACGCACGCATGAGAGAGGTGGGACTGGACGTATGAAGGTCATGATCATCGGTGCTGCGGGCAGAATGGGCAAGGAGCTTATCACGCTTGCCAAAAACAACTACGCAGGCACGACAGCCTATCTGGGCGTGGACGCGTTTTCCGACGACTATCCCCACACCCCTGCCGCGTGCGGCGAGATACCCGACGTGATCGTGGATTTCTCACACGCAAGTGCGACCGACGCGGTGCTGGACTTTGCCGTGGCAAACGCCCTTCCTTGCGTCATTGGCACGACGGGACACAACGAAACGCAGCTTGCCCATATCGCCAAGGCGGCAGAGCACGTCCCCGTGTTCCATTCGGGCAACATGTCGGTAGGCATTGCGGTGCTTTTGCAGCTTGCCAAGCAGGCAGCGCGCGCATTCCCCGACGCGGATATTGAAATTATTGAAGTACACCATAAATACAAGGCGGACGCCCCCAGCGGCACAGCCCTCATGCTTGCAGGGGCAATCGAAGAGGTGCGCCCCGATGCGCGCCGCGTGCTGGGCAGAAGCGGACAGTGCAAGCGCGAAAAGCAGGATATCGGCATCAGCGCTGTGCGCATGGGTAACGTGGTGGGCGAGCACAAGGTTTGCATTTGCACCGAAAGCCAGACCATCACGCTGGAGCACAAGGCGCACACCCGCGCTTTGTTTGCAGAGGGCGCGCTGACTGCCGCAGCCTATATTGCAAAGCAGCCTGCAGGGCTTTACGACATGCAGAGCATGCTTGCAGATCTGAACAAGGAGAAGGATTATGAGAGTAGCGATTGTGGGTTACGGTAATCTCGGACGCGGTGTGGAAGCCGCGCTCACTGCCGCGCCCGACATGACAGCCGTGGGTATCTTCACGCGCCGCGATCCCAAGGGCGTGCAGAGCGCATACGGCTTGCCCGTATATCATATGGACACGCTGACGGACATGTCGGACGGCATTGACGTGGTCATCAACTGCGGTGGCTCGGCAACGGACCTGCCCACGTCCACTCCCGCGCTTGCTGAAAAATTTCACGTCATCGACAGCTTTGACACGCACGCCAATATCCTTGCGCACAGAGAGAACGTGGACAAAGCCGCACGCAAGGGCGGCAAGGTTGCCGTCATTTCGGTTGGCTGGGACCCCGGTATGTTCTCTATCAACAGACTGTACGCCCGGAGTATTCTGCCCGATAGCCGCGCCTACACCTTCTGGGGCACGGGCGTCAGCCAAGGGCATTCCGACGCCATTCGCCGCATCGAGGGCGTTGCCGATGCAAGACAGTACACCGTTCCCGTAGAGGATGCGGTCGCACGCGTCAGAGCAGGCGAGAAGCCCGATTTCAAGGCAGCGGACATGCACGAGAGAGTTTGCTACGTTGCCATCAAGGACGGCGCGGACGAAGCCGAGATCGAGCGCAGCATCGTGACCATGCCCAATTACTTTGCACCCTACAAGACCACGGTGCATTTTGTCAGCCTTGAAGAATTGCACCGCGACCACGCGGGGCTCCCCCACGGCGGCAAGGTCATCGTATCGGGCAATGCGGCAACGGGATCGGCGCACACCGTTGAATATGCATTAAAGCTGGAATCCAACCCCGATTTCACGGGCAGCGTGCTCGTTGCCTTTGCAAGAGCGGCATACAGACTGGGGCAAAACGGTGAGATCGGCTGCAAGACAGCCTTCGACATCCCGCCCATCTATCTCTCCCCCGAAAGTCCGGAGGAACTGTACGCGCATTTGCTGTAATACAAAAAGAAAGCCCCATGGGGCTGCGGAAATAACGGGAAAATAGCAGGAATTTGTTCGATTTAGAGCAGATTCCTGCTTTTTTATGCAATGTAGCAAATTTCGTTGCCGCATTTGCGTCATAAATCCATTCTATTCGCGCTCTCCCCCCTGCGCTTGGCGCAAGGCAGCGCTGACATTCCCCCCTCCCGGAGGGGGGAAGTCGGAGGCCAAGCGGTCTTAGGAAGACAACTGGGGCTATCAACTCCTTGGCACACAGAACGACATGGCTACGATCCGACTTCTTCTGCTTTTGCTATGGAGATATTACGCGCAGAAACCGATTGTATTCGCGCTCTCCCCCCTGCGCTTGGCGCAAGGCAGCGCTGACATTCCCCCCTCCCGGAGGGGGG
>JAZNCE010000064.1:0-26334 GCA_045587385.1 Eubacteriales bacterium
GTCACACTCGCGTTCTGACATGCCACAGGCATGTCATTCATTACGCTCGTGCCGCTTCGCTACCCCGAGGGGACGGCTTTTCGGCGCGCATCCGTTCCGCTTTCTTGTCTGCAGTGGGTTTTTCTTAACTTAATGACATTGTCCGATATGGCTGCCCTTTTACTTCCTCCAAAATCAACTGACGGTTGTATTTGGCTCGCAGCATTTTCTCTTGCATTTGAAAAACCTTTATGCTATAATGAAAACAGAAACACACACGGGAGGTGCTTATGTCCGCAAATCAGTTGAATCAAAATGCGCTGGGCGAGGTGATCCGTCGCTACCGCAAAGCCAAGGGGTTGACGCAGGATGCCTTGGCACAGGAGCTGAACGTGACAGCGCAGTCGGTATCCAAGTGGGAAACAGGGCAAAGCATGCCGGATATCGGGCTTTTGCTGCCGCTGTCCAAGGCGTTGGGCGTCGGCGTCAACGAGCTGCTGGGCGGTGACCGTAGGCAGGAGCTGGAGAAAAAGTTTCAGTCCAGTCTTGCTTGGGGCGAGGAATTTTCGCTGCTTGTGTCCTTGGAGGCGCTGGAGGAGTATCCCGATGACGAAACCTTCCTCTACCGCCGTGCCTGCGACGAGCTGTTCCTTGGAGAGCGCGATCTCAAGGAACGTCCCAACTCCATTTATTATCTTAGCCGTGCGATACCGCATTTTGAGGAATTGCACTATAAGTATCCCGAGAACGAAACCTATACCACCATGCTTGTGCGCGCATACCGTGCCCGCGGACAGATGGAAGAGGCGGAAAAACTGGTCAAGACGCTCAAAGATCCGGGGAACAGAACGGCGATGCTGATCGGTGAGGAAAAACGCCGCTGCAAGCAGGAGCAGATACGTGGGGATATGCGCACGCTGTGTGCACATTTGTCGGAGTACAATACACCCGAGTCCTTGGAGGCGTACCGCATCATTACCGAAGCTATGCTTGGTGAGGACGTGATATATCAAAGCGAGTATTGGCTGTACTACGCCAAGGTTGCCGCGCAGTGCCGCGAGAAGGGAGATACCGAGGGCTTTGCGGATGCGCTGACCAAGGCTTACGAATTTGCAAAGCAGTACGACGGCACCAAGCGCGGTATCAAGCCCTGCCGCGCCCCGTTGTTTGATCTTTTGCATAACGAGGTCAGCGTGCACGGCTCGGTGTGCGCATTTTTGCGAAGTCAGATGCATCTTTTGGAGGATAAGGCGACAGATGCGCTCAAATCGCGCATTGTAAGCGAGCAGATCACCTACAGTCCGCTTAGACTGCATGAGTGGATAGCGTACTATGATTTTTGCAAAACGTATGCCTGCGGTCCAACGTGGTCCAATTACAGTACGGGGTATGATTATGAGATCGATTATCAAAACGTGACGAGCAATTTCCGATTCCGCGGCTATTTCGACGCGCAGATGAATGAATATTATCGTGCGCTTGTGGAACGGCTGATCACCAAGGGCACGATGACGGGGTATTGCGCTCATGCGGGGAATGACATTCTTGCATATATCAACTGCAAGGACAAGGAAAAGTATTTCTCACTTGGTATATCCGAGGAGGAGCGTGCCATCCCCACAACGCCCAAGGGCAGCAAGATCCTTGCCATTGTAGAAATGCTGGTCGCCCCCGCGTTCAAAAACAGCGGCATGCGGGAAAGCCTCTTGCGCCATGCGCTGGTCAGTGCGCAAAGGCGGGGGTATACGCACGCTGAGGCGTATCTCTACGAGGGCGTGTTTGCGGAAAAGGCAGATTTCGAGGCACTTTTGACTATGTACAAGCAGGCGGGATTTAACATCATCCGCGATCTTTCCAAGAACCACGAGGGACTTTGCATACGTCACTATATTCTGCAAAAGCAGATCGGTGACATGGGCTTTTCGGAGCGCGCAACGCGCTTTACCTTTGGTGACTACGTCATTGAGGTGGACGTGGAAAAGACGCGCGAGGTATATACCAAGCTGAGACCGGTAAACGAGCGGTGCAAGTGCGACTATTGCGCGAATTACCAAAAGGTCGTAACGTCCTTGCCGAACAACGTGCATATGTTCTTTTGGAATCTCGGTGTCAACCTTTCCATGATCACCGAAAGCGTTGCGTACAACCGCAACCGCGACGGAAGCGTGCATTACGGCGGATGGCTGCATGTTTGCGGCAAGGTTGTCAAGGGCAAAGAGGACGGCGAACATACGATCACTCTGCGACCTGAGGAGGCGTATGGGGTAACCGAGGATTTCAAGGTGTGGTTTAGTGAGGAGTGCCTGATGACCGAAAAGGAGTTTGACGCGCCTGTCATGCAGATCGACTTTGAAACCGACCTGCCGTGGGTGTTAGACAAAAAAACACTCGAAAATATACCGATGGCATGATGCTGCGGGAGCAAGCCCCCCGCCCTACGGTCAAGGATGACGCGTTTGGGATACGCTGCGTCGGACAAATGAAAAAAACCTTGACACACGCGCGCATGCGTGGTACAATATACTCCTGTAAGGCTTTTCCAAGGAGGTGCGAGATGGTAACAAAGGCATATTTTAACGGGCAGATCGGGAATTTTGACGAGATGGTCATTCCGCTGTCCGACAGATCCGTATTTTTCGGTGACGCGGTGTACGATGCCGTGCTGGTGCTTGGCGGCAAGCCCTTTGCGCTGGATTTGCACCTTGACCGTCTGTACAACAGCTGTGCGCTGACCGATATCGCATTTTCCATGCCGCGTGAGCAGCTCAATAGCGAGATCGATCGCCTGCTTGCCGCTGCCGAGGGTGACGCGCATATGTTATATTTACAGGTGACGCGCGGTGCTGCGCCCCGCAAGCACGAATATCCCGAGGGGGTCGCGCCCAATCTGATCATGTTTGTAAAGCCGGTCGCGGTAGCTCCCAAGGATAAGCGGGTGTCGCTGATCAGCTTGGAGGACTTGCGTTTTCAGTATTGCAATATCAAGACCACCAACCTCATGCCCAACGTGTTTGCGTCCGAAAAGGCAACGCGTGCGGGGGCTGACGAGGTGCTTTGGCACAGAGGCGAGCGCGTGACCGAGGCGGCGCACAGCTCGATTCTGATGATCAAGGACGGCGCGGTGATCATGCCGCCGCTGGACGAATACGTGTTGCCCGGCATTACCAGACGCGTGCTGCACGACGTGTGCGATCAAAACGGCATTCCCGTTTCGGTGCGCACCTTTACCGTGGACGAGATCATGCACGCGGACGAGGTCATTTTGTGCAGCACGACCAAGAACGTGCTCTACGTGTATGACATTGACGGCACTCCCGTCGGCGGCAAGGATCAGGTGTTGGCGCACAAGCTGCAGGAGCTGTTTTTGGACGAGGTGTATCGTCAAACAGGCGTGCGGGTTTGATTCACAAACAAAGAGGGGCTGAGTCTTGAACTTAGCCCTTTTCTTGTACTATTTGGTCTATGTATTTAAGTAGTTTTGCAAGGGAATGTCCGTTTTGGTGAGGGAGCGTCCGTGTGATGCACGCCGAAAAGCCGTCCCCTCGGGGGAAGGTGGGCTCCCGTAGCGTAGCGTCACGGGAGGAAGGGGTCGACTATTCAACTCGGGAAACCGTCATTTTGTCAAATTTGTATGCAATTTGTACGAAACAAAACGTTCCAAATCTGATACGCTACCCCTTCCTCCCACTGCGCTGCGCTCGTGGGATCCCACCTTCCCCCGAGGGGACGGCTTTTTGGCGCGTACCCGCATTGTTTGGATGCCCACTATGAGTTTTCCTTAACTTAATGACATTGAGTGAAAACTCAGCCCCTTTTTACGTGCTTGTTTATTCAGCAAAATATTTTTCGATCTCTGCAAAGGTATCGCCGTAGCACAAGACGCAGCCGCCGTCCTTGAAGCCGACGAAGTGCATGCCGACGTAAAGATCATCGCCTTTTTTACTGCCTTCGCTCTTATAATCAAGCGCGACGCGCTCGAGAATGCTATAGATGTAATAGGTATATGACGTACCGAGGATGGGCTTGTGTGTGGAAAGCGTGTAAACGTATGCGCTGTCCTGCTCGGGAGATACGATGACGTAGGTAGGACCAAACTCCTCGCTGTCGATAAATTCTATGGGATAGAACGTATAACCGTCTGCCTCCATTGCAGTTTTGACTGCTTCAATATCCACGCTCTTGATCTTTCTGTGCAGCTTTTGGGTGTTCTCGGTGGGCACCTCCAGAGGCTCCACGGTACCAAGCCCCAAAAGCTCCAACAGCTCCACGTGGCCGTTGTTTATTGTCATGATCAGACAATTGGAAATGCGGATGTATTTGGAATACAGGGAGTAATCGTCCGGGAAAATCGTGGCAGGGAAGATGGTGCCGATCACGTCTTGCACGTAAGCTTGCTCTGCCTGCTCGGCATTTTCAAATTCATAGATGACAATGCCTTGCTTTTGGTCGCCCGTGATCAGCTGATAGATGTGCGTGGTGGTGTTCCCGTAATAGTCGTCCGGTTCACTGCTTTGCAGCTCCCAGCCAGCCTCTTCTATGGCAGCGCGGATGGTGGTTGCGTCCACGTCGGCAACATCCGCGTTGAAGTAGCAGGGATAGATGGTGGCGGTCTCCTGCTTACAGCCGACCAAGGCTGCGGCAATCAGAACGCCGAGTATGACGGCGCAAAGAATTTTGAGCATCGGTTGTAGTTTCATCGTGCTTTCCTCCGTGGTTGTGATTGTGTAGGGTCTCCAATTCCTATTGTATCATTTTTTTGTCAAGAGCTTGAACCCGGGATTGCGATTCACCCCGAGTGTCCCTACGGTTGATACGTATAGGAATAAATGCTCTTCACCTATATAGACGCATTTTTTCTGTGAAATGTACACGTTTTTTCAAAAAAAGTTGAAAAATTTTTCAATCTGCAAAGAAATCATACACGATTTTATTGAAATCTTTTGCCTCCTCGTAGGCGGCGTGACCGAGATTATCGTAAAGGTGCATGGGGCAGCCGATCCTTTGCGCCAAGATCTTTGCGCTGTCCGCGCCCACCACCTTATCCTGCGCACCGCCAATGACCAGCGTGGGGCATGTGATTTTGTGCAGCTCGGCTGCCGTATTGCAGGTCAGGCAGGATTTCGCCAAAATGATAAAGCGCTCCTTATCCTTGGGCGTTTGCACGCGCGTCAAGAGCGGCAAAAGCGGCTTGTAACGTCGCAGATAGGCGGGGGAGTACATGCGCTCTGCCATGTCGGCAACCAAGGTCTGAAAGTCGCCTTGCTCGGTCAAGTGTACCCACGTATCAATGGCGTCGGTGACCGTGTCGTTGTTCTCGCAAAGCGTGAGCGCAAGCACCAGCTTGCCAACAAGGTCGGGGCGTTCAATCGCTAAATACTGCGCGATCATACCGCCCTGTGAAACGCCCAGCACGCAGGCGTCGGATAAGGACAGCGCGTCCATGGCGGCGGCTACGTCGGCGGCAAGGTCGCGCACGGTAATGCCTTCCCAGACCGCGGGGCGGCGGTCGAACAGGTAGACCTTGAAATCCTTGGCAAAAATGCGATAGGCAAACGCCAAGGAGTCTGTCGCGCCGTCAATGCCGTTCGTGTTCAACCCTTGGATCATGACAAGCGGGCGCGTGCCCTTGCCGAACTCGATATATTGGAGCGTTGTATCTTTGAGTACAACGCTTTTTTGCTTTGCTGCGTATATCATGTTTCGTCCTTTGTGTCAAGAGCCGCGCACAAGCGCGGCTCTGATTTGGGGTTAGTGTTTCTTTATGCTGCATACTACCGCGCACGCGGCGATGGCGATCAGCACAGCGGGGAATGCGACCAGGGATTTGCATCCCTTCTTTTGCATCTGCTCCTCGGGCTGCGTCTGTGCGGGGGGATTTGTTTCGGCTTCACTCTCTGCGGGAGCAGAGCCCATGTCAAGCGTGGAGAGCAGGCGATTGTCGGGGGTGTATGCAATCTGCTCGGTGCTCTGTGTCAGCGCGGTGTCCACCTTGCCGCCCACAGCAACCTGCGTTTCGTAGGCAATGTAGAGGTTGGCAAATTCCATGGTCTGGAAGCGCGTGGTCAGCGCGATCTGCGAGCCTTGGGAGTTGAGTCTGGTGTTTTCCACCTCCAAAACCTGCTCGCCGTCCGCGGTGAACAGCGTTGCCTTGCCGTAGTACTCTTGACCCGTGCCGTCGGTTTCGTACACGACGCCGGGATTTTCCAGCTTGATGGTGCACATCAAGGTATCGTTCATGTAAATGGAAACAGTCTTGCCGTCATCCTTGACGCGCAGCTTGAACCAGCCGTCGGCGTCGGGCGTGAATTTGCCGGAGTAGGGGAAGGAGTAGGACGAGGAGGCGACGCCAAGTCCGTCGGGGGCATATCGCTTGATGCGGATGGTAATGCGATTTTCCTCGGGGTAGATACCGATGCCCGAGCCTGCAGAGGAGGAAGAACCGTCCTTGCCGCCGTTTTCACGGTACCAGTCCCACTCAAAGTAGTTGAATACCTGGCTGATGCCGCTGTTGGCGGGATTGGTGGGGGTGTATGCACCGGGCATCTCACCGCGCACGTAGATCGCGCTGTTGCCGTAGTCCACCATGTGCACGTCGGCGGCGAACTCGTAAGAGCCCTCCACGTCGTTCCAGGTGCGCAGGTCGCTGACCTCCTTCATGCGCAGGTAGTTGAATTTGTTGCCCTTGATGACCTGCACGGTGCTGCCGGGCGTGCCTGCGGCGTGCTCAAATTGCTCTGCCAGCGGGGTGCTTGCCACGAATGCGCCCGGCTTCACGTTGGAAAGGTCGTACAGTACGTCCACCATGGCGTCCTTGAGCGTGATGTTGACCTCGCCCTCGGGCTTTTGCACGTGCGCGCCGTTGAGGGTTGCGTTGCTTGCGTCATAGACCAGCGTGGTCTTGGGGGGGTCACGGTCGGTGTAGCCGTCGCACTTGTAAACGAATGCAAAGCGGTTGTCGGGGGCGGTGTCGCCAAGATCCATGAACGCCATGGGGTCGCCGTTGTCCACGGAGTTGTCTGCCCACTTGAAGGTCATGTTCTCCACCTTGCCGTTTGTTCCCAGGAGGGATTTGCTCAGCGAAATCGCCATGTAGCTGCCCTCCAAATAATAGTACGCGCCGCCGACGACCTCGGTCTCAAAGGTGTTGTCCTTGAACTTCTCTACCGTTACGACAAAGGAGTCGCGATCGCGGTTGAGCACGTAATCAAAGCCCTCCCAGCCCGTCGTGACGTCGCCGTCCACGTTGAGGTAAAGGTTCATCCAGGTGCTGCCGTTGTCAATGATGATATCCGACGAGGTCTTTACCAGGAAATAAAGGTTTGCGGAGTCCTGAGAGACCTTGGCATAGTCAAAGTCGTTGCGCCCCGTGTTGTTGATGTAGCGGTAGTGCGGGTTGTAGGAAATGGTGTTGCGGTGCTCAACGTCGTAGAGCGAATCCATGTAGGAAAGGGAAATGTTCTCCCAGGAGGAGAGGTCGTAAATATCGATAGAGGTCTGGTTGTCAGCCGTAGGCGTTGCGTCAATGCCCTTGTAGCGGCGGATCTGATCCACCATCTGATAGTAATAGTTATCGCCAATGCCGTAGCCGTCCACGTTTCGCATGGGCTCGCCGTCACGTGAAAACTCACAGTTGAACTGGTCAACGTACAGGAACTTGGCACGCGTGCCTGCCATTCCCTCGCGGGTATCGGAGTGGAAGCAGCCTGCGATCCATTCGTTCCAGCCCGTGATCATAAGCACGAAGGGCTGATCCTCGTCTACGTTTTGGTCTACGAGCGTTTGCATGGCGTTGAACTGAGAGGCAAAGCCAAGTCCCTGTCCTGCCTGCTCCACGGCAGAAAAGCCCATGTCCGAGGTCTTGATGGTCTTGCCGTTGACGAAGCTGCGTCCCTTGGATGTGGTGGGGTGGTGTCCCATGGCGATGGAAAGCGATTCGATTCTGCCGGTTGCATCGCGTCCCCAGCCGCCGTTTTCCATGCGTGCCTCGCCCGTTTCGGTGTCGTAGTGATATTCCTGCAGCCAGGACCAGTAGTTATCCCTGTCGATCCAAGCCCAGCTGCCGCGCACGGTAAACTTTTCGTCTACCTTTTGCTTGATCTCGCCCGAAAGTCCGGAATAGTTGCCGAATACCAGCGGCTTGCCCTCCCAAAGGAAGAAGAGCTCCTCGTATTTTGCCCAGTTGTCATCCGAGTAAACGGTGGTGAACAGCGTGGACATATTGGATTGGAAGGTGGTGGGAGTGTCACCGTTGAAGAATACGATCTGCGGGGTGTCAATGCCTTGCTTGCGCATGGAAAGCCAGGTGTCAAACAGCGCGGTGTGACCAGAAATGAACACTTCGGCATTGGAAACGTCCAAGAAAATGAAATCCACGTCCGCCTGCTCCAGCATATAGCCGTGCTTGCGGTAGACCCAGGTGTCGGTGTTGCGGTAGTAGCCGAAATAGGGCTCTGCCCAGTACGCCTCGCCACCCTGATTTTCGATCCAGGTCTTTGCGTCCTTATAGCCCATTTCTAAGTAGAGCTTGGTGTTGTCTTGCACAACCTGTCCTGCGCCTACCCAGCAAAGGAAGTAGAACAGACCCACGTAGCGGTTGGAGTTGGGTGCGCCTGCTGCGGTGCTGTCTGCGGTGGTGCGGTCAAGCGCGTCGGTTGCCGTCCAGGTGGAGTAATCGATCGTGCGCAGCGTGTCTGTCTCGGGAATGTTCCACTCCTCCTGCACGTTGGTAAAGCGCACGTTGTCCACGTAGCCGTCAATGTCGCAAAGCTCTAAGGTGAAGTAGCCGGTCTGGTACAGCTCGCAGGCGTCGGTCTCTGCCAGTACCTTGCCGTCGGCATCGGCAAACGCAAGATGACCCGATACCGCGTATTGCACCACGGCGATCAGCTGCTCGCCTGCGTACAGCGCAATGGTGTCCAGCGCGTCGTGCAGCGTAATGGTGGAGGACTTTGAAAGGTCTACCGCAAGCGGCAGCGTGGCTTCCAAGCCGCATTCCGGCTCAAAGATGCGCAAATTACCCGAATTGTCAAAGGCAAACCAGATGCCGCGCTTCTTGTGGGAAACGGCGGTCTGCGAGTTGCGCACGCCAAGGTAGGTCGTACCGCCCGTCAGGCAAAGGTCAAAGGAGAGGTAGCCCTGCTCCAGGCCGTATTGGTCGCCAAGGCAAACGGCAGAGCCAAACGCAAAGGTTTTGCCGTCCTGCGTGGTCAACGCACCGTCCACAATCTCGGCGCAGGCGCGGTTGCCAAGGGCAAGTGCGGGCTCGTTTGCGTAAGCGTTAACGCGCTCGACCGAAAAATCAAAGGTGTAGGTCGAGAGCGTGCGGGTGGAAAAGTCGTAGTCGTAGCCGCCTTGGTGCGCGGTGATGGACGCACCGTTGTACGTGCGCGCATCCTCGGCTGCAAAGACGGGCAGGGCAGCAGAGAGCGTGCCAAGCAGAAATATCAGCGAAAGGATCAAACAAAACGAATGCTTCAGACGTTTCATGGTCTTGCTCCTTTGAGAAGAATTGACAGAGCTTACAGGCTGAGCAGAACGTTTGCAAGGCGAGACGCGATGATCTCGTGACCTGCGTCGTTGGGGTGCAGACCGTCGGGGCAGAAGGCTGTGCGGTGCGCCTCCAGCTCGGGGCACATAGAGCCTGCAGCGTACAGGTCGCATACGGGCAGGGAGTAGTATTGGGCTGCCTGACGGATAATTTCTACGTAATCGCGCAGAATGGTGGTCTGGGTGACGGTGCCGTCGCGCGAGGTGCGGGTTTGGGGCACGTACTCATACCAGCGGTGCAGAGGGGTGACTACCACGATGGGGCAGGTGGGGTATTTTGCAATCAGCGTCGAGAACAGATCGTGGCACGCGCCCCAGAAGGTTTCGGGGGTGCGGTCATCGGGTGTACCCAAGAGCGCCTGACCGTGACCGAAATCGTTTGTGCCGCCAAAGACCACGATGGCGTCTGCTTTGTCGGGCATTTGGTCGATACGCGTTGCAAAATATGCGTCAAATTCGGGAATTTCATGGGGGGTATAGCGGTCGGCAAGGCAAGTGCCGCCGATGCCAAAGTTGTTCGCCTCAGCCAAGCCGTACTTTTGCTTGATGAGCTGGTGGTACACCTTGTCGGGTGCGCTGGGACCGTAGCCCTGCGTGATGCTGTCGCCTAAAAAGTGAATGATTTTTCCTTGCAGTTCCATAATTTTCTCCGTTCTGCCGTGTCGGCACATAAATTCTACCTTTATTATATCACCAATCGAGCGCGGTGTCAACTTGGGATCAGGAAAATAACATAAGTTTGTGCAATGTACAAAAGAGAAAAGGTCGATTGGAGAAAATCGACCTTTTTTATAAAAATGTTTGGCGACAATCGGAGCTTGCACATTTATTATAGCATCCAAACGAATGCTTGTCAAGCATTTATTTGAATGCGTATGATATAATTTTATAAAATCATGAAATGGAGAGATAGCATGTATACGTATCAAAGGCTCAAAGATTTGCGAGAGGATCATGATAAAAAGCAAGAAGATATCGCGCTTATTTTGCAGATCACAAGACAGCAATATCAGCTGTACGAAAGCGGCAAGCGTGAATTGCCCATGCACCATTTCAAAACGCTGGCAAGGTATTATAACGTGTCGTTGGATTATCTTGCAGGATTGGTTGACACGCCAAAAAAATTGTATTGATCAAAAGAACGGGAGGCTAACTGCCTCCCGTTTCTTATGAAAACACCAGCATGGAAAAATACGTCACGGTCAAGGGACCGTTGTTGTATTTGATGCCGCATAGGCGCGCAAAAGCCCCCCACCTCGGAGAGGGGGGCTTTTGCGCGCGTCCGTCTCGCTTGTTTGACCTTTTCAATTTTACAGAATGAACAAAGTAAAAGAGGGACCGGAACAGTCCCTCTTTTAAGATATGCGTTGATCAACCAAACACCAGCATGGAAAAATACGTCACGGTCAAGGGACCGTTGTTGTATTTGATGCCGCATAGGCGCGCAAGAGCCCCTACGTCAATGCCGCACGCCTCCATGGAGCGGTGCGCGCGGGTGGGGAAGCGGCAGGGAGCGTCGGGATAGGTGCAGGTTTTGCAAAGCGTGCAGCCGCCCGCGCCGTAGAGCAGGCAGGGAATATCACGCGCCTCCAACAGATCACAAAGCGTGCGGTTGAACGTTTTGTGGTCTTCGGCAGCCTTTTGCATGCCCTCAATGTCAAAATCGTCCTCCAAAACGTGCTTTGTGGTAAAGATCAGCGCGTGCGTATGTGCATAGCATTCGTCGCGCAGCGTCTGCCAATCGCCCACACCGGGCGGGCACGCCCAGCTCTTGCCGTACATGCCGCAGCGGTTGGCAGCGCACATGCCCCGCACGCCCTCGGAAAAGGGAATGGTGCGCGGAGATACCCACGCAAGCTCGTGCACGGCGCAGGGCAGCGTCGGATCGGATAAAAGCTGTTCTATCAATTCTTTTTGCATGAAAAGTCCTCCGAAAGGGATGTTTGGATCCGATAGGATGGCAATCCGTAGGGCGGGGGCTTGCTCCCGCAGAGACTGATTGCCTTGGTAACGTCATTCGCATTTTTATTTGCGGCGGGAGCAAGCCTCCGCCCTTACTCTACACATGGAAACATCATGTGCTCCATAAACGCCTCGTTCCAAACGGGATCGGTGCCAAGCTCCAGTGTGTGTGTGCGTGTTGCCTCTGCTTGCATGCGGTCAATCGCATCAGGGTCGAGCAGGGCACGCACGCAACCGCCCAAAGCGGCGTTGCCAACGCTTTGGGTGCAGCCCTCAAAGCTCGCGGGCAAAAGCCCGATGCGCACAGCGGAGGATACGCTTACGTAGTAGCCAAGTCCGCCTGCCAGATATATGCGGTCAAGCTCGTCGGGGGCAATTCCCGCGCGCAGACAAAGCGTTTCAATGCTTGCGCGAATGGCACTCTTGCAAAGCTGCAGCGCACGGATGTCGGCTTGCGTCAAGGTCAGAGGCGAGCCGTCGGCGGTCGTGGCATAGGCAAAGGCGTCGCCGTATTCCAAAGCACCCGTTTCGTCCATCAGCTCGGCGGCGTACAGGCAGGATACCAGATCGATCAGTCCGCTGCCGCAAATGCCGCGCGCGGGGACGTTCCCAACCGTAGCGCAGATCGGGGTACTGCCCTGCAGCCTCACGGCACTCACCGCACCCGCAACACCGCCCATGCCCGTGGAAATGCCTGCACCTTCCAAGGCAGGCCCTGCGGCGGCAGACGCTGCGTACAGCTTTGCGTCGCGTGCTTTACCCGTGAACAGCACGCTCTCACCGTTGGTACCGATATCCAAAAGCAGCGCGGGCTGCTCGGAGCTTGTCAGATTTGTGTGCAGCATACCTGCCGTGATATCACCGCCCACGAACGCGGAAATGCTTGGCAGGCAGGTCACGGTAGGCACGGGCAGGTCAAGCTCCGCACCCGTCAGCTGTTTTGCCTCGGTAAATGCAGGGGTAAAGGGATATGCACCCATGCCTGCAGGGGAGATTCCGCAAAAGATATGCAGCATGGTGGGATTGCCCGCTACGGTCATATGCGAAAGGGGCTTTCCCTCGGCAAGCTCGGCGATCATATCGCGCACGCGGCAGAGCAGCACTTCTTGCATCCCCGTCAGCGTTTCGGGGCGTTCCATGGTGGATTGTATGCGGCTGATGACGTCCGCACCGTAGGATATCTGCGGATTGAGCGCAGAGGTCGTGGCAAGCACCTCGCCGCTGCCCAGATCAACCAAGGCGGCAGCTAAGGTGGTCGTACCGATATCGAGTGCAATGCCAAAGCCGCTTTGCGCGGTTTTTGCCTGCACGCCTGTGTCAAACGCGGTCAATCCGTCACCCTTTTGCTCGGGCAGCACGATGATCGCTCCGCTGCAGCCCCAGGTGCGGCAAGCAAGCACGTAGCCGTCCTTGTCGGGCTGGGCAAAGCGGGTGCATGCGGGGTTGGCATATAAGTACCCGCCTACAAGCTGCACGCGGCATTTGCCGCACGTGCCGCGCCCGCCGCAATCGGCGTGCACAAGATAGCCTGCGCGGGCAAGGTATTCTGCTACATTCTGTCCGACGGCGGAAGAGCCCAGTCGGATTCTCGTGGGTTTACTCATAGTTTGATCTCTTTGATTTTCTCTGCGTAATACTGCACCAGCTCAAACTTGGTGCCGGGCATGAGTCTGTGGTCGGGGCAGGGGATAAAGCCGCCAAGTGCGGACAGGCGCGTCAGACGTTCCAGCTCGCGGTCAACCGCTGCCTTGTCAAGGCGCAAAACGGTCTTGTCCATACCGCCCACGCCAAGCATGCCCTTGCCGTATTTTTGGCGTGCTGCCTCAAATTGGTCGCCCCAAGTGCCGATCTCGATGGGGAACATGACGTTAACGCCGTTTTCAAACCACGTGGGCAGCAGCTTGTCGGTCACACCGTCGCAGTCAAGGGAAATGATGTCAATGCCGTAGGCGTGGCAAAGGTCGTTGCGCTTTTTGTAGTGCTTGGCGCACAGCTCGTCAAAAACAGCGGGAGAGAGCAGAGGTCCCGAATTAAAGCAAATGTCCTCCCAATAGTGCGCAAAATCAAACTTCGCACCTGTTTTGAGGATCTCCTCGACGCACTTGTATTGCATGTCCGCATATGCGTCCACCACGTCGGCAAACAAGTCCTCGTCCTCGTCGTAAAGCAGATAGCTCATGCCCACGACAGAAACCATGGAGCGAATGTCGCCCAGCACCGAGCCGAGGTGCAGACCGATGGGCACGTCGGGGTCGCGGGTTTCGTTGAAGTGCTTGAAATATTCGTAGTTGATGCGCGCGGGATCAAACTGCATTTTGGGGCGGTAAAGCGTTTCAAACGCCTCTCTGTCCTTGAGCAGGTAATCGTCCTCCGAGGGGATGGAGGTCACGCCGGGGCGCACGCGCTCGATCATACCCGAGGGGCTTTGCACGCGCTGCGTGCCGTCGGGGAGAGTTTCTAACACCTTGTGCTCAAAGGTAGGCAGCAGATTGTTGTATGCGCCTGCCGTGCGGTACCAGTTGAAGTCCCAGCCGATCAGACGGTCGAGTGCGGAGTCCGCTTCGCCGCCGTCATACCAGGAGTCGGCAAGCGATTGGGGAATCTTACCCTGCGCCGCCCATTCCTGCAAAAGCTCGGGCCAGTAGCCAAAGTGCACCGCAGGCATGCGGTCTACGGGCTTGAAGTGTAAAATATTCATGGCGCGTTCGCGGTTGGTCATGATTTGCTCCTTTCTGCCGTATCAAACACGGGGCAAGAGGTGATATTACCGTCCTTGTGCGTTACCTTGGCGGCGTATTCGTGCAAGAGAGAAACGTAGGCTTTGTAATTGTCAATCGATACGTCGGGCGGGGTCTGGTGGTCCACCGAGGAGATGACCTTGCCGCGCTGCATGCTGGGGAGAATGCGCTCAAACTCTGCGCGCATGGCCTGCGCACCGTGCTTCATGCACATCTTGTCAAAGTGACCGAGGAACGCCATTTGGGGCTGCTTGTCAAGGTAGGTGGAAACGTCCACGCCCGCCTGCCGTTCCAAGGGGAACATGCCGTCCGCACCGACAGAAGCGTACCAATCCACCGCCATGGTAATATCGCCGTCCGAATCAATGAATACGGGAATGCCGTGCTTGTGAATGACGGGAATGACCTTGCGATAAAAGGGTGCTAAAAATTCGTCAAAGCATTCTTTGCTGATCATGGGTCCCGAATTGTAGCTCATGTCCTCGGCAAAGCTCATAAAATCAAAGTGGAAGTGAGAGAATACGTAATCAAACAGCTCTATCAGCCAGTCGGAATACGCCTCGCACATTTCCTTGTAAAGCGCGGGGTAATCGTAAAAGCTGTAGAGGTGATTTTCAATGCCGAACAGCACGCGCGGATACCAGAAAAAGCCCTCCACCGTAAAAAAGTGCAAGGTGTCGCCGCGTTCGTGCGTGCGCTGCAGCCAATCAAAATGTGACTGGGGGATCACGGTGCGCACGTCGGGGAACAGGGTGGGCTTGATACGAGCCCAATCCGCCTCATCCTCCATGCAGCCCACGCCCGAGCCGGGAATGACTACAGGGCTTGCGGGGGTGAAGTAGGAAACACCCGTTTGCAAGCATTTGTCCAGTCCGAAATAGTTTTGTATTGCCTCCACGCCCATGCAATCTGCGGGCAAGCCCTCGCCGTACCAGCGGCCCAGCGTCAAATGCCACCAGGGTGCCCATTCAATGGCGGGCATGCGGTCAACGCTCTGCCCCGCAAGGTAACGCGCAAAGCGTTCGGATGCTGTCAGCTTCATATCTGCTCCTTTGCTGCCGCGAAAAAGGCGTCAATGTTTTCCCACTTTGCCGCGGGCGGAATGTCGCAGCCCGAGGAAAGTACGAAATTGGGATAGGTGGCGCATGCCCGACGCAAATCAAGCACCGCTGTGCGCATGCTTTCGGGTGTGCCGTTCAAAAATTGTGCTACGGGGGAGACGTTGCCGCAAACGGGCTTATCCGCGGGCATCTTTTCCAACATGGAAATAAGCTCCACCGCGTCACCAAAGTGGTAAGCCGCTGCACCGTTTGCGTACAGAGAGTCGGTCATGTGCGCAAT
Source organism: Eubacteriales bacterium (assembly GCA_045587385.1). Taxonomy (GTDB): domain Bacteria; phylum Bacillota; class Clostridia; order Oscillospirales; family CAG-272; genus SVQP01. The sequence goes on from JAZNCE010000064.1 coordinate 15,567, forward strand.
ATTGGGGCCGCAGTTGTGGTAGATGACGATGAAATGATCATCCTGCACCGCGTCAATAATCGCCTTGACGTAGGGCGCGGAAAATGCCTCTTCTTGCGCAGGGGAGAGCAAGCCCGCCAAGGGCTCCGCCATGACGATGCCGTCAATGCCGGCATCCTTGTATGCTTGCGCGTAAGAGATCAGAAAGGGCGTGACCTTGTCAAGCACGGCGGTCACGAAATCGGGGTCTGCAATGCAAGCCATCAGTGCCTCGGTGACGTCCATGAGTCTGCCCGCAAGAGAGAAGGGTCCGATAATGCCCGCGAGTACGGGGCGGTCATGGATCTGTGCCTTGGCATCGGCAGCTGCCTTGACGTACAGCGCGGTGCGCCCTGCACCCACAGGGGGGATCTCCAAGGCATTTGCCTCGTCCTCGTCGGACACGAGAATATCGGTCACGGTAGGCACTTCATGGCGGGAGGCGATGATCTTGCAGCCAAATGCTTCCGCCTCCAGCGAAAGATCCATCATGCAAACGGCTGCGGCAGCAGGCATGCGCTGTGCTGCTGCCAAAATCCCCTCGGTCTGCTTTGCTGCATCGTGCGTAATTTCATAAACGTCAGCACCTGTCAGTTGACCCGAGGGGAAGGATAGAAGAGGAAGCGGGCGGCAGCTTTGCGCAAGCTCTGCCGCCCATGCTTTCATATTGTATTTCATATCGGATTATGCACGCATTTCGCGGATGAGTCTGACTGCCTCGCGTGCAGCGGATGCTGCGTCCAGCGTGTAGCAGTCCGCACCGATCTCGTCGGCAAAGGCTTGGGTGACGGGTGCGCCGCCAACCATCACGCGTACCTTGTCGCGCAAGCCCGCCTCGGTCAGCGCGTCAATGACGTCCTTCTGTCCGCTCATGGTGGTGGTCAGCAGAGCGGAGAGGCAAACGAGCTGCACGTCGTTGTTTTTGACCGTGTCCACAATGACCTGTGCATCCACGTCCACGCCAAGGTCAATGCAAGCAATGCCCTGACCCTCGATCATCATCTTGACCAAGTTCTTGCCGATATCGTGCATGTCGCCCTTGACCGTGCAAATGACAGCCGTGCCGAGCGGTTCAACGCCTGCTCCTGCAAGCGCGGGCTTGAGGATCTTGAGGCCTGCATTCATGGCACGTGCGGCAACCAGCACCTCGGGAACAAATACCTGGTTTTCGCGGAATTTATCGCCAATGACGTTCATGCCGACGACGAGTGCGTCGTTGAGAATGCTTTCGGGAGCGATGCCCTCCGCCAAAGCCTGCTCTACCAATGCGGCAACGTCCTTTGCCTTGCCGCGCTGCAGCTTTTCGGAAATTTCATTCAAAATTACGGTGTTCATGGATACGTCCTCCTGCATATTATACTTGATCCTTGGGCTTTCTGAAAATAAAGATGAAGACGACGGCTGCCATGAGGGCAAGAATGCACAGCGGCGGGATGAGATCGCGCACGCCGGTTTCGTTGGCTTCATCGGTTGTTTCTTCTTCCTTATCTACGGGCTTTTTGGTGGTAGAGGGCTTGGGGGAAGAAGGGGTCGTGGGCGCAACGTAGGGCTTGGTAGAGAACATGTAAGTAGCGGAGGAGATCCATTCGCCCGTAGTAAAGTCGCGTCCGCGAACGAGTACGGCATTTTCGTAAACGGTGACGTAATAGCCTTGGCTGCCTGCCACCTCGTAGCCTGCGCCGTTTTTGTCATTCCACAGATTTGCCACGCCTGCCGTATTAAAGGCTTGCGAGCTGCCCAGCAGCGTAAACGAGGTGCGGTCAGCCTCCATTTGCCATTGCGTGTGACCGCTGAATACTGCCAGATTTTTATATTCCTTGAAAACGGCTTTGAGCTCATCGTGGTTGTGTACGTTGCCATACCCTTGAGCGGTCAAGCTGCCGGATACCGTGTTGGGGATCGGCTCGTGCATGAAGACCAGCACGGGCTGGAACCCATCAGCACCGTCCAGCACGCCGGTCAGCCAATCAAGCTGCTCACGGGAATATACGGCGTTGCCGTTTTCATAGGAATCCGCACCGATAAATACCAAAAGCGCGCCGCCCAGCAAATAGGAATAGTAGGGCTTTTCAAGCTTGGTGCCAAAGGGATGCCCTGCGTATTTCAAGAACAGCTGCAGGTTTTCTGCATGCTTTGCTGCGTCGTATTGATAAGTACCCTTGGTCAGATATCCGCGGTCGCCTGCGCCCAGATACATGGGGGGAATGCCCTCCACCTTGTCGTAGAGCTGCTTGAGGGTCAGATAATTTTGCTCCTCGGCAGCATCCACGGCGTCACCAACCACGATAATGCCGTTGGCTTTGGGGGCGGTGAGCTTGACGTCGCCCAGCATAGCGGTAAAGTTTTTTTCAGCGTTTTTGCCGCTGCCGATCAGCAGATCCGAAACGATCACGTATTCACCCAGCACCTTATCGTGCTCGGGCAGCGTGTAGTCGCCGATCTCGATCTTGTAAGGCGTTTTGCATTCGCCAAACTGCTCGCTGTAGGTGTAAAGCAGCATATATTTGGCATCTGCGGGAAAGGAAAATGCGTCGGTGGTGTATACGCTCATGGTAGGCGAGATGATATCGCCCTCCATAAAGGGGGTCATGTCAGCGATGCGCGTACCGCTTGCGTCTGCCCAGTACAGGGCAAACGAGCTTGCGTTGCTTTGCTCGGGCATGTCAAAGGATACCGAACCGGAGGCATATCCCATTGCTTTGTTGATAAACGAGTATTTTGCGTTCGTGGGCTGCGTGGTCTCTCCGCTTACCTGTTCGGTGGATTGTTCTGCATTTGTTGCGGTGTCGGTTGCTGTGTCGGTTGCGGATGCATCGGCACTCGTTTGCGTGTCCGTCGCGTTGACCGCCGTGCAAAGCGCACCAAGTAAAAGCGACGTGCATAAAAGTAGTGTCAAAATTCTTTTCATGTAATCATCCTCAAATATCAGTATCTTTGCCAATGGTAAACGCCCTTTTCGTCCTTCTTGTCAATGTCACGGAAGACAAAGTAGATGGGCTTGGGGGAATCGGGCACGCTGCTTTCGGGTCTGCGGCGCCAGAGTCCGAGGTTTAAGCCAAACTCAAATTTGTTGTCCTGATGCGCGTGCAGAATAAAGGAATCGATCTCGGGGATCTCCATGCACTTGCGGTAGGCTTTGCCGTACGCCATTGCCTGCAGCACCTCGCTGGTGGCGGTGTTGTGCGAGTTAAAGCCCTGCTCGGAGAGAATGATGCGGCGGCGCTGTCCGCGGAAGAGCACGTCCTCGCGGTAAAGGAAGCGCGCCAGCACCTCCAAGTTCTTGAAGGTGATGCGGTGGGTGTTTTCATCGTCTGTCGCGGTCGCATCGTTCCAGAAATCGGGGAAGCACAGGTTTTCGGGGTAGGGGTGATGCGCCACGTTCCAGCCGATCTGACCTTCCTCGTTGCCAAGGCGTACCAATTCCTCCAGCACGAATTTCGAGCCGTAGAAGCGTCCGGGGTTGGCGTCAAAGTTTGCGCCCGTCCAGAAGTGGTCAAGCGAGATATAGGTGCGTGCAGCCGCCCAGATGGAGGTGGACACCTGCCAGCAAAGGCGCAGGGAGATGGTGTAATCGTAAACGTATTGCTCCACGGACGCCTGGCCCATATTGCACCATTCAAAGCCGGAGTTGACCTCGTTGCCCACGATGTGACCCACAGCGCGTCCGTAGGGCGCACCGGGCAGGGTATAGCGGTCGGTCAGGAACGCGATCCACGCCATGTAGTAGCGCACGGCGCGTTCGTCCTTCATGTTAAAGGCAGAAATTCTGCCGCCCTCGCAAAAGCCGGGATGCTTGATGATCTCCCAGAGGTCGTCGGGCGTTTGCACGCCGCCCCAATTCTGCGAGTTGAGCAGGATGTAGGTGATAATCACGCCTGCGTCGGTCAGCTCGCGCACGCGCGCGTCGTTCTGTTCCACCACGCGGCGGCGGAAATAAAAGGCCTCACCGTCAAATTCATAGGGGATGGTGTCGCCCTCAACGGGGGATACCCACAAGAAAGAGCCGAGGTTGACGTTGAGAGCTGCGTGCTTGACGCCCAGGTTGATAGCGTCGTGCACCATGGTGACCTGCAAGCCCTTTTTGCTTTCGGTCACGGGGTAGGGCTCGTCTCTTTGCGCGCTGCCCATATCCTCGGCGTATTTCGCACCGTCGATCTCCTTGCCCTCGGCGCTGCAGAGGTAATAGAGGAATCTGCCGTCGCAGCCGCCCACGGAAAGAGGCAGGGTAAAATATCCGTTTTGCGCGGTGGCGTCTATTTCAAAGATGGGGGTATCGGTACAGAATGCGCTGCGGTATGCGCGCACGTGCACGTCGCCCGCAAAGTCCAGGTCAAAGCGAAGTTGTCCGTTGTCGGTCACAATGCGTAAAATTTTCATGTGCAGCCTCCCGATGCTTATGGATTACTTCCATTATATCAAATAACTGTACGCTTGGCAATAGGCATACGGAAATTTCCAATGATTTGTTTGCAAAAAGTGCCCTGCGGCATTTTGCCGCAGGGCTTGGCTGTTATGATTGGGTTTTATTCGGTTTGGGTTTGATCATTGACAAACAATTTTAGAAATATCTTCTACTGCGAGCAAACCGTAATATTCGGTTTGACCATAACCGTCCACCTTGGAGTATGCATTCATGATCATGTATTGCATCACCTCGTCATAATATTCCTTGAATTCATACTGAAGGTCATACGGAATATATTCTCCGTCGGTTTTTTCTGTTCCCAAGTAAAAAGATACGTAAAATTTTCCGTCCTGCTCCATGCAATCCATGTGATACCAGCTGTGCCACTGCCGTTCATTGGTAAAATATGCGATCGGACGGTTTTTATAGTAATTGACGTAGATAAAGCTTTGCTCAAAATTGACGGCAGGAGCAACGTTGACTCCGTTTTCAAATTCGGGAGTATACTCCAAGTAATGCTCTGCCATGTCGGTTACACTGTCCGTCAGTCCAATGTCGCTGCAAAACAGCGGCTTGTTGACCTGAAATACAATGATCAGCGGCATTCCTTCATAGCTTTCGGCAATCTGCTCGGGGCTGTCGTATCTGACCCAAAGATATTCACGTGCGCAGCAATTGAATATGTTTTCAGTTCTGAGACTTATGTTCGGATTCTCATGCGCGAGCGTATAATAGGCACAAGCGTAGTAATAGCTTGCCGGATCAAACTTCACGTGCAAGGGCTGATACCCGCCTTTTATGATGGAATCAAGCTTGCTTTCAAAGGAAGTATCTCCCGGATAATAAAAGGATCGACGCGTTTCCAAATGATCCACAATCTCCTTGACCAAAGCCGTTTCCAATCCAACGACCTGCGGTACGAAAGGCTGCGGGGGTTGCGTGGTTTGCTCTGGCGTATCGGGGGCGGGTTCTTGGGTTACAAGGGGGGCTGTTGTTTCGGGAGCTGCCGCAGTATCACTCGGTGCGGTGCTCATTGGCGGCCTTGTTGTTTCTTCCGTATGATTTGCAAGCTCGTTTTGGCTTTGCGCTTCAAAGCCGGGCTCGGACAGGTCGCAAGCCGATAAGAGCAGGCAGGATATCAGCAGGAAAAGCAGGGGTAGGATACTCTTTTTCGTGATCTTCATAAGGGAAGCTCCTTTTGTGCTGTATTTTTCATATAATCCGCCACTTTCATACATGCTTTTAAGCAGCTTACTGTTGATGCACAATTCTCTCGAGATCTTCTACGGTAATCAATCCGTAATAGTCGTCGCGTTCATGATATTCGTCCATGATCAGAACACGCATAACCTCGTCATAAAACGCACCGAGCTCCTTTTGCAGGCGGGAGCTTTCCACTCGCGTGCCGTCTGATTGCATGGTATACAGATAAATCGGGACGTAGAACTGCCCGTTTCGTTCTACACAACGGTAAACGCACCACGGATGCTCTTGGGATTCCACGGAATGGTATATGGTTTTGTAGGATTCAATCGCATAAAAGTTATTGATGTAAAGAAAGCTCTGTTCAAATCGACTGCCGACGTCCACGTTGAAGCCGTTTTCAAATTTGGTCGTATACCTTTTGAAATGCTCGATGCCTTCTGCTGCGCCACCGCCTGTGCCGATATCTTCGCAAAACAGCGTCTTGTTGACTTGAAACGCACATACAAAGCCCAGACCGTTATAGGTTTCGGGAATCTGTTCGGGACTGTCGTATCTGACCCACGTATATTCCTCCACGCAGCATAGATCGTTGGGGTAAGATTCCGCTTTTTGGTGTGTGGGGTTGAAATACGCGCAAGCATAATAATAATTATCCTTATCGAACTTTACGAAAAACACCTGCCGACGGTATTGAAAGCTATCAAGATCAATGGAATATGCAGGGGATGCATGATCAATAAAAGCGTCAAGAAAGTCGATGTGCTCTGTCAATGCCGATACCAGAGCGTGATCCAAGCCAATGATCTCTTTCTCGTACGGAGGCTGTTGGGGTTGTGAGGAGACCTCCTGCGTTTCGGGGGTGACGGTGGTCACTTCGCCGGTTTCATTGCTTGTACTGAGTTCCGTGCTGCTTTGCGCTTCAAAGCCGGGCTCGGACAGGTCGCAAGCCGATAAGAGCAGGCAGGACGCCAGCAGGAAAAGCAGGGGTAGGATGATTTTTTGTGAGCGTTTCATACCATGTGCGCCTTTCGTTTTTTTAATGATACCATAGTATACGCGATCCGTCAAGCAGCTGCACGCAATTTGTAAGTGGCACAATATCATAATTAACAATTTTTTGTGAACATTTTTCACAATTCTCGCACAAGTATACAAAAGTGTGATACAATGAAAGAAATAAATGCAAAGAAAGGCGGCACATATGAAAAAAATCCTCTCCGTACTGCTTTTATTGACCGTGCTGTTGGCGGCTTTTGCAGGCTGCAATCAAACAAAAGAGCCCGCGCAAGAGTCCACGCAAGAGCAAACGACAGAACCCGTAGGAACGAGTAATTCGACAGAATCGAATATAGAATCGACCGCCCCCGATACACAACCCGAAAGCGGCATTTTTGCGCCCACCGGTACTGCCCCCGTGTTTTCCGTCATGGGCGGCGTGTATGCCGAGGCGCAAGAGCTGACCGTGACTGCACCCGAGGGTACGGACTATACCGTGCGCTATACCACCGACGGCAGCGTGCCTACCAAAAAATCCGATAAGTTTGAGGATGCGATCAGCGTGCCCGGCAAGGACGCGACCGTGGTGCGTGCCGCTTGCTTTGATGCGGATGGCAACCTCGTCGGCAGAGTGATCACGCACTCCTACATCAAGGCAAATAGCGACCGCGCGGCGCTGTATACCGTTTCGCTGACGCTCTCGCCCGATGATTTTGACGAGCTTTGCCGTCATTATACCGAAAAATTGGAAATGCCCACGCATATTGAGATCACAAATCCCGCAGGCGAGCTGGTCATCTCGCAGGATGGCGGCATGCGCATCTTCGGTGGCTCGTCGCGTGCTCTCTCGCAAAAGTCCTTTAAGATCATTGCGCGCAAAACGGGGCATTTCGGCACCGAAATGTACGAGGGCAAGGGCACCTTCCGCTATGCGTTCTTTGATGAGCGTACCGTCAAGGCGGGTGCTGACGCAGGCGAGGTGTTGGACAGATATGACAGCCTGATTCTGCGCAACGGCGGTAACGATTCGCTGCTGCACAATTCCTGCGACCCGCTGCATGCCTCTTTGTTGCGTGATAACGCGGTCAATAACTTTGCCGCACACGTCACGGATTCGCTGGAGTACGCCTGCTCCGCATTTGCCGTGGTGTACGTCAACGGTGAATATTACGGCATCCTTGACATGAAGGAGAACATGAACGAGGATCACGTCAAGCGCGTCTTTGGCGTGTCCGACGATGACGTCGTGGTGGTCAAGAGCGAGCTTGACACCTCGCGCGGCGGCAGATTTGACGGCGAATGGTTCTTCTATGAAAGTGAAAATGCCGATGAGCTTGCGGCTTGGGAAAATATCTGCGACAAGGTTGCAACCGCACAAAAGAAGGGCAACATGAGCTATTACGATACGCTTGCGTCCCTGGTTGACCTGCACAGCTTTGCCGAGTATTGCGCGCTCAACATCTACACGTCCAATCACGACTGGCCGCACAATAACGTCAAGCTGTGGCGGTATACCGGTGCACCCGTCGAGGGTAACGCCATCACCGACGGCAAGTGGCGTTTTATGACGCGTGACCAGGATCTGGGCATGGGCAGATATGATTCCGCCCACCTCAATCCCGAGCTGGATACCACGCCCGAGGTGGATAGCTTCTACCGCATGCTGGGCAATTTCGTGGACTATCACGATCTGTATTCCTATAAGGGCGAGGAACGTATGTACCCCGACTCGCTGGGACTGCAGTGCATGCTGGCGTACTGCCTTGAAAACGATGCCTTCCGCGCGGATTTTGAAGAGATCTGCCGCCGCATGGCGTCCGAGGAATCCATGGCGATCCTGCTTGACGAGCTGAGCGTGAGCGCAAACGCCATCAAGCCCGAAATGGAGCGGCACATCAGCCGCTGGGGACACAATATCGGCAACGGTTATAACCTCAAGGCATGGCAAAAGGAGTATTCCGCCATCAAAAAGTACGTGAATAACCGCCCTGCTTACTTTATAGAGCAATTGGAAAGAGCATTGGAAAGGACAGGAAAGTGATGATGACTTATGAACAGTATTTAGATAAGGTATACGGCTGTTTTCTCGGTAAGACGGTAGCGGGCACGATGGGTGCGCCCTACGAGGGCATCAAGATGCCCTTGGAGCTGGAGTTCAAGCCCGAAATGATCAATACCATGCTGCCCAACGATGACCTCGATCTGCAGGTGCTGTGGCTGGACGTGGTCAAGAAGTACGGCGAGGATTTTACCTCGTACGACTTGCAAAAGGTATTTTGCGAGAACTGCGATTACTCGCCCGGTGAGTACGCCATCATGCGCAAGAATTATGAAAAGGGCATTTATCCGCCCGAAAGCGGCAGATTTTGCAACGATTTTTATATAGAGGGCATGGGCTGCCCCATCAGAAGTGAAATTTGGGCATGCTTGTACCCCGCGCAGCCCGGCAAGGCGGCGGATATGTCCGCGCGTGACGGCTGCCTTGACCACGAGGGCGAGAGCGTGTATGCCGAGCGGTTTTTCGCGGCTCTTGAATCCTTTGCGTTTTTCGAGGACGATCTGGATTGTCTGATCCAATCCGCGCTGGGTGTCGTGCCTGCAGATGCCAAGATCCGCACGCTGATTACGGATACGCTTGCATGGTGCGAGCAGTATGAGAGCGTCAAGGCGGTGCTTGCGCGTATCTTGCACAAGTACGGTCACCCCGATTGCACCAATCTGTTCCAGAATATCGGTATTACGCTGACCGCGCTGTTAAAGGGCAATCTTGATCTGATCAAGACCTCGATGGACGCGCTCAACTGCGGCTTTGATACAGACTGCACCTGCGCGACCGCAGGCGCGGTGATCGGCGTCATTCGCGGTGCGAAATCGCTGATCGAGGAATACGACCTTGGCGACGTCAAGTTTGTGCTGGGCGTCAATTCGCCCGACCATACCGACAGCGTGTATGATCTGTCGGTGGAAATTGCAGAGCTGGGCGCGTACTTCTCGCCCGACGTGGTCGAGGGCGCACCCGAGGTGGCGTTTGTATTTGAAAAGCGCGATCCGTTGACCTTTACCGTTGCTTATCCCGAGGGACCGTCGATCTCGTTCGGGCAGACCAAGACCGTGGTGCTGACCGTACAAAACACCACCGCGCAAGAGGTGATCACCTCGCTGACCATTGATGGCTTTGGCGTGCAGATCGTGCGCGGCGTGGGGCTTGGCGCAGGGGAGAGCTTGGAGATTCCGCTGGAATTTTCGGTGGATGCCGATGCGCGCGAGCTGTTTGAAAAGAATATCGTGCACCTGACGTATGCGCTTGACGGCAAGGAATACGGCTACGATTTCGGGCTTTCGGGTGCGGCTGCGTGGAAGGTGACGGGTCCTATCTGGAAGACCGATCCCGAATGCACCACCGAAGCGCTTTTGGCAGTTCCCAACTACTGGCATCTGTTCGGCGGCGTGCAGCATGACGGTGACAGCACCGACGTGGTGCGCCGCTTCCACCTCAATTTTGCACCCGATACCGACACGGAGTATCTGACCGAGCAGGAGCTGTTCGCAGCACCCGATCAAAACGGCAAGTACGTACAAGAGGTGTTCGTACAAGAGCAGGATTCCTTTACCATGGATGATCTGTTTGGGTTCAAGGGTCCTTGCGTAGCATATCTCTCGCGCGTGCTGCTTTGTCCCGAGGACATGGAGGTGTGTGTGCAGGTTGGTCATAGCGCACCTTTTGCGCTCTGGATCAACGGCGAAAAGATTGCCGAGCGTAAGGTATGCGACACCTGGACGGCGGAAAACGTGCACGTGCAGGGCGTTCAGCTCAGGGCGGGGGAGAACCGCATCGTGCTGCGCCTGACCCGCGTCAACGCCGACGCCAAGTATAACCTCATCTTTTCCAAGGGACCCACCTGCGCGACCCATTACGTGTGCATGGGATCTGTAAATCCGAAGATGTTTTCGTAAAAAAAGGCAGCCCCATGGGGCTGCGTAAATAGCGGTAAAATTGAACAAAGGGCTGCTTGGTAAGGCAGCCCTGAATGCTTTCAAATAGTAATTGCCTCAGGCGCGGGCGATCACTGATCGCCCCTACAACTGAGTATGTTGGAGTTTTAGAATACTAAAGCCTTAAAGAATACACTGTAGGGGCGATCA
>JAZNCE010000065.1:0-3212 GCA_045587385.1 Eubacteriales bacterium
CTGCTACAGAGAAAATACTCGCAATATCTTATATTGCTTCGCATTTTCTCTTTGCATCTGCGAAATATTTGCTCGCGCAAAACTGCGCAGCACCCTCCGGCGTCGTATTTTTTGATGGATTTTGTCAAAGCGAGGCGAAGCAAGATACGCATCTTGCAAGACGAGATTTGGCGAAAGACGCGAAAAATACTCGCCGCAGGGCGTATGAGTTCGGCTCTCTTCGGCTATAGTCTTATTTTACATCGTCCTGCATCATGCCGTGCACGACGCGCCAAGCAGGATCTGCATAAAAGCGGTGTCCGCCCTCCCCCGTTACCAATGCGCAGGAATCGGGCACGCCTGCAGCCGCATACAGCTGTTTAGTAATCTCATACGACTCGCGTACGCCCTCGTCGGGGAAAATGTCGTCTTCCTTGCCGTTGACGACAACCAGCTTGCGAGGTGCAACCAAGCCGCCGATATCACCCATATCAAAATATTTTGCAATATTCGGCACAAAGTTGCAAACGCAATGCAGCATTGCTGCAATGGAATGCTTATACGTGCACAGCGAGCAGGACGGGATAGCAAGGCAAATGCGCTCATCCAGGGCTGCCGTATAGATGGTTGCCGTACCGCCGCCCGAATGCCCCATAAGCATAATGCGATCAGGATCCACAAAATCAAAATGCGCAAGCACTGCGTCAATGGTACACATCGCATCCATCACGCGCTCACCAATGGTAGTTCTGCCGTTCAGGATGGCGTTCATACTGGAAACGTGGCAATCCGGATTACCCGTTTGGGGATTGCAGCCGCACTCACCAAAATTTCTTTGCTCAATAGCGACGCCAACGCAACCCTCTTTGACGGCTCTGACCAAATAATCACCGTCTTCGTGCTCAACCAATTGCACGTCCTGCGGGAATTTGACAATGCCAAGCGAAACGTGCATACCGGTGGAGTGCCCTTGCAGCGTCAGCATGACGGGCAGCTTGCCGCTAAGTCCGTTCGGGACGCGCATTACGCCCGGGACAATATATCCGGGCTCGCTCTGCAAAGTAAAACGGTATTCGGTGTATTCCTCTGTTTCCTTGGTATATGCAACGGTGAACATGTCATCATCCGCTTTTTTCATGCTATCAAGACCCAACAGCTCTGCAATTTTTACGCGCGCCCTTGTCTGCCAGGCAGCAAAATCCTCGCCTTGCTTATAGCGCAGCGCAGGTTCAATCTCCTTAATCAGCTGCAAATTATATTTCCAAGGCAACGTCTCCATCATATAGGCATCCTCCAAAAGGTAGTTTTTGTTATATGAGTATTGTAACACGCGGCGAAAGAAAAGTCAAGATGTAGTTAAAAGATTGGATTTAGTGTAACAACCGTTTCCCTTGAACCATGTGACAATATTTTGGAGCCGCGCTCCAAAAACCAAGACTTTCATTACAGAGTAATATATGTGACACCCTGTATCAACTTATTTGGAGCAAATGTCGCAGACATTTTGCTCCAAATCGTCATCGATCGCTTGATGTCTGGACGACATCATTGAGCAAGCACAAAATTGTGCTTGCTCAATCGCGAGCGATGCGGTCAGCCGCGCTGCGCGCTGCTTTCTGTATAAGTATAGGGTGTCATCGGTCGAAGACCGATAGGGGGAGATAAAAAGAGAAGGTAGGTCGATTGACCTGCCTTCTCTTTTTGGCTCCTCATTATCAACCTAAATTGAACTGCGCAGGTTAGCGATAATGCTTAGTCGTCGAAATATAAGCATTATTAATTATAGTTTATTCAATCAAGCAACTTAATTAATGCATCAGAGATCGCTTCTGCATTTTTCTCAACCTCACGACACATTTTTGTTCGCCAAAATGCAAATTGTAACAATCCTTCTCTATCCTCTGAATCAGAGTTCAAATATTGCGGATAACCGTACTTACTTCGGGCAAGCTGAAACAAATAAACATACGGCATAGCAATCATATCCGTCTTTGTGAGAGAGAAAAACTTCAGATATTCCTTCACATATTCACAGAACATCTTAATATCCACCGTCGCAGTTGTCCTGCAATAGTTTGAGGATTGAACGAAAGAGCGCATGAGCTCCCAAGTAACGGGCAAACAAGAAGCAGAGGAAAAATCAATAACTGCTTTAACCTCACCCTTCTCAAAAATGAGCTGACAACCTTGGTAATCACCATGCGTCGAACAATAAGTGATGCCGTTATAATATTTTTTGTATTCTTCACATCGAATGGCCAACTGCTTTTTGTACTGTAAATCATCAATTATTTGATTAGTGTTTTTGTCATCCACCTTGCTTTCTGCGATCTTAATCAAGGCATCGTATTGTGCTATCATATTTTCCGCAGAAAAGGAAGCCAGCCATTTATCGGACATATCAATAGGCAATGGATATTCTTTAAGAGCTTGATGAAGTCTACCAAGCATTTTTCCAACTTGAGGAAGTAATTGGAGAGGTAAATCATCATAGTCATACGCTTGTCCTTCGATGTATTCTTCCAAGCATATAATATGATTTTGATAGTTAAATACAAACTCATTATTAAGAGTTTTATAAAAACGTGTAGTAGGAATACCCACAACAGAAAGATACTCCAAAAGCTTTGCTTCTTGAATTACTGCATTTTGTGAAAAAGAACTTTGAAATTCTTTTAGAAAGTAATATTTATTACCATCATACACTTGAAAGCAGTTAGCACTTCCCAGATTCAATTTTTTCATAGATACAAAATCTATGCCATACTGTTGAGAAAGCATACAAGCTACAATCTCGTCATTCAACACGGTTCTTTGCAAAGCCATAATTTCGCACCTCCTATCGTATCTAATTTATTATATCATAAAATCGTCGAAAGTTCAAGACCAAAAGGTTCAAGAAAAGGTGCAACGGTGAAATGGGTATGTTTTTACCCCGAAAAACACAAAAAGCTCTTGAAAATCAAGGGCATCAACGAAACTCGTCATAAAATCACGCCGAAGGCGTGTATATCATCAATGCGAAGCATTGCATATCATCAACACGAAGTGTTGTATATGCCTTCGGCGAATGACGGGCTACGCCCTTATTGCATCAAGCCGCAGGAATACACGCTTCGCGCGATGAGATACACCTTCGGTGATGATATACACGCTGGCGCGTGATGATATGCCAAGCCTGCGGCTTGGATAAAAAAAGAACGAAGCATACGCTTCGTTCTTTTTTGGCTCCC
>JAZNCE010000066.1:0-12726 GCA_045587385.1 Eubacteriales bacterium
AGTAAACAAAAAAAAAGTCACGGCCCCCCCGGTCGGGGGCGTCCGTTGATGTTGTTTATTCCTTGGTCTTCTTGGCAGCTTTCTTTGCGTAAGCCTTTTTGAAGAGGGCTTTGCGGAACAGGATAGCTGTGTAGACTAACCACGCAACTACCAAAAGTGCCAGCACAAGCCAACAATGCGCAATGTTGTCGCAAATGTTGAAGAGCAGCAGCAGCACACCGCCAAAGGCGATTGCGGGAATGCCCTGCAGCACGAGGTTGTTGGCTGCGGGGGTCTCAAACTTGGGGTCGATCTCGCGCAGAAGGATCATGCCGTTACTTGCCGTACCGGTCAGCATACCGAACATGGAGAAGAACGCCTCGTCCTTGTATCCGGGGTAGAGATGGTTGCAAGCCAAGCGCAGGTAAGCAAAGGTTACCACCGTGCCCAGTGCGCATACGGTCAGCAGCTGCCACCACATACCGGAAAGCTGGGAGAGGTCAATAGCCGCCACGCCTGCAATGATCATCAAATCGAACATAAAGCCGCTGATACGGTCAAGCAGGTAGTTGTTGGTCAGCTCTCTGTGCATCAGCTTGCCTTTCTTGAGCAGCTTGATGACCCAGCGTACAAGAGCTGCAAGGATGGTGCCCAAGAGGAAGTTAAAGCCCCAGATCAGATTGACGTTGACAACGCGCATGATGAGGTACGCAATGGCGTAAACCAGGAACACCATACAGAAGTTGATGGTGAACTTATCCACCGATTCGGTCAAGGGGATCTCGCCCTCGCTGACGTAGTCCTCTAAGGTGTGCTTGACGCCTTCCTCGCTACGCAGCTTGAGCTTTCCTTTTTTGCGCAGGATGTTCATATACGTAACGCCCACCACGCTTGCCGCAATAAAGCCGACCGTTGCAATGGTCAAGCCCCACGTGGTACCGCCGGCAAAGCCGAAGTCGTTTTCGTACATCTTACCGTAATTGAGCGCCTGTCCCGTGCCCTGACCGAAGCCAAGCGCGAGAATAATGCCGCCGCCCGGGAAGAACCCGATCATGTAGAACAGCACCATGGTGACCGCCAGACCTACAAGACCCTGAATGACGTAGGTAGCCGCGGTCAGAATACCGGTTTCCATGACCTTGCCCGCGCTGGTCTTTTGCGAATCCTTGGCTTGCTTTAAGCCAAGCGCGATAAAGCCGATGCCGAGTGCGTGATAAGTAATGATCTCCATGGTCGCTTGATTGACCACGTTATCGTAGAAGGGAAGTAATTTGATTAAAAGAATGAGCAGCCCGCCAAGCAGCGAGGTGGGGATCAGACTCTTGCGGATAAAGGGGATCTTTCTGCGCAGCACGTTACCGACAAGCAGCGCAAGGATCAGAATAAAGATCTGTATTAAGAATGACCAAACGCCATCATCACCAAACGATGCAATGTTGCCAATGTCTTCTTCGGGCTCTTGGAGAGCGAGTTCGCTGCTCTCGGCTTCCAAATCTTGCTCGGCAAATACGCAGATGCTGCACACTGAAGTCAGCATGACCATTGCCAAAACGGCAGCGATCAATAACAAAATTGATTTTTTAGACATAGTGTCTTCCCCTTTCTTGGGTGGTATATATGTGACAATTATAACAAATCACGGCAGATTTGTCAAGTAAATCACCGTAATTTAGTGAAGCGAGCGGTACAGGATGCGTAAAGTATCCTCGTCTGTGATCGGGCTGTCTGCAATGATAACCAATCCGTCGGGCGTTTGCGTGATCTGCTTGCCCGCTGCAGCGATCAGGTCGTTTGCCTGTACGTATTGCATGCCGTAGTGATTTACGGTCTGCGCGCCCGCGCAGTGGATGCCGATGCTCTCCAGGAAAGAGACGGGGAGATAGAGTGCGCTGTCACTTGCCAGCAGCACGCCAAGGGTGTTGTCTTGCACAAGACGCACCTCCTTGCCGCCCACGTAAGCGTTGTAGGAGCGGGATTTCAGCACCACCATATCCTCGGTCAGCACGTCCGGCAGCTTTGCATCGGTGGCAAGCGTGGTATAGCGGTAGTTGTATCTGCCGCTCGGAGCTGCGTCTCCCTGATCCAAGAATTCCATAATATCGCCCGTGGGTACGGAATTGTCCGCCCACTTGAAATCAAAGGTATCGCCCGAGCCCAAAAGGTCGCGGTCGATCTCGATCTGCAGCACCTTGCCCGAAAGGGTATAGCGCGCGCTGCCCACACTTTCAAACGCCCAGGTATCCGTGCCGACAAAGCGTTCAACGGATACGTAACCGTCCTTTTGTGCGCGGTTGATCATAAAGTCGTAGCCGTACCAGCCCGTTTCGTCGTTACAGTCCGCGTTGATAAAAAGGTTCATCCAGCGCGCGCCCTCGGGAGCGGTGATATCATCGGCACATTCGACGTAGAAATACAGATTTTGGGTATCTCCCGATACCTTGGCAGTGACGATGTCGTTTCTGCCCGAGAAGTTGACGTACATGCCGTGCTCCAAGCCGCCCACGTGACCCGGGGAGGTGCGGTGCGTGACGTCGCCTGCGTAATCGCGGTATTCGGGACCAACTGCGTACCATTGACCGATCGAGCCGTCAATGTCGATCGCCCATTGACCGAACGCGCTCTCGATTGCGCGCGTGCCCTTATAGGTGCGCAGATTGATGGCGGTCTGATACAGATAGTTGTCGCCAAAGCCGCCCTTCATGGGCTCGAGATCGCGGGAATATTCGGGGTTGAACTGGTCAACGAAATAGGTGGTATATTTGGAATTCGGATCGCTTGACACGTGGTATTCGCCCGCAAGGATCTGACCGACGCCCGCGCCGCCTGCGCCTGCGCCCGACCATCTGCCTGCGATCCATTCGTTCCAGCCCGTCAGCATGAGCACGCGCGGGTTGTTTTGGAATATCTTTTCAAATTGATTCTGATAGGTAAGCCCAAGCCCCGAATGGCTGTCCATGATGGCAAAGCCGAAGTTCCAGTCGCCCTCGTAATCGGGCTTGCGAGAGCCGATGCAGCTGCGCCCTGCCTGGAACCCGAACATGTTGGTTGCCCAATAGCCGCAGGTGGCGTACATTTGCTCAAAGTCACTCTTGGTATCCCCGTATCCCTTGCGCTGCACGTCGCCGCTCCAAGCCCAGCAGTCAATGCCCTTGCGCTTGGCGTACCAATCCGAGGCACCGATCGCCCAGGAGTAGCGAATGGTAAAGAAATCGCGCTGCTCGTTTGTCATATGCACGTCATCGGTCAAGAGCAGCAGCGGCTTGCCGTTCCAGTACAGCCAAAGATCCTCGTAAAGTCCGGGCTCGTAGACCGAACGCCACAGCTCGGCAAATTCCGCGTCGTACGCGCCGCAAAGGAATACGATCTTGGGAACGGCGTAGCCCTCCTGTCGAACCTCCTCCCAAACCTTTAAGAGTGCCTTGTGGCTGACCTCGTGGATATTGTTGTTGGTGATATCAAAGTACACGAAATCCACGCCTGCCTCTGCAAGCATATAGGCGTGACGGCGCAGTACCCATTCGTCGTTGGAAGAATAGTAGCCAAAGTAGGGCTGTGCCCAGTAATGGGGGTGTCCCTCGCCGCCCTCTTGCATGACCTCGTACAGCTTATCCACGCCGCCCTCCAAGTAAGCTGCATAGTGGTCGGAGGGGGAAATGGTGGAAATGGAATCCTGCTCGCGGTCGCGCCACAAAAAGTAGAACATGCCCACTAAATTTGCGGTGGGATCTTGGGTGCTGCCCGCATCGGGTGTGGAGCGGTCCGCACCGTCGGTGGCAACCCACGTGTCGGCAAACACGTCGCGCGTTGCAGGCAGAATGCCGTTGTTATTGGGGTCGTTGCACTCGTAGGTGTAAGACGGAAGGAGCAGGTCGGTTGAGGTGACAAACGCATCCGTCTTGGGGATATCCGAGTCGGGGATATCGGGCGCGGAGGTGTCCGCCTGCGTTGATTGCTCGGGTGGTGTATCTGCTTGGTTGCAAGCGGACAGTATGCCGAACAGCATGAAAAGAGATAGTGCGCCGATCAGTAAGCGTTTCATACCGTCTCCTCCTTTCTTCTCGTCAGACAGGGCAGGGCACAGAGCAAAGTCAGGGGAACGAGTGCAGTCAGCACCGCACCGCAGCCCTCGTTTGTGGCGGTATTGTCGGTCGATTCTTGCATCTCTGCGGTATCGTCGGTCGATTCCTGCATGGATTCTGCGGTCTCGACGTCAGGGAGCGCGGGTTCTGTCCAAACATCCGTGTAAACGGCATGGACGGTCAGATCCCCACCTTTATCGAGTGAGTATGGCTCCCACGCGCCGCTCTTGCCGGGGATCTCGGGCACGCCGGGCTCAAAAAAGGGTGCACCGTCGTCGGTATAGGTAGTGCTGTAGATGATCTTGCCGTCCACGACGAAGTCGATCTGATAGGTTGTGACCTTGGGCTTGAGAGAGGGATCGACCGTGGCGGCAAAGGCGCGTGCGTCGTCCTCGCTTGCGTAAAAGCGGATGAAGGCGACGTCGATGCTGTCGCCTGCAGCGGCACCGGAGGCAAGTGGGTCAAAACGAAACGCATACAGCGTTTCGTTTGCGGCTTTGCCCCAGGCGGTCGTGCAGTCAATGACCACCGCGTGCCACTCTCCGTCGGTCTTATAGCTCCAATCCACGTGCGTGCCGGCGTCGCCCCAGTGCGCACCGCCCGAGCGGTTGGTGAAAAATTCACCCTTACCGATCTTGGCTGTGGTGCGGTATTTGATCACGGCGTATGCAAGGTCGGTGCCCTTGCCTTTGGGGGCTTGCGCGTCACCGAATTTGAAATAGGGGTCGTCACCCGTGGCGGTAAAGGTCACGTAGCCGTCGGTGGCGGCAGGGGAGATCTCCACCATCATCAACTCGTTGAGCCCAAAGTGGGCAACCACGTCGGGAATTTCTCCCGTAAAGTCATATGCAAACGTACAGGGGTACTGCTCGCCCTCGTTGCTTTGCTCGGCGTGCACCGCAGGGCAAAAGCTGAAAATCAGCAATAAAGAGAGGAAAAACAAAACTGTTTTTTTCATTTTGGTCTCCTTTTGTTACGCACGGTATAGAAATATGCGTATTTCGATAGTGTGATTGTACCATAAATTTGCAAAAAATGCAAGGGGATTTGGGCAGGATTGACAAAGAATATGCAGGCGAATGCAAAAATATTGAAAAGATGCGGATTTTTATAAAAATTTTCCGTAATCCTATTGCATTTTGTTTTGAAGTGTGATATAATACCATGGTATGACAGCCGAAAGGCTCGGGATATTCCCGCATCGTAGGATGATTTGAAACGGAGGATATATACAGATGAAAGATTTTTTGGTAGCTATCAGCGGTTGGAAGACGGCTAACCCCGCAGGTGCTGAGGTTGTTGGCGGTGTTGTATTTGCACTGTCCATCGTTCTGATCCTGCTCTCCATCGGTCTGGTCGTTGCAGTTCTGATGCAGTCCTCGAAGGATCACAGGCTGTCCGGTGCAATTGCCGGCGGTGCTGACACCTTCTTTGGCAAGACCAAGGGCAATACCATGGATAAGGTGTTCTCTAAGCTGACTATTATCGGTTCTGTTCTGATTACCGTGATTGTGCTCGCACTGTACGTGTTGATCAACTGGTATACTTTGGCAGCGTAACCAAACCGAAAAGAAAACTCCGCGCAAGATGCGCGGAGTTTTCTTTTTTGCACGGCGTCCTTGACATACGGGGCGTTTTGTGGTAAAATAAACAAAAGAACGTTATGATGCGAGGACGTATATGAATCAACGTAATCCACAAAATAAAACGCCCAATTCGGGACCCGAAATACGGCAGCTGACCTTCCTTGCCGTCATCTTAGCAGCGCTGCTTGTGCTGGTGCTGGGCGGATTTTTCGTATTCCAGCTGGTCATAGAGCCGCTGTTGGGCAGAAACGACACCCCTCCCATCGGTCCGCAGACGCCGGGTAACAACTGGTCTGAGACCGTGACCGGACAACAGGGCAGCAATGCTCCCGAGGATGACAAGCCCGGCTTTTTTGAGAGCATCTGGGCAGGCATTACGGGTCTGTTTTCTCCCGTGGAGACTCCCGAGCAGGAATCGCAGGGCGTCATGGAGGATCCCAAGGCTACCTATCCCTTTGCGGGCAACGCGCTTGCGGGCTCTGCCATTCCCGTGGGCAGCGGTGCAGTCGTGACAGATGGCAAGACCCATTCCAAATATGCCATTTTGGTCAACGCAGCCGACGGCAGCGTGCTGGCATCCGAGCTGGCGGACGAGCGCATGTTCCCTGCCTCTATGACCAAGGTCATGACCCTGCTTGTTGCCGTGGAGCATTTGCCGCACGAGCATAGCCTGCAGGATAGGGTCAAGATCACCGAGGAAGTGCAGGAGGAGATGCGCAAGAGAAACTCTTCGGGCATGCTTTCCCCCAAGGAATACGCAGGCGACGAGCTGAGCGTGGAATCCATGCTGTACGCGATCGCGCTGGAGTCTGACGGCGTGGCTTGCATTGAGATCGCCAAGTACATAGCGGGCAGCGAGCAGGCGTTTGTGGAGCTGATGAACCAAAAGGCGCAGGAGCTCGGCTTGACGGGCACGCACTTTGTCAACCCCCACGGCTTGCATGAGGACGATCACTATACCACCGCGCGCGAAATGGCAGCCATTATGCGCTATACCATGCAAAACGAGTTGTGCGCCAAGATCATGTCCACCGAGCGTTACAACGCAACGGGATATTATATCAAGAACGGACAGCCCGCAACCTACACCTTCTATTTTTCGCACAGCTATCTTGCCGATGCGCTGGGCAGATATCCCGCCTTTGCGAATCAAGTGCCCATTGTGGCAGCGAAAACCGGCTTGGAAACGCAGGCGAAATCCTGCCTTGTGTCCTACATCGTGGATGCAGGCGGCAACGCATACGTTTGCGTGACCGCGTTTGCCGAAAATCAAATTTCATATATGGAAGATCACGCGGGTCTGTATAATACCTACGCGAAATAAAATTGATCATAGCACGGACTGCCGCACACAGGGGCAGTCCGTGTCTTTTTAGCCCCCTATCTCATATGATAATGGAGAAAAGGAGGCGATCTGATGTTACTTTACAAGCCCTACGACCGCACACGCGCGGTCGAATACGCGCGCCGTTGGGCGCGCTCGCGCAATCCGCTGTTTGTGAATTTCACGGGGTATGGCGGGGATTGCACCAGCTTTGTGTCGCAATGCGTGCTGGCAGGCAGCTGCGAAATGAATTTTACGCCCACGTTCGGGTGGTATTACGTGTCCCCCACCGACCGTGCTCCTGCGTGGAGCAGCGTGGAGGCGTTTTATGACTTTATTACCGGCGCGCCCGCGTTTGCCATGGAGAACGGCGACACGGGACCTTACGGCAGAGAGGTCGGCAGGGCAGAAATCGTGCCGGGCGACGTGGTGCAGCTTGCGGACGGCGAGGGGGATTTTTATCACACGCTGATCGTGACCGAGGTGCGAGGGGGCGAAATTTTGATCGCTGCGCACTCGGACGACGCGCTGGACAGAAGGCTGTCGTCTTACGTGAACGCCGCCTCGCAGCGATTTATCCATATCGAGGGCGTGCGCGTGGAGGTGCCCGAGGAGAGCTGCTATTTTGATCTGTTGGAAGGTGTCGCGCTCTCGGGCGAAGGCGTCACGCCACCCGCAGACAGAGCGACTCCGCCGGAGTCGCAGTGATATGCTTCGGAAATGCCGAAGCGTGATATTCGCGCTTTGCGAGTGATATATTCCGCATACTGCGGAATGTTGCGGTAGAAATTTGCAAGGCAAATTTCAATTTTTATAAAAAATTTTTCAAAAAAGTGAAACCAAACCAAAAAAATCCTGTCTTGATAGGTGAAGGACAAAAGAGGTGAGAGTATGGAGGACAAAAAAATAGTAGAATTGTACTGGGCGCGAAACGAGGAAGCCATTACGCAGACCTCGGTCAAGTACGGCGGCATGATGCACGCCACGTCCAAATCCATCGTGGGCTCGCACGAGGATGCTGAGGAATGCGTCAACGACGCTTACCTGGCTGCGTGGAATTCCATGCCGGAAAACCGTCCGACTTATCTTGGCGGGTACATGGCAAAAATCATTCGCAATATTTCGATCAACCGCTACGACCGCAACCACGCTGCCAAAAGGCAGGGCGTGCAGGTGGCGTTCGAGGAGCTGGAGGAATGCCTGGCAGACCTGCAAACGCCTGCGGAGCAATACGAGCAGGGGTGCTTGAAAGAGGTGCTGGACAGCTTTTTGGAAAGCCTTGACGAGCAAAAGCGCGTCATCTTTCTGCGCAGGTATTTTTACACCGACTCGATTGCCGAGATCGCGCAGCGCATGCAAATGAGCGAGGGCAAGGTCAAAAGCATTCTGTTCCGCCTGCGCGGGCAGCTTGCCGAAACATTAAAGGAGGCGGGCGTATGAACGGGCGCAGACTTTACGAAGAGATCGGCTTTGTAGACGAGCGATATCTGCAGGAGGCGGCGAGCTATCGCGCACGCAAAAAATCTCCCGCATGGCGCGCGTTGCTGATCGCGGCGGCGTTGGCATTGGTTGGCGCGCTGCTGCTATGCACCATTGCCGCAAGCGTGACCATTGGCGTGCTTGTCGGTATTCTGGGAGAGGGTGAAGAGCCAACGCCCCCGACACCCATGGAGCAAATGGAGCAGGTCATGCAAGAGGCGCAGCAAAAGCGCTCCCCGCGCTCGGCGGATGAAGTGGAGGCAGTGCTGTTCTATCAGCCTATGCTGATATGGAGCGAGCAGGGAAGCGACGCGTACTATACAGTTTCGCTGTCCACGTCCGAGTGCGAGCAGCTGATCTTGATGATGCAAAGCAAAAACAGAACCGAATTCACCGAGCAGAGCGCACAGCCCAAGTATCAGATCTGGCTGAGCTTTGGTGACGGTGTGGTAGTTTCTCCTTACCTCAAAAATACGGCAGGCAACGCAGGGCACGGCGAGGTGTTTGATTATGACCCCGAGCTGGAGCTCGGTGATGACCTTGCCGAACGGATTGCGCGTTATATCGAAACGTAATCCGATGCTAGCCGCACGGGAGTCGAACCGAATTGCCCGATGGCGATTCATTTTCGCATCTTTCGGCGTGCTTTTACTCGCAAGATTTGTATCTTGCTTCGCAAAATCGCACCAAAATCTATCAAAAATGCATTCGCCATCGGGTGCGAGCAGTTTTGACGCAGCAGATTTTTTCTATCCCAAAAGCTTTTCCCGCAGGGCATACAGGCAGTATGTCCAAGGGAAACGCTGCAGGGATGGGGAAAATCTGCCCGTCAAAACCAACTTGGTTCGACTCCCGTGCGGCTAACCTCTTTTGTCCACACATCAAAAGAATTATGGAGGTTATTATGAAACGATTTGTAACCAAACTGACAGGACTTTTATTGGTGCTCGCCATGAGCACAGCTGTATTTGCCGCTTGCAATGCAGACTACGCCCCCGAAGCAGAAGCGCCCGATATGAATTTGGCAAGTCCCTATTATCCCGAGGAAAACGGCATCATTTCTCCCAATTCGCAAAGCAGCGTGATCGAAACGCCCTTTGTCAAGGCACAGCAGGATGCGATCTCTACCTTTTCCGCAGACGTGGACACCGCGTCCTATACGCTGTTCCGCAAGCACGTGCAATTGGGGTACAAGTGGTCGCAGATGACGCAGGACTACGTGGGCGGTAACATCCGCACCGAGGAAATGCTCAACTATTTTGATTACGACTACCAAGAGCCCGCAGAGGGTGAGCTGTTCGGCGTGAGTGCGCAGATCGTGCCTTGCCCCTGGAATGCAGACAACCGCCTTTTGATGTTAGGGCTCAAGGCAACCGACGCAGCAGCCCCCACGGGCAACAACCTGGTGTTCCTTGTGGACATTTCGGGTTCCATGAACTCCGAGGATAAGCTGCCCCTGTTGCAAAAGACCTTTTCTTATCTGGTATCCAATCTGACTGCCAACGACCGCGTGTCCATCGTGACCTACGCGGCAGGGGAAAGAGTGGTGCTGGAGGCTTGCCCCGGTAATCAGTATGAAGAGATCATGCACGCCATCAACAATCTGCAGGCAGGCGGCTCCACCAACGGGCAGGCAGGCTTGCAAAAGGCTTACGAGATCGCTGCGTCCTGCTATATCGAGGGCGGCAATAATCGCATCATCATGGCGTCGGACGGTGACCTCAACGTAGGCATCCGCGATCCCAGGCAGCTGCAGGCGTTCGTGGAGGAAAAGCGCGAAAGCGGCATTTATCTCTCGGTGCTGGGCTTTGGCAGCGGCAATTTCCGTGATGATAACATGGAGACCCTTGCCGACCACGGCAACGGCGTGTACTACTATATCGACGGTGAGGTCGAGGCAGAAAAGATCTTCGGCAGCGAGCTGTGCTCCACGCTGACCACCGTGGCAAACGACGTCAAGCTGCAGCTTACCTTTGATCCCGCTTACGTGGAACAGTACCGCTTGATCGGCTATGAAAACCGCAGACTGAACGATGAGGATTTTGAGGACGATTCCAAGGACGCAGGCGAGGTTGGTGCAGGGCACACCCTGACCGTGTGCTATGAAATTACCATGACTGATAACAAGGTCTACCCCGAAGCAGGCTATGCAACGCTTGCCGTGCGCTGGAAGAACCCCGGCGAGAGCGAGAGCGTGCTGCGCGAGTACGGCATCGGCGGCGAGAGCGTCAGGGACACCCTGAACGATGACGCGCTGTTTGCCGCAGCCATCATTGAAACCGCAATGCTTTTGCACAACAGCCGCTATAAGGGCAATGCCTCTCTTGAAAACGTGCTTGCCCTGCTTGGCGATATGCAACAAAAGGATTTCTACCAAGCCGAATTTGAGCAGCTGATCAGAGAGCTGCAAGGAAGCCGATAAAAAACGTAGGGCGGGGGCTTGCTCCCACATGGTAGGGCGGGGGACGTTTGCTTGCAAACAACTCCCTCAGCTTATAGGGCTTGCTCCCGCCAAAGGAAAAGAGGTGTATTTATGAAAGACCCGACTATTCGTAAAAAAACAAAACATATCATTTGTGCTTTTACGCTGCTACTTATTTTATTGTGCCTGACTGCTTGTGCGGATAAACCCTTGTACGTGCCAACGGGAGAGTTTTACAAAAAGACCTCGCCCGCAATCGGTGACGGCGGTGCTTCGGATGTGATTGATTTAGAGGCCGAATATTTGACGTATCGCGGTACGGGGGATATTACCGTGCCAATGACTGTGGGATTTGGTCATATGCCGACCAATAGCACGTATCAGCCAAATCCAAACAACTCGTTTAGCGTGCATATTGCGGTATACGGTTATCCTTTAGACAGAGAGCAGCCGGCGTGGGAGATGACCTTGGATTATGCAGAGGACTGGTACAGCGAAAAATTTGACGCAACCGAGCCGGAAGAGAGCCATCCGTTCTTGTTTATTCCGGATTACGGAGATTTTTATCCCTTGTATAAGGAAAACGTGGAGATCGTGTTTCCCGAAGAGGTCACGAGAGGTGCGCTGTATATTACCGTTATTATGAAGGAATCCGGCGTTGAAACAGGAAGGTCAGATAACAGAGAATTCAGAGTGGATTTTGAACGAAACGGTGATGTGCTGACGCTGGAGAGCGAATAGATTTCGGTAGGGCGGGGGCTCGCTCCCGCCTAAAGAAAAGAGGTGTATTATGCAAGAACAAAACAGGCCCGTAAAAAAGCCGAGAATTCGCGCGCAGAAAAAGCATACCGTGCTGTTTATCATTGCTTGCGCGATCTTAGTGATCGGTTTGCTGGCGTTCGTTGTGGGAACGGTCGCGGTGGCGTGGGGATTGCTGAATGAATTATCCGGTATAGATCCTTCCGAGTCGGAGCTGCCGGGCTTGGCGGCATTGGTGCTGATGTTTTCCTATCTGATGGTGCTTGCGGTGCCCTTGGTGATATGGCTGCTCTGCACCGTGTTTTGGATAGCGGGCATGATCCCGTCCGGCATTCTGACGTTTCGCAAAAAGGATAAGCCGCTTTGGATGTGGGTGATATCGCTGTTGCTGTTCTGCTTGTATACGTTTATGGCAGGGAGCAACGTCTTGTTCGTGCTTACGGCCGCGGTCGTTTCGCTGATTTCGAATTTGTTGTAAGGAGAAGTACATGAATGTGGATGTTCGAGAGAAAGATGAGCTTGACCGGCTTGCACATCCCAAGGTCTTGTTTGCCATTGCCTGCGTGATCTTGGCGGTCAGCATGGTGACCTTTGCGCTTTCCATGACGCTTTTGCAGGATATGACTACCCCCGCACCCGAAACGGGTGAGCCGAGTGAGCCCGGACTTCCCGGTGGTGAGATCATCGGCGTGATGGTTGTGATGTTTGCAAACATTGTGATGGTGACGCTGACCATGCTGTTCCATGCATTTTTTTGGGGAACGGGCATGCTGGTATCTGCCTATCTTGCGTTTTCAAGGCAGGAAAAGCCCAAATGGATGCAGATTTGCGCGTGGATTCTAACCGCGGTGTTTGCCGTTCCGACCACGGCTGCGCTTTGCTTGGTTGGATACGTCGTTTGCACGTTGTTTTTTATGACGTAGCATCCCACCGAGTCCAAAAATAAAAAACAGCCCCATGGGGCTGACAAATTAACGGTGAAAATATGTGAAGCAGAAGTCTTTAATGGGCTTCTGCTTTTGCTATGGAGATATTACGCGCAGAAACCGATTGTATTCGCACTCTCCCCCCTGCGCTTGGAACAAGCCTGCGCCAGCC
>JAZNCE010000067.1:0-7615 GCA_045587385.1 Eubacteriales bacterium
CCTTATCTCAGGACCATTGATGACGATATCGCGTCAGTTGCAAAGAAGCCTTGTTCGTCAGCTCAAAGAAAGCAGACGCGGAGGCAAGCAGACGGGACTTCTGATGGGGCGCAGACTTGATTCGCATACGCTTCATCGAAATGACGGTAAGGTGTTTTACAAAAATGCGTTGCCTAACGAGATTCCGGAGCTTGCTGTAGGACTTCTGATCGATGAATCGGGTTCTATGGGATGCGGAGACCGTTCTACATACGCAAGGGCATCTGCCATTATTCTTTACGACTTCTGCCGCAGTCTTGGCATTCCCGTAATGGTTTACGGACATACCACTGGTTATAGCAAAGGGGTAGACTTGTTCTCTTATGCGGAGTTTGAAAGCTACGATAACGATGACAAGTATAGAATGATGGATATCGCAGCAAGAAACAGTAACCGTGACGGCGCAGCTCTTCGCTTTGTTGCGGAACGGCTTTCTAAAAGACAAGAAGACGTTAAACTTCTTATCTTGATTTCAGATGGTCAGCCCGCCGATTGGGGTTACAGCGGCACCGCTGCCGAAGAGGATCTTCGAGGCATCAAAAAAGAGTATCAGCGCAAGGGAATTTTGTTTGTTGCTGCCGCAATTGGCGATGATAAGCAAAACATCGAGCGCATTTACGGTGATTCCTTTTTGGATATCACCGATCTCAACCAGCTACCCGTTAAGCTGACCGCAGTGGTTAAGCGACATATCAGGGTATAAAACAAAAGAAAGGGTAGCCATAAGGTTGCCCTTTCTCTACAATAAAAGGAGTTACAAATGAAAACATTAGCAGATCTTAAAAGAGATGCCGGGAGCGGCAAATTGAGTCTTGAACTCATCGAGCGCTTCGGTAAAACCGGAAACGAAATCAAGTCTACAATGATAGGTATTCGCAAGGTAGTAGGGTGCAATACGGTTGCGCTATCCTTGCTCAACAACGACGGCAATATAAGCGAGCTTCGCTTTGGTAGTGCCAAGCTGATTGAGTATGGAGAGGATACCCTCACACTCTACCTGGCGGCTCATCGCGAGCTTACTGAAGAAGAACAAAAAATCCTCGATGAGTGGAAGAAAATTGAGGATGATTGTCTGGCAAAGAATCCGTTTTGCGAGACCTATTGGAAGCGCAAGGATTACTTTGCAAGATGCTCGTGCCCTTGGCTTGACGGAAGCGAAATGAAAAGAGGAAAGAAGCTTGAATACGTCAATGGCAGACCTATGGTTCGAGACAATTCCATCAAGGGTGAAGCAGTCCTGAAATACAAGGTACATTTCGCAAAGGAGGGCGTAGCATGAGCAAGTACGTTGTGTGTATGAACTCTCATTACGTTCGAGACAGTCAGATGTTCAATACTACCGACTTGAACGATGATGAGTTTGAAAACGTAGATCCTTACGATGAGATGATGGAAGGACGTTGGCACGATATGGAGCCGATACCATTCATTGATATCGTCGAAGCTGAGGATGAAGAAAAAGCGTGTGCTCTTGCAGGAGAAAAGCGGAGATATGATCCGCGCACGCTATATGCAATTCATGTCTGAAAGACAGAAAGGGAATAAAGATGTTATTAAACAAAATAGGCGAAGTATTTTACTTTGAAGGCAAAAAGTACGTTGTAGGCGAAAAGGTTGTAGCCAACGAATGCAGCGAGTATGAAGGGCTGATCGGAATTATTACCGAGATTCGAGATGGTATAGACAAGGAAACAGATAACGATGCTCCCGATATCTATTGCGAGTTTGAAGAGCCTGTGCTCAATTCTGATATTTGGAATTTTGAGCAAAAGATGTCCGCACTTTACGGCGAGCGTAAAACGCTTGATGATATTGCACTTGATCTTGTTATTATGGCTCCGGAAATGATTACCACCATTGCAGAAATGGAAGAAAAGCAGCCTCTTGCAGAGATTTATCTTCTCAGCGAAGATTGGGCAGCAAACGATGCTTACGGGCAGACGACCGAGGCGTTTACCAGTCTCGCAATGGCACAGCTCAGAATGAAGCAATTGCTGTCTGAGGAAAAGGCAACAGGCTGCATTCCGGTATGGGAGGATGAGGCGGATTTTGTCGAGGACGAATCTGATATGAGTTATTCTGCATACAGAGAGGGCTTTTGGTGTGAGAGTCATTACGAGCTCACTATTCAAAAAATCAATCTTCGAATGTGTCCGGCATTTCTTTGTGTTGCCGAAAAGCACTTTAATCTTCAAAGTAAGCAAGAAGACTTCGTTGCACAAACCGAAAACTGGGACGAGGTGTACAATCTTTCAGATGAGGCAATCTACAAGCTCAGACATTCAACGGATATTGCTGAAAGAGTTGATCGAAGCCTCAGTAAGAACGATGCTTATTGGGAGGCATACTGGGAAAGCTTTTCCGAGGTGGCTCACGATATGGTTCGTGAAGTTGGAGGTGAAGAGAAGTGAAAAAGCAGGAATATGAAGCTAAATGCAAAGAGTTATTTGCAAAAGCAGAAAAATTCGGAGTGAAGCTTGAATTTGATCCTTCCACTTTTGATCCCGAAAGATTAAACTGTCTCTGGTACGGTGGTTGGTATGCTTCTGTTGTTATATCACCCAAACTCTCGATTTCCATAGGCATCTACGGAGATGTAAGAGCGTGGCTGTTTGATAGAAAAGGAGAACAACTTGCATATGTAAAAGATAAGGGGAACAACGGTCGTTTCTATGATGATATGCATTATTACATAAAAGACGACAAGCAACTTGAAAAAATGCTTAAAAAGGGTCGATTAACCCTTGACAACAACAATTGGGTTGAATACGGTGGTGTTATTTATCCCGAGAGTGAGAACAAAGGCGGACTAACCATTGATCTTGGAATGAGAACAGACAATATCCTTGACGACAATGTTTTGGAAGCTATTGATCAGGTTCTTGACGATCTCGTAAATATCGTTACAGAAATAAAGTTTTACACCCCAGACGAATACAAGGAGGTAGTAGCATGAGCTCTGTTATCAGCCATGAAAAGTGCCCTCGCTGCGGAGGTGTACTAAGTATAGAATTTGACTGTAGAACCTATGAAGAGTGGAAGGGATGTAGCCGTTGTGGTAGACGCGACGGATGGCATTATATCCGTGATGAAGAAGGTAATGCAGTTTTGGACACCCAAGGACAACCCCAAAAGGAATTCGATGATTTGCCCGGGTATGGCGTGGCATATTTACAGTTTGAAAAAGTTGGAGTATGCTATCCCTTTACGAAGGCAGATGACCAAGACCTTAAAGAGGCTTTCTACCAAGAGCTTCATAACAACGATAAACTCATCAAGGATAAATGCTATCTGACAGTTTGGAACGATGGAACAGGAGAAGTCGAAGCTGAATACGGTAATGTCCCCGAAACGTTTGATGAGATGGAAAGCCGCTATGCAAAAGAAACGGAGGATGCAGAATGAGTTATCATACTTGGCACGATTATGGGTATGGCGTTAATCTTTACGGTATGGAGTTTAATTCTGCTGAAAGAGTAGTTGCTGTACTTACATTGGCTCCTAACGTTTTAGAGCAAATCAGGCGTGAATTCGCAGAAAACGAAATAACCGAGCCAACTGTCGCCGATTATCTTGAGTATGGCGATTTTATGTACGGTATGGCAGGACTGCTTCGTGAAGTGATCGAGGAAGCGGAAGGTATATCGTTCTATGCTTCCGAGGATTTTGACGGCTGCGAATACATTATGTATCCGCCGATTTATCCGTGGGAGATGCTGGCTGTTGACCAAACAATGTCAAAAGAAAAGGTTGAGGAGATTTTAAACAAATATCTAAAAATGCTTACCGATTCTCATTATGACATTGAGATGGTTGAGTGTGCCAACGGTGGCTAAAACAAACGTGCCTATCGCTTCGGCGGTAGGCACACAACAGAAAGGAAAACAAAATGAATAATTCAGAAATAATCAGGGTTGATATTGTAGATGAGGAAGGATACGACGGAGATAGAATCCTTTCAACCCGGTATCTAACAAATGCAGATTTGGATAAGGTTCTCGAATTAAAAGAAAAAATAAAAAATCGAGATCGGTTTATGGCTTGTGAAAACAAAGAACTTGAGTTTGAAAGCATCGATGATGTGGAATACGCAATCGATGAAGCATTCGAGCAAGTTAAAGTCATAAAAGTCGAGATTCCTTGGTAGGAGGCGGGTATGGAAAGAAAACTAACCAGTATCGTATCCTATCCTGAGAGAGGTGAAGGTGGGAATAACCGTTACCGTGGCAATTGCTCACCCAAGCTCATTGAAGATCTTATCGGTTTCTTCAAACCGACTGAGATCTGCGACTATATGTGCGGAAGCGGGACGACCAAGGCCGCTGCGGATAAATGTGGCATCCAAAGCAAACTCTATGATCTTCACAGCGGATTTGATATTATGAACAGCGATATTAAAGAGCGTCCGGAATTCATATTCTGGCATCCTCCATACTGGGATATTATCAAGTATTCGGACGTTATGTATAAGGCGTCAGACGTACAGAATCGGTATGGGTACGATCCACGCAAATTGGATCTTTCGCGTATTCCTAATTGGGAACAGTTCGTGGAAGCAATGAACTATGCTATGATGAAGCAGTTTGCATCTCTTGAAAAGGGCGGTCGTATGGCTGTTCTGATGGGAGACATCAAAAAGCGAGGCAAGCTTTACAGTATGCTTGCAGAGATCATCAAACCGGGGACACTTGAGAACATCATTATCAAAGCGCAGCACAACTGTTTCTCGGATAATACGCAATACAGCGGAAGCTTTATCCCGATTCTTCACGAGTACGTTATGATAGTACGCAAGGACACGCCGTTGCTTGTTCCTGTTATCGTTGCCAAAGAAATAAGGGCTGATATTAGGGATATGGCAGGTGCAACGTGGAGAGACGTAGTTGCCGCAGTCCTTGAGGAATGCTCGGAAGCAGTCACGCTTACATATCTCTATGAACAGATTGAGCCTCACAAGAAAGCAAAAGCAAATAAATACTGGCGCGAGAAGATCCGTCAGACACTGCAAATCAATCCAAACCATTTCACCCACACCGATCGTGGTATGTGGGTGCTGAGAAGAAAGGATGCTTAATATGAATTACCTGCAATTACTTAAAAAGAGTCATAGCTTATACAAAAAAGACTGGTGTGACGCTCGCGGTTACCAGCTTTCCTTCGTTGATGAGGAAGTTGGCATCAACGGCGAATGCTTCGCTTGTCTTGACGAGTTCGAGCAAAACGAATTTCAGGACAAGGTGTATATGAAAAGCATACTGAGCAATGAGGATTTTGTTCTATGGAATAGTCGCCTAGAGCTTCACGTCATATGGTTGCAATCTAGATTGCGCAAATGGCACACCGCACAAACGGCGGGTAGGCATCTGCCTTGTCCAGAATGCGGTGGAAAGATGCGTGACCGCCTTACTCATAACTGCCTGAGCCGTAGAGCAACCATCTATGTTTGTGAAAAATGTGGTATGGGTGAAGCAATCCAAGATGCACCGTTTGGAAAGGATACAACCGCAGTGCCGCGTTGCCTTGCTGAGTGGTTTGTTGCAAAACCTTCTCTTAAGCTCGATGAGCTTTAACATTCAGAGCCATCCTTCGGGGTGGCTCTTTTTCATCTCCGCCAACTTTGTGCCAAAACTCTGCCAACATTTCGAGAAGCATTGACTCAGGCAAATCTTTCTGTTATAATAATGGTGTAAAGTTTCAAAATTACCTTGAGTAATTACAGTTTATCAGAGTTAATTCATAGTGTCAGTATTGCACTTCGGTGCATTATTGGCACTTTTTTGTTTTCAGGCCATTATTTTGGGCATAAACCGTCAGTCTTTCGGGATTGGCGGTTTTTGTTATATATTAAAGCGGGAATACCGCAAAAACAGAAAGGAGCATGTACTATGCAAAGATGTGAAGACAGTTACTACGTCACATTCAGTTCCTACCTTGGGCTCTTAGATTTTCATCAGGAGCAGGCAAAGGGAAGTCAGTGGACCAGATGCCGCGTTAATTCGCTTGGCGTTGAGGCGCTTGACGAAGCTTCGCCCCTCTATGGAAGTCTCGGCGCTTTCGCCGCAGGAACAACCACCGAAGCCGTCGAAGACACGGCAAAAAATCTCGGGCTTGCGATTCGAGTAAATGGAGAGCTTTATCCTGTCAGAATGACAGCGTATAAGAGCTTGCTCGACCGAGCCAAAATCGGGGGAACGGCACTCCCTAAATTACCGAGGCCTATTCTTGCCGAAACTCTTAACGCCTGTCTTCAGCTTTATACCTCGGATGCGCTTGTATTGATCAGAGACGAAAAGGTATCTGCCGTTCACTCCGGTGACGTGGTAGATTACTCAATCCTTCCGATCGATGCACTCATCGAGACGCTGAAGAAAAAATTGGACGAGCGCTTTCCCGGCAACGTGTTCGAGACGGGATACGCAGACCATTCGATGACAGGCGCATCGTGGAAAATGCCAAATCAGAAGGATGACTTGATCGGCACCTACGCAAAGACTATCGCGGCAATGGGGCAGTCAAGACTCGCGGATAAGCTTGTACCGGGCATACGTTTTATGACCTCAGATACAGGCATTGCCTCTGCAAAGGTATCTGCAATTCTGTTTGGTACCCAGCATCCGATCCATATTGGCGGCTGTATTGCGGTAGACCACAGGCACGGAAAAACAGTTTCCGATTTCGACACAGAGCTTGATCAGCTTTTTGCTCAGTTTGGAAAGAGCATGAAGCAGCTTGAAAAGCTTCTTACAATCAAGCTTGACTATCCCATCAATGCGATGACTCGTGTTTGCAAGAAACTCAGTATGCCGAAAAAGGCAGCAGTGGAGGCAATTGCGATGTTCAAAATGAGTTGTGGAGAAACAGCGACCGCACACGACGTATTTATGGCGATGCAGGAGATCCCGTACAATCTCAAGCTCGAAGGCACTCCCGAAAGTAAGATGCTTGCCGTTGAGGAAAATATGGCAAGAGCTCTTACGTTGAACTGGAGAGAGTACGATCTTGCAACTGAGGTGAATTACTGATGGCAGCACCGATTCTTTTGTGTGATACCGCCGGTATGACTAACGAAAGATGGCTTGAATGCAGAGCACACGGACCGAAGGGGAATATTCCTTATACGGTTGGTGGTAGCGATGTGGCAGCTATTTTCGGAGTTTCACCTTGGGTTACTCCGCTGGAACTGTGGAGAATAAAAAAGGGCTTAATGAAAACACCGCCCAAACTCAATCCGGATACGCTCGAAATGGGACATATGCTTGAACCGATCGCAGCACATTGGTATGCTAAGAAAACCGGAAATACGGTTATCAATGATACGAATATGTATCAGCACGCCGATTTTCCGTTCGCCCTTGCAGACTTTGACCGACGCTTCATCAGAGCATCTGACGGAGAGAAGGGAATTCTCGAATGCAAGAGCTGTTCGTGGCGTGTAGCAAGAGAATGGGATGATGGACATTATCCTTACAACTATGAGCTTCAGCTTCGGTTTTATCTGGCTGTCGCCGACGTGAATCACGGTGCATTTGCTGCGGTTTGGGGTAATAACCCGGACAATGATTTTGCAATGCCTACC
>JAZNCE010000068.1:0-2731 GCA_045587385.1 Eubacteriales bacterium
GGCTGGCGCAGGCTTGTTCCAAGCGCAGGGGGGAGAGTGCGAATACAATCGGTTTCTGCGCGTAATATCTCCATAGCAAAAGCAGAAGCCCATTAAAGACTTCTGCTTCACATATTTTCACCGTTAATTTGTCAGCCCCATTTGTCGGAGTTTTTTCTTATGATAACATGATCCAATACCGTCTGAGGCTGTGATGCCCTTCCACGTCATTATAGGCTTGGATGGTGTCTTGCCACTTCCCGCCCATTTTTTCGCACAGGCGAATGGACGCGACGTTATTTTCATTGACGTTCAATAGCACCTTTTCCATGCCGCAGGCTTTTGCGATCTCCAAGCCGCTTTGCAGAATTTGCGTGCCGTAGCCCTTTCCCCACTCGGATACGCGAACGGCATAGCCAATGCTGCCGATCTCGGTCATGACCTTGTCCGTAAACTGCGTTCTGAGCTGAAATTCACCAATAAAGCGTTCCCCGTCCACCGCCCAATAGTGAATGCTTGGAGATTGCCCCTCGATCAGACCCTGCTCCTTTTTATCGTACAACGGTTTTGTGCGTTCAAACCAGCCGTCATCGATGCACCTCGGATCGGTGGGGCGGAAATAGAGCACACCATTGTCATATAGCTCTTGGCAATATGCCTTGTATCCCGCCATATATGCGGGGCATCGTTTGATAAGACGCAGCATACGTTTCCTCCTTGCAAAAATACGCAGAAAATCTCCTGCGGAGCAAAACAGCGCTCTGCGATTTCCTGCTATCATCAAAAACATTATAACATAAAATCACGGGAGGGGCAAGCCCCTCCCGCTATGATTTTGGGATATTATTTGACCAAATGCCTCTTGATCTTCTTGGAAGTCGTCTTTTCAAACTCTGTCGGGCGCAGCTCGATCAGAGATACCTGCTTGAAGCTGGGCAGGTTACGGTTGATGGCACGGATGGAGGCAAGAATGGTCGCCTTGACGTTCTCATCCGAGCAATCCTTTTCAAACTTATCATAATTGGGATAAATGACCGCTACCAGCGCCGTGGGCGTATGCTCGTCTGCCTTTCTGCCTACGACTACGCACTCTGCAATGGTATCCAGCGCACCCAGATACTCCTCGATCTCCTCGGGAAATACGTTTTTGCCGTTATCCAGCACGATAACGGACTTGCATCTGCCGGTGATATAATAGTATCCCTGCTCATCCATGTAGCCTACGTCGCCCGTACGGAACCAACCGTCCTCGGTAAACACGGCAGCGTTTGCCTCGGGGTTTTGATAATAGCCAAGCATGACGTTGCTTCCCTTTACCTGGATCTCACCCTCACGGTAACCCTTGTCGTTTTTACCGTATCCCGCAGTATCCACACGCAGATTGCAGCTGCTCACGGGTCTTCCGATAGATCCCGGCTTGGGTGCAAAGAAGGGATTGAGCGTAGTCAGGGGGGAGCATTCGGTAATGCCGCAGCCCTCATAGACCGTAATGCCAAAGCTTTCAAAGGTATGAATAAGTGCCGGGTTGAGCTTTGCGCCGCCGCAGATAATGGTGCGCAAATTGCCGCCGAACGCGCTATGCACGTCCGCGAACAGCTTGCGGCGCACGTCCACGCCCGTCTTGCGCAAAGCATCCGAGGTCTTCATAGCCGCACGCAGCGTCTTTGCCTTTCCCTTTTTCTCCGCTTCTGCCCATACCTTTTTCTCCATGGTATCAAGGAACAGGGGCACCAGCGTCATGACCGTGGGCCGGAAACGGTTCATGTTCTTGACCACGTGGCGCAGCTTGTCATTGATACACACGGTCATGCCAAGCAGCAGCTCTGCCTGCAGGCACATCAATTCATAGGTATGATGCACGGGAAGCACGCTCAAGGACACGTCGTCGGGCGTCATGTCAATATAACGCATGGCAGCGTTTACGGTAGAATAAATATTCTGCTGGCTGAGCATGACGCACTTGGACGAGCCGGTCGTGCCCGAGGTAAACAGCATTTGCGCCATCTTTGCCCGGTCGGTAATGCGGGGCAGATTCCAGCCCGCACGCACGCTGCCGCCTCCCATACGCAGTACCTTTTCAAATGAGGTGACCTTGTCGTGATCGCCTCTCTCGGGCTGCATGGGAATAAAGTGCTTAAGCGTGGGATGCGCATCCATCGCGGCGTCAAACTTTCCGTTGAACGACTCTCCGTAAATAACCGCTTCAGCATCCACCGACGCGATGAACTGCTCGATCTGGTCCTGCGCGATCTCCTTATCCATGGGAATGATCACGCTGTCCAGCGCAAGCACCGCGACGTATGCAGTCAGCCACTTGGGGCTGTTTTCGCCGATCAGCGCAATTCTCTTACCTGCAAGTCCCAAGGCGTCCAATCCTGCCGCCATATCTAAAATATTGTCACAAAATTCCTTGTACGTCTTCTCCTTGATCTTGCCGTCCTCAATATAACGCAATGCAACCTTATCACCGTGCCCACGCATCGCTGCATACAGGTCGCTTGCGTCCCAGATCTTGGGGCAATACGTGCTTGCAGCCTTCTGTGCTTGTTTCTTCATATTCGGGTACCTCTTTTCATAGCGGTTCATTTTTCCTATAGCCGAAGAGAGCCAAACTCACACGGTTTTGAGCGGCAAATATCTGCACCTGCTACAGAGAAAATACTCGCAATATCTTATATTGCTTCGCATTTTCTCTTTGCATCTGCGAAATATTTGCTCGCGCAAAACTGCGCAGCACCCTCCGGCGTTGTAT
>JAZNCE010000069.1:0-2218 GCA_045587385.1 Eubacteriales bacterium
AAAGAGGATATATATGAAATCTAAAAAACGGTTTTCGCTATCCACCACGCACTTGATCATGCTCAGCTTTCTTTGCATGGTCGCGGTGGGCACGCTGCTTTTGTGGCTGCCCATCAGCTCAAAGAGCGGGCAGAGCGTGGCATTTGTGGACGCGCTGTTTACAGCCACCACGGCAACCTGCGTGACGGGTCTTGTCACGCTTTCCACGCACGCGACCTGGAGCGTGTTCGGACAGGTGGTCATCCTGCTGCTGATCCAGATCGGCGGTCTTGGGCTGATCACCATTATGGGCACGATCTCTATGCTCTTGCACCGCAAAATGGGACTTGGCGACCGCATGCTTTTGCGTGACGCCTTTAACCTCAATACCCTTTCCGGCATCGCGCCCTTCGTGCGCCGCGTGGTGCTGGGCACGCTGGCTGTTGAAGGCGTGGGCGCGCTGCTTTACATGACGGTCTTTATCCCCGCATACGGCTGGCGCGGCATCTGGCTTTCTGTCTTTACCGCCATCTCCGCTTTTTGCAACGCGGGCATTGACCTGCTTGGCGACGTCAGCCTGAGTGCGTACGCCACAAACCCCATCGTGGGTGCTGTTACCATGGCGTTGATCGTCCTTGGCGGTCTTGGATTTGTGGTATGGTGGGACGTTCTGCGCGTAGCTAAATTCATCGGCAAGCGCAAGCGTCCGCTCAGCTCTCTGACGCTGCAATCCAAAATCGCGCTGACAAGCACAGCCGTACTCTTGGCACTTGGCTTTGCGGCATTCCTTTCGTTTGAATGGAGCAATCCCACCACGCTTGGCGGACATTCGCTTTTTGACAAGGTGCAAATGGCACTCTTCCAATCGGTCACCACCAGAACAGCCGGCTTTTTCACCATTTCCCAAGAGGCTCTGACAACGCCTTCCACGCTGGTGTCCCTGGTGCTGATGTTTATTGGCGGCTCACCCGTGGGTACGGCAGGCGGTATCAAAACCGTCACCTTTGCCCTTCTGATTGCCAAGGCGGCAAGCTCCGTGCGCGGCAGAGAGCGCGTTTCGCTGTTTGGCAGAACGGTCAAGGATGAGGCGATCGGCAAAGCCGTGGCTGTGTGCATGACCTCGTTTTGCATCATGGCACTTGCCACGCTGGGACTTTCCTTTGTGACAAGCGCACCCTTGATTGACGTTCTGTATGAAACGGTCAGCGCAACCGCAACAGTCGGCTTGACCCGCGCACTGACGCCCACGCTCGGCACGGTGGGCAAGCTGATCATCATTGCAACCATGTACCTTGGGCGCGTAGGTCCCATCTCGCTTGCCGTAGCCTTTACGGTAGGGGCAAGCAAACAAAATTTAATTGAAAACCCGACCGAAGACATCAGCGTTGGGTAAAGAGGTAAATTATGGCAAAGAAAAAATCATATGCGGTCATCGGTCTTGGCAGATACGGCAAGGCTGTTGCAAGAGAGCTTTTACAAAACGGCGCAGAGGTGCTTGCCATTGATATGGATCCTGAGGTAGTCAACGCAAACGCCCGAAACATTCCGCATTGCAAGTGCGCGGACGTGACCAATCCCGAGGCGATCCGACAGCTGGGCATTGCGGACATGGATGCCGTCATCATTGCCATTGCGAGTAATCTGGAGGCAAGCGTCATGGCAACCATGCTTTGCAAGGAGGCAGGCGTCAAGCACGTCATCGTCAAGTGCGCCAATCCCCTGCACCAGCGCATGCTGCTCAAGATCGGTGCGGACGAGGTCACCTTCCCCGAGCACGAATCGGGTGTGCGACTGGCTAAAAATCTGCTCAGCGCAGGCTTTGTGGATATTGCCGAGCTTTCCGACGAGGTTTCGGTCATTGAGCTGGAGGTCAAGGACGAGTGGGCAGGCAAGACGCTGATCGAGCTCAGCCTTCGCCGCAAATACGGCATCAACGTCGTTGGTATTCGCAAAGAGGATAAGCTGATGATCAACATTGACCCCGAAATGCTGCTGCGCAAGGAAATGACCCTGGTGGTCATTGCAAGCAAGCAGTCGCTGAAGAAGTTGGTGTGATACGATTATAAAATTCCAAATATTGGGCTGAGTCATTTGTTTGGACTCAGCTCTTTCTTTGCTGCAAAGTATCCGTAAAATATCACGCGAAAAAACCGATTCGCCTCGCGCTCTCCCCCCTGCGCTTGGAACAAGCCTGCGCCAGCCAGCCCCCCCACACGCCGCCGCAGGCTGCGTGTGGGGG
>JAZNCE010000070.1:0-13851 GCA_045587385.1 Eubacteriales bacterium
TACAGTTCTACAATAACGAACGTATTCAACTTAAAACAAAACTGACACCGCTCGAAAAGCGATGTCAGTTCGTGGCTTAAATTTAATTTTTTCTACCACAATGTGCTTTTTTGTACTGTCCGCACAATTTGGGGCAGTTCATAAGTTGCGCGCCTTTTTGTTTTTATGGAAAGAAAAACCCTACTAATCCGTTCACAATTCGTTTGGAATTTCGAACGTTCGAATTAGTAAGGTTTGGTCGGAGTGACAGGATTCGAACCTGCGACCTCATGGACCCGAACCATGCGCACTACCAAACTGTGCCACACCCCGATTGCTTTTCTGTTTTTTCCGAGGATTCGTCCGAGACCTCATGGACCCGAAACCATTTCCGAAGGAAATACGCGCACTACCAAACTGTGCCACACCCCGAAATCGACCGTATTATTATAGCATGGTCGCAAAGGTTTGTCAATACATTTTTTGGAGAAATCAAAATTTGTCCCCCAAATTGCATACAAATTGCACATTTGCGGTTTTTCCGGCGCAGTACGCCCATCAAGTACGGCAGCGACCCTCGACGAAATCATCCGTCGAGGGTCATTTTGCTTATATAGCCGAAAAAAGCAAATTTACGTGGTTTTGACCCCGAAATACGTCTGCATCATTTCAATGACGCGCGAGCTGCCGCTGCCGTTTGGCTGCCACGGGTTATACCACGGGTTGATGGAGCAATACCGTTCGGCAACAATGCACTCGCGGCTCATGCCATAGGTCAGGCAAGCCTCCAAGGTTTCCAAAGCCTTCTCGCGCTCTCCTGCGGCGCACCACGCCCTGATCCAATACGTTTCGCTCTGCATGGTGTACCACACGTCACCGTACCCGCCGAAGTACGCTTCATCCCACATGCTCGCGCAGCTGGTCATGCGTCCCGTCAGCCCCTTTTCAAACTGTCCGCGGCTGCGGAAAAAGGCTTCCATTTTGTGTCTGATCGCGCTATTGGGCGCAATAAAACCGGTATAGAGCAGATAGGGTGCACCGTCGGTATAATAGCTGTAATTTTCGCTGTCCTCAAAAGGAATTCCCAGCATGTGAGGCAGAATATACGCTTCGTCATGCTCGTGTCCGCAAAACAGCTCGTCACGGATATGGATGATCACTTGGCTGTAGTCATCCAGCATCGCCTTGGTGGCGGCATATTCCTCGGAGCCGTACTTTTCCAGCACCTCGCACATAGAGGAAAGCGCCATGCAGTTATGGCTGTCGGTAAACGTCCAGAACTGTCCCTGCTCACTCCAATCGCTCCCCTTTCCGCAGGGGAAAATACCACGGTAGCCCTCTGTTCTCGGCTCTTGTCTTCTGCGTTCGATCCAATCTCGCATGAGAATGAGATAGGGGTAAAATTCGGCAAATTCATCGGGATTTTCAGCCCTTTTCAGATGCTCGGAAAGTCCCCAGAGCACCGAGCCCGTGAAATTCTCCCAGCCTGCGTTGCTGCCTATCTTGCCGCGATCATCCCCCGTGCGCACCAGCCAACGGTCAAAATATCATCTGTAGGCATCGGCACTATACTCTGTGATGCCTGCCCTTTCCAGATTGGTCAGCACCTGCACGCCCTCGTAAGGCCAGACAAATCGCGCGACGTCACCCTGACGCACCGTGATCTGCTCCTGCCCCTCGTAGCGCGCCATCATCTGCGTGCATTGCATGACCATATGGCGATAAATGCCGAGATAGCGTGCATCCTCCGTGTCGGGCAGATAACGGATCTTGCCCTGCATCCGATCCCAAAAGCCTACGCATTCCGCT
The DNA here is from genome assembly GCA_045587385.1 of Eubacteriales bacterium. GTDB lineage: Bacteria > Bacillota > Clostridia > Oscillospirales > CAG-272 > SVQP01. The sequence goes on from JAZNCE010000070.1 coordinate 1,789, forward strand.
CTCTTTTGGTCGTAATCAAATTCCCCGATCGGCTCTTTGGCACGCAAAGCCCCCGTAAAGGACAAGGACTCTCCCGCACCGAGGTCGTAACCGATCTCAAAATAGTCGGCTGCGGCAAAGCTGTGGCCGTTTTGGGAGTTAGTTACCCAATCGGCATGCAAGCCCTTCGGACAAATGGTCATATATCCCATATCGCTTGCCGCGACGCGGTCGGACACCCTTTGCCACGTGCGCTTGAGCATATACCAATTCTTTTGGTTGGGGCAGTAGGGACTATATCCCTCCTGGTGCTGATTGACCATATATTTTTCCTGCCCCGAGCGCGGCAGAAGCCCAATGCTGCTCTGCACGCGCTCCCCGGAGTCATTTTCCAAGGTTACGCGGAAATAGATCGTAGGATTTCGCTCCTCCCCGGCAAACGCCTCTACGCGCGTCAGTACCTCACCGCGACCTGCGATCTCATAGATGGGCAAACCGTACTCAATTGCACGGTACTCTGTCTGCTCATAATCAAAGCCGATCATATCCCGCCCATGGAGAAACAGCAGCCCCACACCGGGCTGTCCCACGTGCACGCCGTTATCCAAAAGAGAAAGGCTTAACAGCTTGAAGTCCGGGCACAGAATTGCCACGCGCTCGGATAAGGGGCGATGCAGATATACTTTTGTGGTTTGGGGACGCTGCCAGGTCGGTGTTTTCATAGGTTGCCTTCCTTTCCCGACGCTTATATCATAGCATCATACAAATTGACAAATTCCAATCCGCTTTTGAGTGCGTATGCGGCGGTGTACGCAGTACCGCCCTTGCTTTTGGTCAGGAACGCGATGCAAACGTCGCTTCCCTGCACCAAGCGGCGGTCACGCTCCAGCATGCAACCCTCGCGGTAGCTGTCGTACAGATAGGTCACGCTGTCCGCCTCGGCAAGTACAAAGCGGTATGCGCCCTTGTCCTGCGCGCTCCACGCGGCATCCTGATCGCGGCAAGGCAGGATCAGATCCAGCTTGACGTGCGGATACTGCTTTTTCTGCTCCAGCACGCACAGCGCGGCAAGCGTATCAAAGCCGATGGCTCCGCCTGCGCGAAAATGCGTAGCTCCCGCCTCGATCTGCTTTGCGATCTCCGCTTTGAGCAGCGCGGGCAACGCCATCATATGCGCGGCAGTGATCTGCCTGTGCCCCGTAAAGCACACGGTTTTGTTTTGCATGCTATCCACCTCACCTTCCTGCTCATTATAGCACATATGTTCGGTTTTGTAAAGCCTTTTTGGCACAAATCGTGCACAAAAATCCCCCCTTTCCCGACAGAATTCATGCGTATGGATGCATCTTTGCGCCACGCTTTGCCCCCAAACGCGCGCATATGACTGCCATTGACACGCTCCGCACCTTTTCATCCTTTGTCAAATTGACAAAAAAGCACGCGCTTTTCCGCTATAATAGTTGCAAAAGTTATTCTTTGGAGGACACCTTTATGCAACAAAACACGGAATTTGTCGCGCAGGATACGGGACAAGCCTTTGGCAAAACCAGAATGCGGCTGCATACCGCCTCTGCCGCAAGGCGCAGACGCATCTTACTTAGCGTGGTACGCAGCGCGAGTATCATGCTCATTTCCTGGATGCTCGGACTTTTCGGGGGCTTGTTCGGCACCTACCCCGCAGGGATGATATTACTTTGCGCCGCCACAAGCGGTGTACCCTTTATTTTCACGGGGCTTTGCGCATCCCTTCCCTTTACGGATGCGCCTTGGGGCTACCTTTGTGCCTACCTTGGCATTTTGATCTTGCGCGTGGCTGTGACGCTGCTGGTGGGCAGCGGCAGAGCAAATTTGCGAAAGCTACCACCCTTGCCCGGCGACAAATTCAGCGCCGCGCTTTTGTTGATTGAGGACGGGGGCTTTTTCGGCACGCACCCCGCGCTACCCCAGGCAGAGTCCAATACGCAAAAGCCGCAGCTTTTTTGCGAAGCCCCCGTGCTGCGCATTATGACGGGCGCGATCGCCGCGCTCATCGCAGGCGGCTTTGCCATTGCCATAGGCGGCTTTCAATATTACGATCTGTTCGGCACACTGTTTTTGCTTTTTGCCGTTCCCTTGGGCGTTTGGCTGACCGTTCCCTTTTTTGCGCCCGAAAAGCAGCACCGCCTCTCGGGCTACGTGGCTTTGGTGGCGCTTTGCATGGGCGCGGTGTTCGCCGCGCGGCAATTTACCCTCTTCGGCATCTTGGCAAGTCCCATTTTAGCCGCCATTATGGTGTATCTGACGCTCAAGCGGCGCGGGTTCGTTGCCGCCATGATGTGCGCGGTGGGCTGCGGCGTGGCATTTGATCCGGTAAACTCGCCCATTTTCATCATCGGACTTGTGCTGTGGGCACTTTGCTCCCAGCTTTCGGACAGGCTGGCACTTGCCGCCGCGCTTGGCGTGGCATTGGGCTGGACCGCCCTGCTTGGTGGCTTTTGGGGCATGCTTGTTGCTCTGCCCACCGTGCTTTGCGCAGGAGCTTTGCTGTTTGCCGCCGACAAGTGGCTGCTGCCCGCAGCCGATGCCGCAGAGGTGGAGACCGAGGATTGCGACTTTGCGGGCGAGAGCGAATTTGCTCGCCTTGTCACACAAGAGAACAAAAACCTGAGTGCCTGCGAGCGCACCGAGTGTATGGTGCAAGCCTTTACGGGGCTTTCCGAAACCTTTTACGAGCTTTCCGACAAGCTGCGCCGCCCCGCACTTTTGGATCTGCGCCGCATATGCGACGTTGCATTTGAGCGCGCCTGCACCGACTGCCCGCGCCGCGAGATCTGCTGGGGATCGGAATACAGCACCACGCTTGACGGCATTGGCAAACTGACCTCCGCCTTACACATTGGCGGCAGAGCGGACGCCTCCTGCCTGCCCGAGCGATTGCTCTTGGCTTGTCCGCGCACCGATCGCATCCTGTCCGTTGCCAACGAGTGCTGTGCCGATGCCACCGCGCAGCTGCTCCAAAACGAGCGCACGCACGTGTTTGCCGCCGATTACGCCGCCATTGCCGATCTGCTTACCGACGCTTTGCGCGAAAATAACGAGGAATTTTGCACCGATTCGCAGCTGGGCGAGCGCATTTACCGCTACCTGACCGACCAAGGCATTGCCATTGGCAGCATTGTGGTCAGCGGCAAGCGCGCCAAGCGCATTTGCGCGCGCGGCGTGGGCTTTGGTAAGGGGAACACCACCCCGGACGCCCTGCGCGAGGCGATTGAAAACATTTGTGCAACGCCGCTTGCAGATCCCGTATTTGAGATCTCCAAGGACAGCACCGTCATGATGCTGTGCGCACGCGACCGCTTTTCGGTTGCATACGCCACGGGCGTGATCCCCGCGCCTGCCGAGGTGCAAGCCGATCCCGACCGCCCCTCGGGTGACGCGCTTTGCTGCTTTGCGGGCAAGGGCTCGTATTTTTACGGTATTCTGTCCGACGGCATGGGCAGCGGCAAGCAAGCCGCCTTTTGTGCCGACGTCTGTACGGTTTTCCTTGAAAAGATGCTGTACGCGGGCAACAGCCCCGAAATATCCCTGCGCATGCTCAACAACTACCTGCGCTCGCACTCGGACGCACCCGAAGCGGAATGCTCGGTGGGCATTGACATGGTGCGCATTGACCTGATCACAGGCACGGCACACTTTATCAAGGGCGGCGCAGTCCCCTCCTTCGTGCTGCGCGGCAAGCAGCTGCTCAAGATCAAGGCGCACACACCGCCCATCGGCATTATGCACGCAGTGCAAGCGCAGATCATTCCCTTTGAGCTTATGGAGGGAGACGTCATCGTCATGGTCAGCGACGGCATCACGGGCGGCAACGAGGATTGCCCTTGGCTGCTCTCGCTGCTCTCGGGCAATCCCCTGCAAGACCCCGCGGTGCTCAAGGAGACCATTCTGCTCCACGCCCGCGAATCCGGCAGCCAAGACGATATGTCCTGCGCGGTCATGCGCGTAGAGCGGCTGAGCGCGTGAAGCGCCGCGTATCAAACATCTTCTCACACGTACCATCGCAGGGGTGGATTTGCATATCCGCCCGCCCACACAAGCATTTCGTAGGGGCGATCAGTGATCGCCCGCTTCAATACCCCGTCTTTTTACCGCACAAACGCCACACGATCTTGCGCAATAGCTCGGTGGGAATGGCTAAAAGGGCAAGCGAGAAGACAAAGCCCAGCTCGGCTGGGGTCAAGGGGGCAGTGCGCAGCACGCTGCCGCCAAGGTAGACGAACGCGATCTGAATGGCGGTCACGGCGAGCATGATGCCGATAAAGCCGGGGTTTTTACCAATGCCCGCAAGCAAGCGCAGGCGGTCGGTACGCGCTCCGAAGCAATTACACACCGACATGAAAATAAACAGCGCGAAGAATGCAGTCAGCAGATAAATATCGTCCGGTGCTGCGCGGAATCGCCCCGTCACGGCGGGCACGACCAGCATGCAAAGGCACACGCCCACGGTCGCAAGCCCCTGCCACACGATCTGAAAGATCATATAGCCGTTGAGAATCGGCTCGTCGCGCCGCTTGGGGGCTTCCTTTAAGTAGAACTTGCGCGGTGCCTCGCCCGCAAAGGCAAGACCGCCCAGAGTGTCCATGATCATGTTGATCCACAGCATCTGCACCACGGTCACGGGGGCGTCAAACCCAAGGAAGGGCCCGAGCATGGAAACACCCACCGCGCAGAAATTCATGGTCAGCTGCAGTACGATGAATTTGCGGATGCTCTTGAACACGGTACGCCCGTACAGCACCGCGTTGACTACCGATGCAAGATTGTTGTCAAGCAGGATAATATCCCCTGCCTCGCGGGCGACCTGCGTGCCGTCACCCATGGCAAACCCCACGTCCGAGGCGCGCAGAGCGGGCGCGTCGTTGATGCCGTCGCCCGTCATGCCCACCACCAAATCAAGCTGCTGCGCCAGCCGCACAAGACGGCTTTTATCGGCAGGCATGGCGCGCGCCACCACGCCGATACGCGGCAGGAGTGCACGCACCTTGTCGTCACTCATGGCTGCAAGCTCGCTGCCCTCCAATACCACGTCCACGCCACCGCCTAAGATTCCGCACGCACGCGCGATCTTCTCGGCAGTCTGCTTGCCGTCGCCCGTGATCATGACTACCTGCACGCCCGCACCGCGCAAATCCGCCACCGCACGCGGGGCTTCCCGTCGCAAGCCGTCCTCCAAGATCACAAAGCCGATCAGCACGAGTGCCCCGAACGCGCCCGCCGCATAAGAGGCTTGCGTGCCGCCCTCGCGACAATACGCCAATGCCACCACGCGCTTGCCCTCGCTCGCGTGCTTTTGCGCAAGCGCGCGCAAGGCGGCGGCATCTGCCTGCACCTCTCGCCCTTGCGCGTCCAATACCCTTTTGACGTAAGGCAAAATGCGCTCGGGTGCACCCTTGACGTGCACCGTGCCGCCCACCAGAGCCGCGGCATACTTGCGCTCACTTTCAAAGGGCAGCCGCCACGCGGCAGACTCGGGCGCAGGCAGGGCGCGAGGATCGGTCAGGGCACTCTCATAAAGCGCACGATCGGTCGCGTTGCCGCCCAGAGCGCGCACGCGCCCCGTGCCCGCATCCTGCTCAGCTTGGGCGGAGGTATTGCCAAGGCAGGCGCGGCGGTACACCCCCGCAAGCGCGCCGTGCCCCGACAAGGGCAGCCCCAACGCCTCACCCGTGCCGAGCTGCAGCGTCGTGGCACGCATTTTGCCGTGCGTCAGCGTGCCCGTTTTATCGGTAAAGAGAATATTCATACTGCCCGCAGCCTCGATGCCTGCGGGCTTTCGCACCAGCACGTTGTCGCGCACCATGCGCTTGACGTTGGAGGAAAGCACCACCGCAATCATCATCGGTAAGCCTTCCGGCACTGCCATGACCGTGACGCTCAACCCCAGCGTCAAGGCGCGGAACAGGTGCTCGAGCACAAACTGCCAATCTTGCAGGCGGTGCAAAATGATCTCCCCGTCAAAGCCCGCATCCAGCACGAAAGCATTGAGCAAATACACAACAGCCACCAAGACCGCTGCAGCATAGCCAAGGCGCGAGATCTGCCCCGCAAGCTTGCCAAGGCGCACCTTGAGTGGGCTGTCGCGCACCTCGCTTTGCACCTCCGAGGAAATGCCGCCCAAAAAGGTGGCGTCGCCAACCGCCTCGACAAGCATCTCGCCCTCGCCCTGCAGCACCGTGCAGCCACCGAACACAAACGCCTCGTTGTGCGGTGTCCTCTCCCCGCCGCCCGGGGCTTTCTGCACAGCCGCGCTCTCCCCCGTCATGCCGGATTGATCCACGCGCAAGCGTCCCGTCAGCATTCTGCCATCCGCAGGGATCATGTCCCCCGCCTGCAACAGCACCACGTCGCCCACCACGATCTCACTTGCCGCCACCTGCTTGACCTTGCCCTCTCTGCGCACGCGGCACGCCCCCGCGCCGCAGCTCTCGGACAGCCTTGCAAACGCCGCCTCCGAGCCGTACTCCGACACGGTGGAAATCAGCGTAGCAAGAAAGACCGACACGGCAATGCCCACCGTTTCCAACCAATCCGCCTGACGGAACATCAAAAGGATATGGATTCCAAGCGCACACAGCAGCACCTTAATGATGGGATCGCCCAAGTTGCCGACGAATTGGCGGATAAATCCCTTTTTCTTTTTCCTTGAAAGCACGTTCTCGCCGTGCGCCTCGCGTGCCGCAGCCACCTCTGCCTCGGAAAGCCCCGCATAAACAGTCGCCCTGATGTCCACCACCCCCAAATCATTCTCGTTTGAATATATGCGGACAAGGGGCGTAACATGCGGGATCAACTTTCAAGAGGCGTTATCAAGTTACAAATCATGAAAATTCACGTAATATAACACGCAGAAACCATTTGTGTTCGCGCTCTCCCCCCTGCGCTTGGCACAGGGGCAGCGCGTATCATCCCCCCTCCCGGAGGGGGGCAATATTAGTCGCCTCTCCCGCGTTTTTACTTAACCATTCAAAATTCAATATGCGATATGGTTTTGCTCACCTCAGCTACCGTTATTGGACAAGTTTGGATTTGGATAAGCGAAATGCTATCTTCAATGCCCCCCTCCGGGAGGGGGGATGGTACGCGCTGCCTGGTGCCAAGCGCAGGGGGGAGAGCGCGAATAGAATGAGTTTATGACGATAATGCGGATAAAAACAAGCATTTCTTAACTTAATGACATTGGAGCAAGACGGAGCCCTACGGCATAACCGCTTAACATCATCACAAAAGGAGATTACCACCACGGCAATCTCCTTTTTTCATATAACATCTCACAAAATATCTCGTTCCAACGCTCCCAAGAATCCCGTTGCGGTATAGAGAGTGTACTCTCCGAATACCTCTCCCGTATCTGCGGGACACGGTGTCGATCCGTCAACCGATACGTATATTCTCTCAGGCACAGGCAGCACAATCACAATCTTCTTGCCCTGACCCTCCATGCGGAAATCAATGAGCGTATTCATGTGCAGCACGTTCACCCTGAACACGCGCAGCACATCCTGCCGAATGCCCTTTCCCGTGTCTGCAAACGCAATGGGTGAGCTTTTGAACACGCTTGCCACAAATTTGCAATCATACAAGCACCCGTTGTGCTCTATTGTGAAATCAATGCCCTTATGCTGCGTAAATATGGACAAATACGGCTTTTGAATATCCGAAATGGTCACGGATTTTTTCTTACAAAGCTCACGCAGTGCCGCGATAAACGTCCTGCGTTTGAGCATGGCGCGGATATAGAATATTGCAAGCGCCACCGCAATAGCAACCAGCAGCGCAATGAACAGATACAGAAAAACGATCATTCCGCCACCAAGGTTGGCAAGTGTCACGATAAACGGTAAGAACCACGTAATCGCATACGACGCGACGATATATGCCATCACCACAAAGGCAACCCCTTTGATCGTCAGGAACAGTGCGCTTCGCTCTTTTTTCTTTTTCTTTTCGTCTTTTCTTGCAATGCTGTCGGAGATCCACATCTTGCCAAGCGACAGACGCGCCACCAAAAGCAGCGCAAACAACAATATAAGCGCAATCAAGGTCATGGGCAAATTCCCCAACCCCGCGCCCGGCAGTACTTGACCGATGCAATCATACACCCCAAGCGGCAAGATCAAGGACAAAATCGCAACCGCAGCACAATCAACGTAAAATTCCAAGGAGGAAAATACCGCCTTCAACTCTGCAAGCACCCCTACACCGGTGCGCTTTTCCAAATACGCCTCCTTTTCATCGGCAGCATACCTGTGAAAAGCAAACACGGTGGATTCAAAGATCAAAAGCATATAGAAAACGTGCCAAAGCCCAAGCAACCAAAGCGGAAACGCTACCCCGTCCAGCATATCCATATGCTCAAGCTCGCCGTTAAACACAAAGCGCGAAACGCTCGTCACCAAGGCAAACACAAAAAACACAAGAATCGACCGAAGCAAGGCTTTACCAATTCGTATGAGCAATGATTTGTTCATATGTACCTCCTTAATCGGCAATGTAAAATTGCACAATTTTATTATAACTCAAAAAAAAAAATTGTCAATACTTTTCCGCATTCAAAACAATATATAGCGGGATTCAGACATTGTATCAGGTCGAGCCTTCCACCAAGCATCATCTTGAGCGCGCCGCTACCCCGAGTGTCATCCTGAGCGAAGGTTGTGTAGCAACCGAGTCGAAGTTTTGCATAGCGTAGCCTAAGCGGAGCGACGCAAAACCGCGAGCGCAACGTATGGCAGCGCGCAGCGGGATCTGCGTAGGTTTCTGACACGCCATCCGCAGAAGTTACTTTCGACACGTGGTCGGCAGGGACAAACAAACGGGAATTTGAAGCGCATCAATAACAGTTCAAAGGCTGAGCAGTCATTGATTAAATCGTCCGCAGATCCCGCTGCGCCACGACACAGGGGGACAGTCCCGCAGTAACACGCCTGCGGCGCATCACAGGGGACAGTCCCCAGTATCATGGCTTGCGCTTTTGCTCCGTTTCGCGCTCTGCGCTACACTATGCAAAAGTTCGACTCCGTCATTTCGCAACAAATTGCGAAATTCCTGCGCTCAGGATGACACAAGACGTGAAGGGCCCCGCATTTCTTTTGTCTATTTTCCCCAACCCGATTGACATCCTGCAAAAATAATGGTATCATATGTACAAAGAACCTAAAGGAGGTACTTACCATGTCAAATGCAAATCTTGATCGCAAGACCTTCCGTTTCCCCGGCTGTGACTTCGGCGCGGGTGCCATCTGCGCCAAGGTGGAATTCAGCGGCGCGGAAAATGCGGATCTTGCCACCATCTACGTAGGCGACACCCCCGTGGGCGTTGCCGCGCTCAACAACAAGGACGCACGCGATATTGCATACTGCAACATTACCAAGTTTGCGGGCGTGCACGACGTTAAGGTGGTCGTGGACAGCCACGCAAAGGTACATTCGATTGAATTTTTGGATACCCCCGCATACAAGCAGGTCACCTATACCCCCGTGCCCGACAGCGCCATCCGTCACATCGACTCGGACACCTGGGAGGCTGTGGACATGCTGGGCAGACCCGTGCTCTCGGTGGAGGACGTTGGTCCCAAGAACGACAGACAAGTCGGTATCTTCTACTGGACCTGGCACCAGCAGCACGCACTGCAGCTGCGCCCCGTTGACGTGGTGGACGTGCTTGACAAATACCCCGCTGCTGAATACCGCAAGGATCACCCCGCATGGGGCGAGCGTCCCTTCCAGTGCTTCTGGCACGAGCCGCTCTACGGCTTCTATCAGGACATTGACCCCTACATCATCCGTCACCATATGTCCATGCTGCACAACGCAGGCGTGGATTTCCTCCTGTTCGACTGCACCAACGGCGCGCTGCTCTGGCGTATGGCGTACGAGCCGCTGTTTGAAGAGATGCGCAAGATGAGAGAGGACGGCGTGGATACCCCCAAGGTTGCGTTCATGCTCAATTTCGGTCCCATGAAGACCTCCGATTACATGCTGCGCGCACTCTACCAGAACCTGTACGCGCCCGGTCTTTATTCCGACCTTTGGTACATGCTGGACGGCAAGCCCATGATCATGGGTTATCCCGAATCGCTCCCCGAAAAGGGCTGCTGCGAGGAGGAAACCAAGATGCTGGACGAGATCCGCAATTTCTTCACCTTCCGTCCCGGTCAGCCCGGCTACGGCTGCGGCCCCTCCAGACCCGACCATTGGGGCTGGCTGGAGATCGCTCCGCAGCATAAATACGGTGCACGCCCCGACGGCTCTTGCGAAATGATGACCGTCGGCGTGGGTCAGAACGCAAACAAGGACCGCATCTGCACCCACTTCAACGATAAGGACACCTTCGGACGCTCCTACACCAAGAAATACGGTCATAAGCTCCTTGATAAGGAGTCCTACAAGTACGGCTACAACATTCAGGAGCAATGGGAGCGCGCGCTTGACATCGGTCCCGATATCGTGTTCGTCACGGGCTGGAATGAGTGGATCATGGGTCAGTTCCACGAGCCGTGGTTGAGTGATAACGACTCCACCCAGCTTGCCATGGTTGACCAATATGACCGCGAGCACAGCCGTGACATTGAGCCCGACCGCGACGGCTATCTCGATACCTACTACCTGCAGCTCTGCTCCAACATCCGCCGCTTCAAGGGTGCTACCCAGCGACAGAAGCTGTCCGCGCCCAAGACCATTATCATGGACGGCTCGACCGAGCAATGGGCAGACGTTTCCCCGCGCTACGTTTGCGATAAGGGTACCACCGTGCACCGCGACCACGACGGATTCAAGGGCACGCATTACCAAAATTTCACGGGCAGAAACGACATCGTTGCCGCCAAGGTGGCACGTGACGCAGACAATATCTACTTCTACGTGGAGTGCGCAAACGACATCACCGAGCCGACGGAAAGCGGCTGGATGACGCTCTTTATCGATACCGACCGCGTCAAGTCCAACGGCTGGGAGGGCTATGACTTTGTCGTCAACCGTACCGCCCCCAAGGACGGCAAGACCGCGATTGAAAGATACGTGCGCACGGTTGATCCAAAGAGCTTTACATGGGAAAAGGTTGCAGACGCGGAAATTGCCGTAAACGGCAAGACGCTGACCTTGTCCGTTCCCCGTACTGCCCTTGGCGTGCTGCCTCCTCTGTGCTTTGAGTTCAAGTGGAGCGACAATATGCAACAGCCCGACATCATGGACTTCTACGTCAACGGCGATACCGCACCCATCGGCAGATTCAATTATCTGTACCGCGAATATTAAGCCAAATTCGGTTGCCCCCTTACACAATGAGGGGGCAACCCTTTTTATCTGTCACACACAAATCTTTTTTTTGCATATCTTATAGATGAGACAATAATAATCAAAAAATAAATTATTTTTCCGCAAAAAAGGCTTGACAAAGGTGTTTTGTTGTGCTATAATATCCGAGTCAACGAAATATGGTGCCATGGCCAAGCGGTAAGGCAAAGGTCTGCAACACCTCTATCCCCGGTTCGATTCCGGGTGGCACCTCCAAAAAATTCCGAAAGCAATGCTTTCGGAATTTTTTTATCCAAGCCGCAGGCTTGGCATATCATCGCCGCACGAAGTGCGGTGTATATCATCAGCCCTTCGGGCTGTATCTCATCACGCGCCAGCGTGCATCTTACCTGCGGCTTGATGATATACAATGCTTCGCATTGATGATATACCGCAACAAGTTGCGGATGATATACACGCCTGCGGCGTGATTTGGTGCGAAAGCACTTGAAATATCCACGGATTTGTAGTATAATGAAGTAAAGAAATGCGGAAAACACAATTAAAACAGTAAAGGAGGGAAAAAATGAAGAAAAAGCATTATGCTCTTATTTTTACTGGAATTGTATTACTGATGGTTATTGCTTTTACCTTACAATGCTTTTTCAGTGAACAAACCACAAAACTTGGCTTTTCTTGCGGTGCATATTTTTTATCAATATTTTGTCTTGCTTGTTTCCAAAATGCATTAAAACCAACCGAATCATTTGGACCGATCAATACAAGTCGGATCGTAGCCATGTCGTTCTGTGA
>JAZNCE010000071.1:0-4081 GCA_045587385.1 Eubacteriales bacterium
GGCGTTTCGTCCTCCGGCGCAAATACCTCCGAACAAACGGAGCAGTTTACCGTTGATAAGGAAGACGGGTCTGTTATGGTGTTGCTGATCTTCGGCTCTGAGGACTCAGGCGCGCTTGATAACGGCAAGTATACGCTCAAGGCGGATCTGAAGCTCGGACACCCCGAGGGAAAGCAGCTTAATCTCAACCTTTTGAAGCAAACGGGAATCCTGCTTAAGCTTGGCGGACAGGCGGTAGCAGATGCCGGATGGGGCATCTTCAACGTTACCAGCTGGCTGACATTCTACGGTGCTATGATAATCCTTGGATGGTTTATCTATCTGTGGCGTGATCTCAGAACTATGGTAAAGATATTCTTTGCCTTGCTGGAGGGCGATGGCACCAGAGTTATTATCAGAACATATATAAACGGTGTTTTTGCCGAAGAGCATGAGGAGTACGCGAGCGGAAGCAATATATTTATCGCGCTCCTTTTGACAGGGCTTTGCTACATCGTATTCCTTGTGACCATACCTATCCGTATCCTGATTCACATAATCCGCGATATCATCTATCTTTTCAAGGAGGATGACGACATTGAGGCGTTCTCATTCGTTGGCAATATCCTCGGAAGCGTCGGCATTTACGCACTGATAGTCGGTCTCGTTGGTCTTGTAAGCCAAAGCTACGTTGTCGGCGGTATCGCGGGCGGCATCGGTCTTGCTATGTGTATTGCCGCGCACTTTATCTGCAAGAGACGCGAAGAGGATTACGGCTGATTTGCAAAGGAGTCAAGATATGAGTAAAATTCATTATTATAACATTATTCTAGAGAAGGTTGGAAATCAACCGTAAAAAACAACTAAAATATTATGTGAAACGTGGGGGCTTGGACTTGCCAAGGCAAAAGGCATGGTGGACAAAGTACCGACGACGATAGCCTCGGATATTGATAGCGCAAAGGCTCTCGATCTCAAAAAGCAGCTTGAGGCAATTGGCAACATCGTGTCTGTGCCCGGCTTGAAGGTCGAAGAAGAGTCTTCTGCTCCTGCAAAGAAAACTGCATCAAATAAATCTGCTGCCACGGACGATGCATTTGATGCCATATTCGGTGCAGGTTCGGCTCAAAAGGCTACTCCTCCGGTGAAGAGCAAAGCTACAATGAAAACCGAAGCCAAGAAAACGACAAGCAAAACCTCTGCGAAGGCCGAGACAAAGACAACTACAAGTAAAACCTCTACGAAGTCTGAGACAAAGACAACGACAAAGAAGAAAACCGCTGCAGCAAGTGACGATTTTGATGCCTTGTTTGGCGGCACTACCCCGAAAGCAGAGACAAAATCTACGACCAAAAAGTCCACGCCCAAAGTTGTGGATAAGCAGGTTGTCATTGGGGAATATTTTGCTGAATTGGCACAGCTTCGACAAGGGATCAAAGAAACCGGCACGTACAGCGGCGATGGTGATATGAAGCCGGAGATCGCTCTTGCGATGTACGGTGATATGGACGCGCTCTTTTCGTGCTTCAAGAAGCAAATCATCACAAGCTCTATGCGCATCGATCGTAGCGAGCTTGAAAAGCAGTATAAAAAGCTGGACAAGAAAATTGAAAAGATGAAAAAGGCAAGTCGCCTTGAAAAGATGATAAGATGCTTTTCTGATGATGACCAAAAGGTCCCATGCATAAGCTACGAGCTTGCATTGCGTTGCCTTCGTAACAATCGCCCCGGTTCCTATCTGAACTATCTGTATACGGCAGCGGCAGGCGGTGATCCTCGTGCGATCACCTACGAGCAGAGATATCACTCCACGAATACCAATGACGCAAACCCATTTTCTTGGACGTTTGACATTAAATTTAATGGAGAGTTTAACTTTTATCAAATGTTCCATTATGCCGTTCGAGGCATCGGCTTTGACTACTCTCCTTACTATCCCGATAGCAGCATAGCTATTCCTGCCTCGACTTTCGACGAAGTAAATGTAAATGTAGATAAGCAACGTGCTAAGTCGCTGGCGGAACTCCTCCAAACTCTTTCGTATTTTGCGCTTCCCGAAAATATCGGCACCACAGAGTATAAAGAGCATTTTGGTGATTTTTTGCCGAGTGAATTGCAGATCAAGATCGCACGTCACTGGTTCTTTATCGAGGATGACAGGCTCGTTATGTCCGATGAGACAAAAAAACTCCGTGTCGAGATGAAAGAAAAAATAACGAACGCTGTTTGTAATGCTCCTGCAAATGCTGCGGATACTGCAAAGAAAACGACATCTGACGTTAAAACTGCCACAGCAGAGACACCATCCGAGTCGAAAAGCGAAACTGCACCTCAAATCTTTTCGCTTGATTTGGGTGACGGAGATAGCTATGAAGGAGAAATGAAGGACGGTAAATATCACGGAATGGGTACGTATCGTTGGGGTAACGGTAACGTATATACCGGCGAATATGTAAACGGCGTCCGTCAAGGCAAGGGCAAGTTTGCTTTTGCAAGCGGCAGTAGCTACGAGGGCGAATGGAAAAACGGCAAGTACCACGGTAAAGGTAAATGGACGAATGCCGACGGCAGTTATTATACCGGCGTTTGGGAAAACGATGATATCATTGATTCCACTAAAATTGAGTATCCTGCCCCAGCTTACGCATCAGAGAGCGTTAAGCCCGCAGCCGGCGCAAAGATCGAGCGTATGGAATATGATAATGGCGTCTATGAAGGTGAAATGGTAAACGGCTCCCGTCACGGAAAAGGCAAATACACGTGGAATAACGGTTCGGAGTACGAAGGCGATTGGGTTAAAGGAAAGAAATGTGGCTTTGGCATTTATAAAAGCTACAGTAAGAACGAAAAAGACGGCTCCACCTATCTGTCCTATATCTACGAGGGCGAATGGAAGGACGGTAAGCATCACGGTCGCGGAGTTGCCAAGGGATATAAGGCGTTCCCCCTCTTTGGGCATGTTTATATGAACTGGTCCTATGACGGTCCGTGGGTTGACGATAAAAAACACGGTCGTGGCGTTTACAGGGATTGGGACGGTAACGCTATGCATGATATGTGGAAGGTCTTTGAGGGCGAATGGGTCGACGATACAAGACAAGGTATTTTCACAATGAAATATGAGCCTTCCGGTACGGGCAAGACGTATATCAATTATTATGTTGATGGCAACGCCGAGGTTTGGGGCGCTCCCTATGATCCCTCTATCAAGACCTTAGAGGATGCTCGGCGTGCTAAAGAAAAGGAATCAGCCAAGGAACGTCGCGAGTACGACGAAAAGAAATCTCGAGAAGCGGCGCAAAGCAGAACGATCGGAACTACACGTTTTGACGATGATGCTATGGCTGACCTCAGATATCTGTACGAAATGAAATCGTCGGGTGGAACACTCAGTTGGAGTGCAGAAGAACAACAGAAATATCAAAACGCACTTCTTGGGCGTAAGGGAGATCGCGACGGTGTGGCGCTGGCCTATGTTAAACAACAGGTTTATGCTAACAGCCTGTCCTCCTTTGAGGATGTCAATTTCTGCATTTACCTGCTTAATGAGATTATCCCTCGGAAAAATACACTTCAAGAGCTTGCGATATGCTATTATCGAATAGGCTGGGTTCAAGATGCGTCCGGTTGTGTGCCGAAAAGAGGCTTGCTGTTTTATGAAGGCAGAATACAGGACACAATGGAAGTATTGGGTGGGCAGCCTTTTTCAGGAATCATTCCTTATAGTGATGAGATTATGGCAAGACGTCTTTTGGATAAAGTTATTTTCAGATTGAAAAATACCACGAATCCTGCAAGTATTATGCGTAGCAATAAAAAATTACAGGAAAAGGTTTTGCTCGCTGAAGCATATGTGAAATTTGCGAAAGTGTCGAAATGGCAATATCAACTTACTGAAATTGAAGAGGATTTGATTACATTAAAGACTTTGATGAAATGATTTTGATTCATCAGAAGGAGAAACTATGAACGGTGAAGTGATATTAACAATATGCGCGATACTGACGCTGCTGATTTTTGCGGTGGGCGTTGCGCTCGTCATACTGAACAGAAGGGATATCAAGCGCGTAGTACGTGTGCTCGGTGTGTGCGTCTTTTTGAT
>JAZNCE010000072.1:0-10006 GCA_045587385.1 Eubacteriales bacterium
ATAAGTCCCACAAGTACCCAAATCAGAATTGCACGGGCAAAATGCTTGAGATTCTTATTTTTTGCCGCAAAGCCCATAATAAGGCAAACAAGGAATCCTATTACAGGCAGCGCGTAAAGGAACATCAGCCAAAAATATGCACCCGTGCCGACTACCTTGTCGGTCTTATCACTTGCGCTTGCAGGTACCGCCTGCGGAGAGGCATATACCGTCTGCTGAGGCGGCTGAACATACTGCGGTTGAGCATACTGCTGTGCGGGTTGGGTATATTGCTGCCTCGAAGGCTCCTGAACGTACTGAGGTTGAGGCTGAGGTTGGGGCTGAGGCTGAGGTTGGGGTTGAGGCTGAGGCTGAGGTTGAGGCTGAGGTTGAGGCTGAGGTTGAGGCTGAGGTTGAGGCTGAGGTTGAGGCTGAGGCTGAGGCTGGGAAACGGGAGATTCGGTCGGAGCCGCCCCTCTCGGAGTTCCGCAAGATGTGCAGAAAGCCGCGCCATCAGCAAGTACGCTTCCGCACTTCATACATACGTCCTCTTTGACAGTTTCTTTTACGGGCTCTTCTTCAGGTTGCCGGACAACGACCACTTCCTCGGGTACTTTTGATCCGCAGTTGGTGCAGAACGCCGCACCGGGTGCTATATCCGCACCGCATTGATCACATTTCTTTGGCATAATAACACCTCCGTATTATTCATTCGGTAACATATCCGCAGTTATTCCTGCATCCGCCAAACTCTTGACCGAGGTATCGTATTTAACGACCTCGATAAGGGTAAACGCGTTCTGTGCAAAGAGCAATCCCGTATCGCGGCTCAGCCAGTATTCGGCCGTGCTCTGAGTGGAGGTTATTTTGATACACTGCGAGCCGGCTATCGTCTTTGTCGTTGACTGATCTTCCACCATATAGTTCGACTTTGTATAAAAGAGATAGTTCATAGAACTCTTCAAAGCCTTATCTACGCCGTATCTGTCAAGTACTTTATCCGCCTTTATCCACATGATCGAGTCGCCTAAGCTCATACCGTTATATCTCGTCCAGGTCTTTGCGGATGCATCGTACTTGAAATAGGTCTTCGACAATGCGCCGGAATCAAAATAGTAATCCTCGCCGATCTTGGTTACCTTATAGGTAATTTTGCTGTCGGGATTTGATGAATATGCGTACGTATATTCAATATAGGCGTTTGTCGGAAGTGTAAAGCCCGGTCCCTCGTATTTTTCATAATCAACGTAAAAGGTTCCGTAATTCTCGCCAAACGAAAGCGAGACTTCTACCTGATCGTAGTTATCGAAGATCATCGAGTACTTAGCTCTTTCTGATGTCTTGGTAGTTTCCTCAAAGCCTGCGGCGCGCATTGCGGCGCACCAAGTCTCAACCGCTTCGGTATCAAGGTTATTTCTGATGTAAATGTAGTTGTTCTCGACGTCAAAGACACGGCGGGGGGCTTCCGCTATTGCGGGAAGCAGCGCAGCAAACTCAGCGCCGTATTGTGTCTTTATGTGCTCTGCAGGCCATTCAAGACCCGTGAGCTCTTCCTTTTCAACCGTGATCGTAAGCCGTCCGCCGTAGCTGTCGTATTCCGCGGAAACGTTTGCATAGAGCCCGTTTCCGAGATCCTTTACATAGATGTATTCATCTGTATAGTCGCCCGCGGTCTTCGCATAGCCTGCGCTCTCGATCGATGCAAGCCAAGGATCAAGCTCCTCTTCCTCGGTCCAGGTCATATATACCGCGATGTGATCGAGATATTCCGAATATTCTCCCGGCTGCTCGTTTTTATATTCCGAGACTTCAAGCTCTTTGTAGTTGCCGCTGTAAGCGGGAAGAGCGATCGCCTTGCCGAAGAAGGCGTCTATCTGATCGCTCGGCCAAGCGGGAAGAAGGCTTCTGTCTGTGAAATGGTAAGCAAATTCAACGTACTGCATACCGTCAAGGTCATAAAGCTCAAGCTCGAAATATCTGCTCTCATCACTGTTGTCGATCCATTGGAGCACCGCCTCGGGTCCCCAGCTTTCTGCCTCGCCCTCGACCATCGTATAACCCGACAGTTGGGAGCTAAGAGCATCTGCAAGCGCCAGAAAGTTTTCTTCATTGAGATTTGCACTTCCGTTGAGGAGCATTCCGCCGTACTGAGCCTTTGCGCCGTCATTTGAAAGCGAGGGAAGTCCCACCGAGGTAACGAACGAAGGAAATTCGAGCTTTACGCCGGAATACTTTTCGATCTCCTTTATAAATTCGGTAGGACCCGACGTCATTCCCTCTATCAGCTCGTTATCGGTCATTGAAAAGGCGATCGTAAGCAGGTCGCCCTCCATTGCAATAACGGCGCCGTAAAGAACCTTATCCGTCGTGCGAGAGTAGGTAAGTGTATCCTCATTGGCTTCCCAGGAGGAAAAAGCCGAAGCGATATCCGCAAAGAATTCCTCCGCATTCACCTTGGGCTCGGTCATCGTAACCATATACATCGACATGCTCGAGCCGCCAATGGTTGCGCCCGCGTATTCCTCGGCTTCGGGAAGCGTGATCTTTACGCCGAAAACGTCTTTGATATTTTTCTCTATAGTTTCCTTGTTGTCTGAATCCTCGATGTTTTCAAAACCTTCCTGTGCCTCACCGAAGTCCTCGGAATCTTTACCGCCTCCGAGATCACAAGAGACCATCGAAAACAACATAAACGCCACTATTAAAAACGTCAATATTTTTCTCATTGTATTTTCTCCAATTCAAAACGCTGTTACTTACCCTGCCACTCTTCCTCTGCGCCTTCATTTTCGGAGGTCACGATATCAGCGCCAGAGGGAATATCGATCTTATAGGGAGTTTCAAATTTCTTGCAGGTAAATTCTGTACTTCCCGAGCCCTCGGCACCTGCAGAAGCGCCGAGCTTCCAGGAAAGGCACATACCGGTTTCAATATCTATGCAGAAGGTATATTCCATACCGTATCCGAAAAGTCCGATAGAGTAGGAGAATTGATCACATTCTCTGCCCGCCACCTTTTCGCTTGTCTTCTTCATAGGTGCGCCCTCGAACATTTTATAATTCCCGAGGTAGCCGAAAAGCGCGATCGTGTAGTAGGAACAGCTTTCTTCCATCTGCTCTCGGGTGATGCCTGCTTCTTCGTAGACGGTCTCTGTCATCAGCCACTTACCATCCTCCTGTTTGGTGTATGTAACTGCTTTGGTATCGTCCGAGAAATCAACGATAAGCTCATCGCCGTCGCCGCAATAATAAAAAGCGGTGGGGGTTTCGGCATAGATGATCTTTTCGGCGGTGGGAGTTTCGCCTGTTTCGATATTTACGATGCTCATTTCTATGTAAATACCGTCCTCTTCCCTCATCTTCTTGAGGTTTTCTTCCATTTTCTCATAGTCGTAATCCATTGTTACACCCTCGTTGCCGCCCGTGAGTATCGATTCGAGATCGCAGGACGTAAGCGAGAGCAGCATAATAGCCGCGAGTAAAAGCGCAAACAGTCTTTTCATAGTTTTTTACTTCCTTTCTTATTTGAGTTTTGCTCCGCAGGAGATACAGAATGCCGCTGTGGGAGCATTTTTGGTGCCGCACTGACCGCAGAAGACGGGACTCTCTGCATTTGCCGTCGGAGCGGGAGGCGGTGAGGTGGTTACAGTCTGAGGCTGATCGTATTCGAAAGCAGGAGCAGCAGATGCCGCAGCTCCCGCATAAGCCATCTCGGGGTTTTCTTCCTTTCCCTTATTGAAGAGTTCCTTGAATTTGCCCGAAAGTCCGCAAAGCTTTTCATAAAGATCAAAAGTGATCTCGGTCGTCTGTGCCGCTTCCATATAACCCGCCATAGTCTGGCAGAGGATAAAGCTGTCAAGGAACGCAAACTTGACCACCCATGTAAGCAGGCATGAGATAAGGAATGCAAGCAGTCCGCTCCAATCAAATACTCTGAAAAGCAGACCGATCGGGATAAAGATGACAATTACGGTCAGAATGACGGCAAGGATAACCTTGAGCATCGTCTTTGCCGCGTTTCCAAGCAGTTTTTTGATATTCTGTGCATAAACTACAACACCGTCACATGCGCTTTCAAATGCACCCTGTTCTTTCTTGTAGAATGTATAGCCAAGACAGCATTCGTCCACGTATCCCAAAGAGAGCTCGACAAAGAATTTTGCAAGGTCCGCAACCTTATCCATACCGGGTATAAAATCCAGGAAATCCGCAACCTTGCCAATACCTCGCTGGATCTGCTTTACAGCACCGCTGACCAGCTTATCTACCGCAAAAAATACGTTTGAGGTGACAAATCGCTCCTTGACGTTGCCTATGCCGTATTTTACCTGATTTGCGGGAACCTCACCCGTGACAGCCGCTTCGGCAATGACGGAAATATGCCCTGCCTTGACCATATATCCGAGATAGTGCATCACTGCAAAACGAACAACTCCGACAGCTCCGCACCAGATAAGAAATCCTACAACAATACCTCCGTCACCGAAAAGATAGCCGATTCCAAGACAAAGTGCAAGAATAATGCCGAGGATCAGCACCATAGCTCCGCCGAGCAAGAGCTTTGCCCAACAAAAAGGCAGTGTTTTAGTGAATAATTTTCCTGCTTTCATAAAAAGTAACCTCCGTTATTATCTGAATAAACTTTTAAAATTAAATGCTTGAGTAGGCTCGGTTTTTACATAATCGAAACCGCCCACAGGCTCGCCGACCGAAAAATAGATAGTTGGGGACTCCGCGCCTCCCTCGAAGCAATGCTCCGTGTCTGCACGGTAGCAAACATCTCCTATTTTTTTAAAAAGTATTTCCTCCGAAGGATACTGCCCGGCAGGGCGGAATCCTTCAGCTCGCAAAAGTGCTCGGTAATCTTCCACTGCTTTCTGCGCCAAATAGTTATTC
Source organism: Eubacteriales bacterium (assembly GCA_045587385.1). GTDB lineage: Bacteria > Bacillota > Clostridia > Oscillospirales > CAG-272 > SVQP01. The sequence goes on from JAZNCE010000072.1 coordinate 4,875, forward strand.
GGGAAAGTAACGCAAAACCACAGATAACCGTCGTCCTGCTCAATGCAAGGGTCGCTTCCGCCGAGATTCCATTTAGGATAAGCGGGAAGCTTTGCATCCCACTCTGCCATAACGCCTGCAAATTGTGCAGCAGCTCTTTGTTCCTCGGCTATCGCAGAGGGAAGTTTAGTGCCGCACGCACTGCAAAATTTCGTTCCGAGATCATTCTGCTTACCGCAACTTGTGCAGACAGCGCTTTCGGCAAGTGTCTGATCGGGCAACCTTGTACCACAACGGGGACAGAATTTGTTGTCCGCAGTTGCCGCCGTTTCGCAGGATGGGCATATCTTCATATTTTTGCTCACCTCTGTCACATATCCTTGCGCTGCGCGCTCAAGATTTGCCATTGCACCCTCGAATCCGCCGGGGGTGCTTTGAACTGTTTGATTATTTGATGCCGAATCAAGCCTTGCAGCTGTCTTATTTGCAAGCTCGGTCGCCTTGGGTTCGACCGCTGTGCGCACTGCCTTACCGACAGCCTGACTCACGCCGCGGCTGATTCCGCGCTTTATTGCTCTTTCAAGAAAACTCAACTCTTTTCCTCCTTTTCGTTTTTGAGCTTAAGGCACTCGATGCATATTCCCTGCTCATCTGCGAAGCAATCATCGCAGACCCGTCTGCCGCAGACTGGACAGCGGTTAAAAAAAATGAGAACCTCTTTGTTTGCTCTTTCGTATGCGTCCCCATGATCGCTTAGCCACAAAAGCTCCCGCGCTCGCCGTTCGGAGGCACTTATAAAAAGCTTGGGTTTAAACGGCGGCTTGAAGCTGTAGCTGACTGCCTTGACAGGCTTTGCGCATAGATCGCAAAAAAACGTGAATTTGAATGATTCGAGATCCGAATCATCCTGATATTTTTTTGTTACAGGTTCTAACATTGCTGCCTCCTTTCACGGGATATATAAACACGGCCTGACGCTATCCTTTAACGGATGACCGCTTTTATGACTTAATTATACCAAAAAAACGCAAAAAAAGTACCTACCGCAGGGGGGTAAAGCGGTAGGTACTGTGTATTTTTTGAATAATTTATTGCTTTTTTATGACTTTCGAAGCTTGCTATCGATTTTAATGAAAAGCTCGTCCTTGTTTGCAACGCCAAGCTTACCGTAGATCCTTCCCGCGTTGTCCTTGACTGTGGAGATGCTTATTCCAAGGTAATAACCGATCTCGCTCTGTTTTTTACCCTTGAGCAACTCGCAGAAAACTTCGAGCTCGCGGTTGGTCAACAGATGAGTTTCAGCGGTAGCGGCAACTATCTTTTCGATCTCCTCGTCGGTGTATCTCGTCTTGACAATCTTCTGCTCTGCTGCAGCTTCGGAGTTTGCCGCCATTTGTGCGGCTTGCGCTTCAGCTTCGGCTTTTTTCTTTTTGTTATAGATAAAGAACCAAACCGCACCGCCTGACATCAAAAGAAGGACGGCGGAGATCACGATCACGAAAGCGGTGGGAAACTCGGATGGAAGCGTGACTGCTATCGGTTCGTAAAAAGCATAGTAGGTTACGTTCTCGTCGGTCATAAAGCTCGCGCCGTCGGTGAGCTGTTCACCTTCACCATTTGCAAGCGTGAACCATCCGACAAAGGTATACCCCGCACGTTCAATAACCTCAGGGAGAGAAAGTGCTTCGCCAAAGGTCTGCTCTGCTTCGGTCTTATTATAGCCAAAGTCGAAGGTTATCTTATAGGTATTTGGGGTATATACTGCATAAATGTCCACATTTTCGGTTTCATTGCCAACCACTAAAGGACTGCCCGGATCATAGTTCGTTTCTTCACCAAGTGTCCAAGAGGTCAGCGTGTATCCCGATTTTAACAGCTCGGGCAGTGTAGGTATCACGCCGGAAGGGATGGTTACCGTAAGCTTGCACTCGCCGTCCGCCAAGAATCGGAACGTTACGTCGTGATTGTTCGCGCCTACTGTAAATATGCCGTAATAATTTCTATCGCCCAACTTCTCCTTGATATAATCGGTAGGAACCGTGGAAGCATGTACGAGATGCCCCTCCTCGTTGTACCACTCTGACGGGGCTGTACTGCCAAAATAGTTGTATCCGTTCTCCTCGGTGGGTTGCTCTGTTTTGGGCAGGTGCGTTTTGTATATACCGTCAACAACCAGATTTCCGTAATATTCGAGATAGCTTATATCAAAGAAATCGGTGTACCACGAAAACCAAAGCCATCTGTCCTCACCGTATCCCATATAGTCGGACATATTCATTTTGCAGGTATTGCCCTCTATCGTGCAGAACAGCAGCTCAACCGAGCGCGTGCTATAATCCAAAGAAGGATTATAATCCGTGTAGATCGCACCCATTGCGTTTTCTGCGTAATTTTTGCGAATCTCGGTGTTGCTTATGGTTACGTTCGTTGCGCCGTTGAGATATATCGCGCCGCCAAGTCCCTGCTCACTGCATAATCCGAGATTGCCTGACGCACTCTCGGTTTCGGGAATTGCTTTGTTTTCGTTTATATAGCAGTCCTCAATATCCGCGCTTGATATAAGAATGCCGATTGCTCCGCCAAACGATGCCTTGTTTCCGATAATCATACAATTACGAACGGTAAGAGAGGAGTCGTCGTCACATCCGATTGCACCGCCGCTCAGCTTATCCGCCCAAAATCTTTCGCCGCCGTAATAATAATTTGCGTCGTTCTTCTCGAAAACGCATCCCTCAAAGGTAGCAACGGTATTTTTCACGTATACCGCTCCGCCGCCGACCGCATTTTGAACAAAGCCTGATTTGTTTTCCTTAAAGCTGCAATCCTTCACGTTAAGCGTTACGTTCTTGCCGGTTGCTTCAACGTAGACTGCACCGCCGCCGTACAGTGAGGCGTTGGACGAAAAGCTGCATCCCTCCAGATTCAGTTCCAACCGATACGGCACGTTGTCGCCGTGTTCCGCTTCAATAGAGGGAGTCAGCGTATAATCCCCATAAAACGCGCGGATGGCGGGACCGTACGTATGCATATAATTCTTGAATTCGCAATTTTTGAAGCTTGCAACCCCGTTACCATTGCACTCAACGGCATACTGATTCTTCAGTGGATACGGGGATAATTTCTCGCCCAAACTATCGTAGGAAAGCTTCCAATCCTCATCTGTCAGCGTGCCTGTGTCAAGTCTCTCGTCGAAGATGATACCCTCAAAAACAAACGACGAGCGGTCGCCGCCGATCTTCGTGCCACTCAGTATAAAGCTCGCGCCCCAAAAGACGGCGTTTCCGTCAGTCTTTCCGTTTTTGACCGTAACGCTTTTATCGATCGTGATCCTTTCAACCGTATTAACCGCGCCCGTATAAGGAAGCTCAAAGTCGATATCTCCGACGAGAAGCGTATCGCCGTCCTTTGCGTCCCTGAGAGCCTTTTCAAACTCTGCCCTCGTGGTGATCAGCTTTGTTTCCTGCGCGGACACCGCCATGGGCAACACAGAAAATATAAGACTCACGATCAGAAGTGCCGTAAATAAGCGCGTCATGTTTTTTCGTTTCATACAGACTCCACCTCACAAAATTCAATTTGATGCAAGCAGTTGATCTATCTACCATATTATAACATAAATTTTGCTTTATTTCAAGGTCTGTAATAAAAAACAAATAATTATTGTTAATACTATAATCAACCAAACAGTTTACGGAGGTTTACATGGATAATATATGCGTATTAATATCGCAGAAAAGAAAAGAACGCGGTCTGACACAATCGGAGCTTGGGGCGATGCTCGGTATATCAGGAAAGGCGGTTTCAAAGTGGGAACGGGGATTGTCAAAACCTTGTGACGAGCATTTGGAGAAGCTTATCGACCTGCTTGGTTTACCGGTCGAAACACCAATAACGCCGGAAAAAAAGGAATGTGTACCGAAAACTACTTTTTTATCTACCGTTCGTAAAGAGTTTATCCGAATCCTCGCTACGGGTGTGATGATCGGCGTATGTGTATGCAACTTGGCAGGAACGATATCAACCGAGTCGACCGTGGTTTCCCTCGGTTTCTCGGTCGCTCTTTTCTGCTTTGGTACAATGGTTAAAGGATAAAAAGAAAATCGCTACCCTCGAAGGATAGCGATCTATTATCATTACTTCATTTTTATGATCTTTTCAACATCGGATATATCGATATATCCTTTTTCTTTTGCTCTATCCTCGCCCTTTTGAAGCTCGTGCATCAATTCGGCAATTGCCTTTTTGATATCTTCGGTAGCCATATCACTTCATCTCCTTGTAGCGTTTCTTATACATCGGCTTGAGGTAGTTCTTCTGCATATCACGCATAGAGCCAAAAAATGCTTCCTCGGATTTGGACATAATATGAAGCTCGTCCTTAAGGCAGATAAGCTCCAACGTGCAGAAAAGATCTGCAACTTGAAACAGCCTGTAATCTGCGGGCATTACCTTACGGAACTCCGCTTGCGGAAGCATAACCGTGAATACAGATGCCAAGAGCTTGTTCAACTCAACTTGTCCGTTATCGTAGTAAACGATGATCTTATCAAACCCCGCAAAGAAGGCGTATTCCTCGCGAATAAATGCCGAGAGTTGCTTGGAGAGTGCCACTGTCAAGCTGAGCGAGTCCGACATATGCTTCTTCTCAACCGAAAAGGTAATGTAGGATATCTCACAGTTCTTTGCAAATGTTAAAATGCGGTTGAGGCATTTTCTACGTTCTGTTATTGAAAGATTTTGATAATCTTCTTCGCGGCGGATAATAGGGCCTGCGTGGAAACAATGCTTCATGTCAAATCCAACATCTGCGAGTCCGTGTTCCAAATGACTGATCTGATCCTCGATGGAATTGCTTTGATCATGGAATACGAGTGTAAACAAATAAAATGGTGTGTGCGGCTCGTATGAACCGAAATCGCCCGACTCGTCAACGAATATACTTAGTTCGTTCATCATTCACACTCCATCCAAAACAAAATGGCGGGGAACATCCCCGCCGCAGGTGGACCCGGGTCTTACGACCAGCCCGTTTTCCTTGTCTGTATTATACCATACTTTTAAGAAAAATGCAATACCTTTTATCGAAAAAAATATTTCATTTTGCTTACGGGATTTCCACCCGATAATAGTATATGCATAGACAAGGGATTTAA
>JAZNCE010000073.1:0-8471 GCA_045587385.1 Eubacteriales bacterium
CCCGAAACGTACCGATACGCATCCGCGCACAGATTGCCAAGGGCGGTCTCTCTGTTTCGCACGATACGGGTTCCGTCAGAATCGTACCGAGAGAGTGCAAATGCGGTGTCTGCAACCTTTTGCTTCAGCATTTGCTCGTAAACTGCGTATTCCGCGTCGATCTTGCTTTGAATATTTGCATCCTTTTTGCCGTAATCCGAAATCAAGCCAACGGTAATCGTGCCTTCCTCGGTAATGACAAGCTGACCAATATTCTCAAGCTCGGTTCCGGTAGAGGAAAGAAGCACCTCGTTTCCGTCCTTATCGTCAAGGATCATACAGGGGATCTCGCTGTGCGCGTGACCGTCCAGCAGAACGTCTGCTCCGGTCGTATTTTGTATCAGCTCAAGTGAGGTATAGGGCGAGGACTCACTGTTATCTCCAAGGTGAGAGAGAATCACGATGTACTCAGCACCTTTGTCTTTGCATTCGTCAATGTTTCTCTGAACCGTGTCATACAACTTCTGTCCGTTCTCTCCGGTAGCAAAGTCATACACGAACTCGCCGTTTTCCATAAAGTTGGAGGGAGTGGAATCCGTGATACTTTCGGGAGTGGAAACACCTATAAACGCTACGTCAACCTTTCCGTAGGATATGATTTCGTAGGGCTTCAACTGAGATACAATGCCGTTGCCCGATCCCGAATAGGTAATATTACAGCCGAGATAGCTTGCGTTTGAGGAGCTTATCAAAGAGGAAAGCTGCTCCATACCGTAGTCAAATTCGTGGTTGCCGAGAACCGCGAGATCATATCCTACCGCGTTCATCAGCTCAATAGAAAACGCGCCCTTAGAAACCGTTCCAACGTAATCTCCCTGAACGGCGTCTCCCACGTCAACAAGAGTTACGTATTTGCTCTTTGCCTCAAGCGATTGCTTGTATGCCGAAAGACCTGCGTAACCGATATTTGTATCTGCCGCGCAATGCACGTCGTTAGTGAACAATATGTAGATATCCTCGCTTCGCTTATCCGAGCCGCAGGAGGAAATACACAATATGGCAAGAACAACGATTAAGGCAACCGAGATCAATCGAAGTGCTTTTGAAACGACATTTACTCTTTTTTGTTTTCTACTGATAATGCTCATATCCTTTCTCCCAAATGACACGATCACTCAAAGAACTTGAATGATGCGGAGCTTTTTTCGATGTGAATAGATGCAAGATTGAGTTCATCCTTGATTTCTTTTGCAACCGCCTCTACATCTGCTCGCTCAATAAAGATCATCATATACACGAGCGTATCGTTCTCAATCACAACGCCGTTTTCCACGTACCCACCGTGAGTAACATATTCGGTATATCCGAAGCCGCTATCCGTAATGATTTTACGAGCAGCCGCTTGCGCTTCCTCAACGGTAAGCACCTGCGTGCCCGTATCTTTGTCGTTCAATCCAAAATAGATTGAGAATTTTTGCTCGGTTTCCTCTGCGCTATTGCAGGATACAAAGCAACAGCAGATCATACAAACGGCAAGTGCCAATACAATTATTTTTTTCATTTTCTTTTCCTCGTTTTTTTGTATTATATTTTAAGATTCCACCATAAGCGCACCAATGCGATTATTTACATCCCCATGGTATTTTCCTCCCACATAAAACAAAATAACTCAAATTTTTGGGTATGTTTCCTAACCCCTGTTTGCCTCATGATTACAGAGCCACATTCCACCCTCGTAACTCATGTAGTTACAGTCCTTGCAGGTCAATTGGCGATTACATTTATTACAATACACACAGCCTAAATCATCAAATCTAATAGATGCTTTTTTGCAATGGCGACATCCGTAAATATTAGCGCAGACATATCCCACAGTAACAACCATTCTTCCATCACCTGCATAGCAAGCACCGCCTGCCACATTGTCGAGTTCATCATCGTCAATTTCACCGTACTTGGGACTGAGCTGTGCAAAGTAGCTCTTTGCATCGTCCTCGGTTATTTCAACACCGTTTGCCTTTGCAAGCTCAAGGAGCTCATCAGTAGATTTTGCAGTTTTGGCTTTTTCAATCATTTCTGAGGTAAGGTTCTTCATAGCACTTTCTCCTTGTTTTCATTACTGCCTTTTCACCTATTTATACGATTGAAAAAGGAAAAGGTATGGTTTTCTGAGAAATTTCCGATTAGGTATCAAGCCGCTGCCTTTCAACAAACTCGGCAAATTTTCCATTATCAGTATTTTATCTTCGCTATCACGAGATTTGTAAAGCCATCGGTGTTTATTGCTTGGTATTCAATGCTCTGTGCAGCATTTTCAGCAATCTTCAAAGAAAGCAAATTATCGGAATCCATCGGGTTAAGGGGATTGCCGCTATATTTGATTTGCATAGTAACGGATTCCTCATCCTGCGAGTATTCAACGGCAATATGCAAATTAAAGTCATCGGAAAGCTCGGGAAGAATGATCTGCACACAAAGCTCTTCAAAAATCGTTTGAACACGGTAAATGGCTTTCTGCGAGATCTGATTTCGTCTGCCGAATTCCTCAATTTTGCTGTTCAAGCCGATAAAGTCAAAGTCTTTGGAGTCAATGAAGTGTTCAAATACCTTGATGTGCTTGATAAAGCGAACGGTTCTTTCACGCTTGGGATGCTCGAATATATCGTCAGGCGAACCGTCCTCGTAAATCCCGCCCTCATCCATATAAAATACACGATTGGCAACCTCTCTTGCAAAGCGCATTTCGTGTGTAACGATCATCATCGTAAGTCCCTGACGGGCAAGCTCACGAATTACCGCCTGCACTTCTCCTACCATAGTCGGATCCAACGCAGAGGTAGGCTCGTCAAACAATATCACCTCCGGCTCCATTGCCAGCGTTCTCGCAATAGCCACACGCTGTTTTTGTCCACCGGAAAGCTCATCCGGATAATTGAACGCCTTATCCGCAAGACCTACCATACGGAGAAGCTTCATTCCCTCATCATATGCCTGCTGCTTGGTTCTTTTTAACAGATCCATTGGAGCCGCCATAATATTTTCAATTACGTTCATATGATTGAAAAGGTTGAATGACTGGAACACCATCCCCATCTTCTGTCTAACCTTGTTGATGTCGCATTTCTTATCCGTAATGCGCACACCGTCCACCCATATATCACCCGAAGTAGGAGTTTCAAGCATATTGATGCAACGGATGAGCGTGGACTTTCCCGTACCGGAAGGTCCGATGATGGAAATAACGTCTCCTTTGTTAATGGTTACGTTCACGTCCGCTAAAGGAGTGGCGTTGGGATATTCTTTTCTTAAATGCTCGATACGAATCATCTTACGACTCCTTTCAAAACGTTCTTGTTCTTTCTTCTTTTAGGCTCCAGCTTGATACGAACAATGTTCAACAAAGCCGATGCACCCCAAGTGATTAGGAAATAAATAACTGCAACCGCAATCAGCGGGAAGAATGCCTCGTAAGTATTGCTTCGGATGATATCGCCCATCTTGGTAAGGTCGTTCACCGCAATGTAGCCAACGACTGACGTAGCCTTAATAAGACCGATAATCTCGGAAGAATATACCGGAATAAACATCTTCATAGCCTGCGGAAGAACGATACGGAAGAACGTCCTATTACGGCTATAACCGAGTGCATACGCAGCCTCGGTCTGTCCTTTATCTACACCTTCCACGGTGAGTTCAAGCTGACCGTAAACAAAGGCGCCGAAAATCAATACAAAGCCTACGGTTGCTACGATTATTCCATCAACATCTATCTGACCGAACACCACGTAGAAGAGCAGCATAAGAATAACCAAAGCCGGCGTACCCGCAATCAGTCTTGAATACACCTTGGCAATCACTTTGGTAATCCTTGAAACCACCTTATATTTTGATCTTGCCGAAAGGTAAAGAAGAAATCCAAGCACAGTGCCGCCGAGAATTGCAAAAAGGCTGATGATCACAGTTGTCACAATACCTTCAAGAATCAATTTCCAACGGCTTTCACGAATGAAGGTTTTCTGAAAGCTTTCACTCAGCGAAGCAAAAAAGTTTTCAAATCCGCTTCGCTCGTAAACTGCCATTACGACTTCCGCTTCCATATAAGGATCGCTGAAATTTACGCTTTCTTTGCGTTCGGGAGTCATATAGAGTCCACCGCAAACAAGATCGTATTTACCTACTGCAAGTCCGGCAAGACTTGAGGCAAAGGATATATCGGACAACTCAATCGTGTATCCGTACTTTTGGCAAAAGAGATACAAAACTTCAACCTCAAAGCCAACCGGCTCACCCTCGTACATATAAACAAATGGTTTTCTTGTTGAGTCAATTGATACTTTCAGTTTTTTTCCATTGCCGTTCAGTTCGTTTAACGGAATCTTTTCCTGCGGTTCTGTCTCACCGTACCATTTATCGATCAAACGGTCTATCTCACCTGCTGCTCGAAGCTCAGCAAGAAACTCATTCATCTGCCCCTGTAACTCATATCCCTCGTCGCTCTTTTGGAAGCCAAAGCCGATTTCAACGGAATACGCAGGAACGGTTATACAAGACAACCCGCTATCATCACGCTTAAACGAGTTAAAATTCGGACGGTCAAACATAGCACCGTCTACCTTGCCTTGCTTGAGAGCCATCAAAACATCGGCAAAGTTGTTAAATTCTTTGATCGTTGCATTGGGAAATTGTTCACGCGAATAGCCACCGTAAAGAGAACCGGTCACAACTCCGAGATTGGCATTCGTGAACTGCTCAAGACCGACATCCGTTCCTTTGATGAGAGCGACTAAATTTTCTGTGTGATATACATCTGAGAAATCAACGTTTTCCGCCCGTTCCTCCGTGATGCAAAAACCTGAAGCTCCGATATCGTATGTTCCCATCGACACACCTGTAAGGACGCTGGCAAATAAGGTATCTTCAAAATCAAGCTTGTATCCGTATTCTCGCGCAAACGATATAAGAATTTCAATATCATATCCCGTAAGTCTACCGTCTTTCATATAGACAAACGGCTTTACCGAGCTACATACTCCGATGCGCAGGGTTCCGTTTTGGCCGGTCAGATCATCATACGACATAAACTCTGTCGGCTCTTTTTCGGAAAACCATTTTGCCTCAAGCACTGCAACCGTCTCTTTGTTATCTGAAAGGAAAGCATTTAATTCAGCTCGAAGATCCTGGTTGGCACCCTTTCCGAAGATCATTCCATATGTACTCGTAGCCATCGGTTCTTCAACGATGGAATAATTTTTTCCTTCCCAGCGCATCGCATAATAAAGCGATTCATCGGCAGGAAAAGCATCGGTCTTACCGTTATCATGAGCCATCACTGCATCTGATGCGGAGTTAAATTCTATTTTTTCTGCTTTGGGGATCAACTCATCAGCAAGCACACTGAAAACCGTACCCGTTACAACTCCGATTTTTGCATCGTTCAACTCATCAAGCGTTGTATAAGTTTTATCGTCATTTCCTGTTCCGCATCCGACGAAACTAAAAAGAACCATCAGAACGGCGAAGGTAAGGCATAATATCTTTTTTGTTCTTGTAAAGCTTTGCATTTAATTTGCCTCCAACCAGTCAACAAATTCATCTGTGGATTTTGTCCATTCCACTTCGATCACAGAGCCCGGAAGTATCAGGAATTCCGAAAGCCCGTATTCCTCTCCGTTATCTGCCCAATCGTATGTATAACCAAGTCTTGTCCAAGGGTATGGCGTATCCTCGGAATAGGAATATTCCGCGTTCCCGTCAAACCAATCCGCCCATTCGCCAAGAGCTGAGCCGTCAAGCAACTCAGATGACATTTGCTTCGTCACATCGGTTTGATACGCGGGGCGAATCAGTTCGTCGATATCCACCCAAAAGGCAGAAACGTGCGTATATTCAGAGCTTTCGGGAAGTCCTATAAGCTGTTCCAAGCGAAGTTCCCAATCTGTAACGCCTTTTGCATTATCGTTATACCAAGACAGAATCTCCTTATCGGTAAACGTCCATATCTCGCCGTATGCGCAAGTAAAAGACTCGCCTGCCTTGTAGCTTTCGGGATATTCGTGCCACGAAAGCAGCAACACCTTTGTTCCGTCCCCGTTCCACGTCACCATATCCGAGTCGGGTGTTAGCGTAACGAGCGGTAAGATCTCATCTGCCTCTGCATTCTCGGCATCCTCAACTGAAGACGCATACAATTCCTCGGGCGGTTTTTCCGCACAGGCTGACAGATATATACAGCAACATAGCACCAAAAGCAGCGTTACTGTTTTCTTCATCATCATCATTTACTCCTTTGCCATTACTGACCTTATGTTTACCGTTCAATAATAGATTTGAACGGCAAATATAAAAACAGAAATGCGAGGGTATTCCCCGCCGCGTAGTGCGGCGGGGACAAAATTTCCTTAAATTTTGCGAAGATCTTCTATCTCAAAGTCCCAGCCACTACATATAGTCAGACCGCAGCAATCGATTTGCACCTGTGCGAAACAACTCGATTTCGCTTGGAGTGAACACTCCGTAATCGTTCCCGTGGGGTTTTCCGCGCCACAATAAGGACACTTGATGAGGATGCGAACACGGTCGCCAGAGTAGAGGCTTTTGTATTCGTATTTGTCACCGCAACCGCCGCCTGCGACATTGTCGAGATCGTCATCGTCAAGCTCGCCGGACTTCGGGTTTAACTGTGCGAAGTAGGTCTTTGCCTCTTCTTCATTCATTTCAAAGTTGTTTTCTTTTGCGAGGGCTAAAAGCTCCTCAACCGACTTGGCAGATTTGGCAATTTCTACCAAATTTTCAGGGGGGAAAACCTTTCTTGTTCATATTTTCCATTGTGTTGTTCTCCTTTTTATATAATTTTTTTGGGAAACCTTTAATTATTTATGGAGCTTACGATTTTCCGCAAACGCCCGTACCGCCCTCAAATTCAAGGAAGCGGCAGCGTCCACAGGTTTCTTTGCCGGAAAATTTGTACCACTCATGTCTCAAGATAATGTTGTCACGACGCACAACGCTACCGCCGTCCACCCACTCAATATAATAACGATCATCATAGATCGGCTGATACTCTCCGGTAAAGCAACTGCAACCGCTGGTCACGACCGTCCTGCCGGATGAGCTTTGACATCCTCCGCCTGCAACGGCATCAAGATCATCATCGGACAGCTCGCCCGACTTCGGGTTTAGCTGGTCGTAGTACATTTGCGCCTCATCCTCGCTCATTGCGACGCCGTTTTCCTTTGCGAGGGCGAGTAGCTCCTCTGCGTTCTTGGCGTTCTTCGCCTTTTCCATCATTTCGGGTGTTATTCCTTTCATTGCTCTTCTCCTTTACTTTTTTTACTTTCTGTTAGCAGAATGGTTGCAGAGCCACTTTCCGCCCTCGTAGCTCATGTGCGTACAATTTTGGCAGCATTTCTTATTGCCACATCCCGTGCAAACCGAGAAGTAGTGGTGTCCAACACTCGCAATTTCGGTTCTTGTGTTGCCGCAGGTGCATTGCCAGCTTTCACAGGAATATCCGGTGGTGACAACCAGCCTGCCGTCTCCTGCGTGACAACCGCCGCCCGCCACTGCGTCCAGATCATCGTCGGAAAGCTCGCCCGACTTGGAATTTAACTGCTCAAAGTATGCCTTTGCTTCTTCTTCAGTCAGCTCTGTTCCGTTTTCCTTGGCAAGAGCGAGAAGCTCGTCTGGGCTTTTCGCCTTCTTTGCTTTCTCTATCATTTCGGGGGTTAAGTTTTTCATAGCGTTTCTCCTTTCATTATTCTTTATATGCCTGGTGATTGCAGAGCCAAAGACCGTCCTCGTATGACATATATGCGCAATGGTCGCAGCACGCGATTTTTTCACACACATAGCACACGTTTGCGCCTTTTTTGTGGCTGTAGCTTCTTTCTTTGCCGTGCTGTGCGCATTTGAAAAGCTCACATTCGTAATACTTGCTGACAACGAGTCTTCCGTCGCCTGAGTGGCATCCGCCGCCGGCTACGCTGTCGAGCTCGTCGTCGGAAAGCTCACCCGACTTGGGATTCAGTTGCTCAAAGTACGCTTTTGCTTCCTCGGCGGTCATTTCAACGCCGTTATCCTTTGCAAGTGCTAAAAGCTCCTCCGCGCTCTTTGCCGCCTTTGCCTTTTCGATCATTTCGGGGGTAAAGCCTGTCATCGAGATTCCTCCTTTTTGATTCGTTTTCTTTCCCGTTCACCTATTTATACGAAGGAAAACGGGAAAGGTATAAAAAATTTTCGTTTTTTTTGAAATTAAGTATCGAGGCGCTGTCTTTCAACGAGCTCCGCAAACTTTCCGTTCTTCGCGATTAACTCGTCGTAGGTGCCGTCCTCTACGATTTTTCCTTTTTCAAGGTAGATAATACGGTCACACTGTCTGATGGTGGACAAGCGGTGTGCGATCACGATACGAGTACATTTCAGCTTATCCAGAGAATCCGAAACAATCTTCTGCGTGAGATTGTCAAGAGCCGATGTTGCCTCGTCAAACATCG
>JAZNCE010000074.1:0-2644 GCA_045587385.1 Eubacteriales bacterium
CGCGTAGGCAACGACACTCTCGCCATTATTGCAGACAGTATACGTTTCGTGATCCACGTAGATCTCTGCCTTGACAGTATCGCCTTCCGCCACAACCGAGCAAATCTCAAGGCTTTTATCACTTATGTGGGGCAACTTATATGACGCACCTTCGATGAGCTCATATTGATTTTCGCCGCTGTCCTCGTCAAACCAAGTACTTTCCTTGTCGTATTTATAGTCCCATTGCATGACTAACAAATGTTTATCCATAGTTTTTACCTCTTTACTTGTTCAGCGTAATGTCGTAGATCGCGTAGGTGTGCGAGCCGTTGTCCTCGGGACCGCAATCGAGCCAGAACATCAGTCTTTCGCAATCCTCTCCGAGCGGAACGGTAAAGGTGGTGGGCTCCATTCCCTTGTAGAGAGTGGTTTCCCAAACACACTCGTCATCCGAGCCGATCATCAGCGTGGTCTCATCCTGAGTGATCATGCTGCTGTTGTCTTTTTGCATAGCAACGGTGAATGTTACGGAAGTATATCCGCTATCCTTTATATTTGCCATAGCAAACGCAGATTCATGCGCCTCACCTGCACCTGCAAGGGCGATGACGTAGAACCCAAATCCGCCGCTAAATCCTGCGCTGAGAGCCGATGCACCTGCAACACCGCTCATATCAAGCTCAAGGTGGATATTGGTTTTGAGAAGAATTCCCTTGTTATAGCTCTTGTTTCCGACGGTAAACGTATTTTTGTTGGTCGTTCCGTCGTAGTAGCCGTCCTCGACACTGACTGCTCCAAGCTGTTTGCTGATATGAGAGTTGTAAACATCATAGAAACCGAAGGTATCGATAAGGTCACAGGTACTGCCAAAGTCTGCGGGTGTTCTCTTGGGGAAGAGATCGGTTTCAACATATCCGTCCGGATAAGCAACCATCTCTGCAATACCGTATGCAGGGCGCTCCAAAGCGTAGTTTGACAATTTACCCGAAACAAATTCAAGATGCTTGCATCCCGTAACGTCCACAATATGCTCCTGTGGGATCATGTGGAATTTCATATCAATGGTCTTGATCAACACACCGTCGGCGTAGATCTCGATCTGATCGTTTTCGTAAACGTTACTGTTGGAAATATGTCCCGTGATAAAGGATATCGTTTTATACTTGCCGTCAAGATTAAAGGACACATTTGCGGGTCTGGTTTCAAGAACACTGTTGGAGGCGAGCATAATAATACCTTCACTATACTTTACGCCGCCCATGGAGAAGGTACTGAACTGAGTTGAGCCATCGAATACGGCTTTCTCCACACTGCTGGAAACCGCAAATGCACCAAGCTCGGATACCATCTTTACGGGTCTGTTCGGCAGATCGCGAGAGGAATACTGTATAGTATTTAGTGCCGCCTCGGTCGTTGTGAGGTAAGCATCACCAATGCCGAAGAAATTGCCCGTCGAAGCTCCGAATTCGAGGTTTCCTTCCTTGGTCAACCATGCGAATTTGAGCTGATGGCAACCCGTAACATCAAGGGTGACCCTTCTTTGAAGCTCGTGGGAGGAATATTCTTCTTCGTGAATGATCTTACCGTCGGCATAAACCGTCAGCCATGCCGAGCCCTCGCTATTGTTCGAGGTTCTGTCAGCCACGCCTGCGGTGAAGGTCAGATACTTGTATTTGCCTTCAAGATTGAAAAAGATCTCTTCTTCGTCATCGGTAGTCAGTCCTTGCGATACGTAGGTAGCAATAACGTTCTCGTATCGAATACCGCTCATATTGATGTAGTTTCTGCCCTCGGAGGAGGGGGTGATATTTGGATAATATACTGCGCTCGAGCTTGCAGGGATTTGATAGGGCTTTAGATCCTTGATGAGCTGAACGGGTTCGTTTCCCGCAGGTTGCGTAACGTGTCCGGTTTCGTGGGCTTCGCCCTCCCAAACGGTAAGTTCCAAAACGGGTATCGTGAGTGGCTCTGCCGCCACCTGCTTAAAGGTGAATTTCTGTGCGCCCGAAACGTTGAAGGTATAACGGACGGGAACCTGATAGTTGGAGAAAATTACCTCCTGTACCATCTTATCATCCACCCAGAACTGAAGACCTACCTTTTCTTCCTTTGCATATCCGTACAGTGTAGGAGGTGAGCAGTTATACTGGCTGGCATCATAGGGGTACGTAACGTTTCCGTCCTTGTCGATCTGCTCGGTTATTTTTCCGCATTTTCCACCGATAACAAAGCTGATATTCTCATATTGTTCGTCAAGAGGCAGATCTACTACGGCTTCATCATCTATCGTATTACCTCTGAACGTGAATCCGCCGTAATAAGGATAGCCACCCATCCATAAGGCTTCGGCATCCTTATCGTACTTGTACACTTCAATTCCGCCCGTTACGCAGACGGGATCGTGCTTATTTACATAGTAATTCTCCAGATACGGCGGATTAAATTCATCCTCCGGCTCGTCATCCTTTTTGAACAATCCGCATCCCGCAAATGTTGTCGTGAGCATTGCTATACAGAGCAACAACGCTGTTAATTTGATAAACTTTTTCATTATGTATATTCCTCCATCAGAGTAATTTTTTCAAAGTCTTTTTCATCTTCACCGAAGAAGAAGTAAACAAATCCGTCGAGGGTGTCGAGGAAATCCATCTTGTTGTCAAGG
>JAZNCE010000075.1:0-4125 GCA_045587385.1 Eubacteriales bacterium
GGCATGCTCATTCGTTTTCAAGTTAACCGCTGAAATATCGGTTTTCACACAGATTTCGGTTAATCAAGTTACCGTTGTCAGTTGCGTTTCGGTTTAGAAAAGCGAGATGCTACCATCATAGCCCCCCTCCGGGAGGGGGGAAGGCTGGCGCAGGCTTGTTCCAAGCGCAGGGGGGAGAGTGCGAATAGAATGGGTTTATGACACCAATGCGGCAACAAAATTTGCTACATTGCAGAAAAAAGCAGGAATCTGCTCAAAATCAAACAAATTCCTGCTGTTTTACCGCTAATCCCGCAGCCCCATAAGGCAATCCTTTTTTACCCATTCCAATAATTTTCTCTGATGACCTGCGCGATCTCGGGTGCGTCGGGCAGCACCAATCGGTATTCCTTGCCGTCCTTGGTAAAAAGGCGCAGGTGGATCTCGTCCAGCTCATATCGCGCGATCTGCTCTGCGGCAATTTCCTGCACCGAGAAGGGTGTTTTTTCCACCGAGGCAAACACGATGCTGTCCCGGCACACAAACACCTTGCCGCTGACCACGTCCCTGCCCAACTGAAAATTGGCGATGGTCTGATACAGCACGGGGCTTGTCAGCGCGCGCTCGATCAGCGCAAACTGCTTTTCCATGCGGAATTCGGTCACCGAAAGCACCACGTGCAAGGCAAGCGCAATGACGGCAAACGCCAAAAGCCCCAGCCAAATCGCGATATCGGGTGCAAGCAGCAAGCCCACCACAAGCGCGGCAGCACCGCCCGCTCCTCCGACGATCAGCGACAGAAAAATTTTACCCCTCATGCCCCTTTCCTTTCTGCGCAAGCAAGGCGCACACGCTCAAATATGCAAAGGTAATGACAAGGCCCAGCAGCACGCCGCCCACAATGTCGGTCAGCCAATGCACACCGCCAAACAGACGCAAGGAAACGGTCACGCACGCAAGACCAACCAAAAATCCACAGAGTAAGCCATTCAGGAACTTGGGCTTAAGATGTTTGAACAAATACGCAGCACCCATGCCCGCAACCGAGGCCGCCAGCATGGCGTGGCTGGAGGGATAGGATGCGGCAAGCTCCCCGTCCTCAAGCACGGGGCGGCAGTTGATGACCACGACCTCAAAAAACAGATACGCAACCGCCAACAGCGCAAGTCCGCCTGCCATGACGTACAGCTCCTTATCCGCGCGCAAGATCCCCTTGCGGCGAATGACCTGCACAAGTCCCGTCACACCAAACGCGCCCACGGCAGCGATCATCAAGACACCGCACAAATCGGACAGCTTGAGGCTGATCTCATCCTGCCCAAGCGCCTCAAACACCGCTTCATTGAGCGTAGAAAAGCCCACGGGTGCCCCGCTCTCCCCTGCCTCGCGCACGTCCACAAAGGTCAAGGACACGGTCAACGCGCAAAATAAGATCAGCAGCACGCCGGCTATGATACTATATGTCCAGAATTTTTTATGCATGATATTCCTCCGAATGTCAGTTATTGGTTTATTATAGCACATATCATAGCAGAATGCAAGCGCTTTCTACCAAGAGTATGGGGCTGCCTCAAAAGAGGTAGCCCCACTTATATGTATCAATCCTTCTTCTTTACCACGCAGGCAACCGCCAGCATGAGGACAACTGCAAACGCGCCGCCGATGACGCTGCCGCAGCCCTTCTTTTCTGCTACGGGCGCGGTCTCGGGTTCGGTGGTAACGACCTCCTCGGTCGTGGGTGCTTCGGTCGTGATCTCCTCGGTGGTGGGCTCTTCGGTGGCTTGCTCGGTGGTGGTTTCCACGGGAGCAGGAACTGCAAGGTTCTCAATGGTCAAGAAATGCAGCGCCTTGTCGTCCGCACCGGGCGTCACGGCAAAGGATACCGTCACGGTCTGACCCTTATACTCACTCAGATCCACACCCACGTTCTCAAACACCGCGTGACCTGCGGAAGCGGTCTTGATCCAACCGTTTGCCATAACCGTCTGCACAAGGTCGTTGGATGCATCGGCATACGTGCCGCCCTGCACCTCGTACCATGTGTACTGATCCAGCGAATACAGAATCTTTTTCTGCGAGCCGTTTGCAAAGGCATAACCGCTGATGGTCAGCATGCAGTCCTCGCCAAGCGTCAGGGTGCTGCCGTCCAGCGTTGCGGGCAGGCGCGCCTCAGCTTCCTTTTGTTCACTCGACCAATCCGACGCATACGCGGGGTTTCTCATGCCCACAAGCTCGGTGTAGGGCTCGTCGGTACCGTTGACGCCCTTGCCGTTGACAAAGGAAACGTCACCCACGTAATAGTAGCTCCAGGAGGGAGCAGCTTCAATGTGCGGGCCGCTCGTGTCCTCAACTTCACCAAAGGTGGATTCCAGTCCAAGACCGTCCAGGAACTTGGTGCCCAGCACGTCGCAGTTGGTCACGGTCTTGTTTGCCTTGTTATATACCAGTGCCAGACCGCTGATGACGCTGCGCACTTGGTTCTTGCCGTCGGAAACGGCACATCTTCTGACGTAATTATCGCCCTCCAGCGTGACGAACTGGGTAGATCCGCCGCCGTCAAACATGATAGCGGTATAGCAGCCCAGCTCTACGGCAAGCTCCTGCATGTTCTTCATCTGACATGCAGCGCGAGAGCCGTCCTCCTGGGTGGTGGTGGAGATCATGAGCACCTTGCCGTCCTGCTTGATGCCCACGATGGTGCAGGGATAATTGGTGGAAAGCTCCTGACCCTTGTGCTTACCCTTTTCAACCAGCGTGTAGAAGCCGCCCGTAGCCTCGACTACGTCGCTCCACTCGGCAGCATCGGACAGATACAGCTTATCCATTCTGACCGTGCAGGTAATCTCAACGGTATCGCCTACCGCATACTTGCCCTTCTGATCGTTGATCGCCTTACCTCTTGCGGAGATAATGACCGTCTTTTCGGTAATGGCGGGGCGGGGATTTTCGTCTCCGCTTTCAAAGATGTGCGTGACCTTGCCGCTGACGGTCTTGCCGTAGCCAAAGGCAGAGCTCTCGCACTCCACGTAGATCTCATACGCATCCTCATACGCCATGGATTCCGTACCCACGCGCTGATTGTAGAGGATGGTGGAGTTGGGCGCGGGCAAACGGTTGATGCCTGCCGCGGTTGCGGTCTGAGAGTTGGTCTTGTTTTCGATGTTGATCTTGGTGTAGGGAGAGCCGATGATTGCCGTGCCGTCCTTCTTGACACCGAAAATAGGCTGATTTGCAGCACCGGTGCCGCGCTCGGCATTGTCGTCCTTGGCAAGATAGTTCTCGTCACTGATCTGCTCGGTCGCCCAGATCTCACCGTTCTTGATCATCAGACCTCTGGAAACGGACACGTGCTTGACGGAGGGACCCGTGGGGGTCTTGCCGTCACCGTCGTAGTCGGTGTGGTACACGATCCAGGGGTCGCCGTTCATCGCAGCAATGACAGTGCCCTCGTTTTGCTCGTTGAACTCGACGGCAGCATTGCCCATGGTATCCTTGGACCAGGTATAGTCGCCGCAATTGAGCACCTTGAAGGAAACGTCGGGATTCTTAGGGTCAACCTCAATGACGTTGAGCAAGCCCGCTACGCTGTCAGCGTAGGTAGTGCCCGCACTCAGCGAATACTGTGTCAGGCTGACGCCCGTGCCCTTACCGTCCACCTTGATCTCCTCGGTGGCACTCTTGTCCATGCCCGTGGGAGCTGCCATGATGGCGGTTGCAAGCACTGCAGCCAGCATCAGCACGCACAAAGCAGCAGACGTGATTTTCACAAAGGTTTTCATAAAAGCCTTCCTTTCAAATGAATTCAATTCATTATAGCACAGAATGCAGGCGTTGACAAGTGGCAAAGCACATTTTAACAGCAAAACAGCCGCGGCTTTGGCGTGATACTCTTATCGGAGTATCACGCCAGTTCTATTCGCCTCTCGGCGAGTGTTACCGCAAGGCGGAGTAGTGAAGACCACCTCATCGCCTTTGGCGTAGGCTTCGCAGTGGTATTCGGCTATCGCCGAGTGATATTCGCTACGCGAGCTTGGGAGGCGAATATAAGAACCTGCTTCGCAGAACCTTGGCAAAATATCACTGCGACCATCGGGAGCAATATCACTGTTGCTTGCAACAATATCACGCTGACACGGTCAGCATATC
>JAZNCE010000076.1:0-38370 GCA_045587385.1 Eubacteriales bacterium
CTCATAGATAAATCCTCCAAATATGTTTTTTTACTTTGACTGGCAGGTCAAACTAATTATATCATATTTGGAGGATTTCCTCTCATCGGCATAGCCTTTATTGAACCCCGCCACTATGGCGGGGTTTTCTTTTTCCAAAAAGGGCTTTGAGATTGCTCTCAAAGCCGATTTTGGTCGGGCACGCACAACTCGGGCGTCAAGTACGCGCGGGCAAACCTGTTCTCGGGCGCGCCTATGGTCATCGTGCCCCCCACCTATGATGACATTGCCCTGCTTGGCAAGGTCAAAAATCTGCTTGCCCCCATGGGCTTTGGCTCGATCACGGTCAGCACGGCGGACGAGCATGACCGCATGATCGCCTTTACCTCGCAGCTGGCGCACGTGGTGTCCAACGCCTACGTCAAAAGTCCCACCGCACGCGCGCACAAGGGCTTTTCGGCAGGCAGCTACAAGGATATGACCCGCGTGGCTTGGCTCAACGTATAGCACATTTGTCGCCGCAGTGCAAGAGGAAATCAAAGAAATGCAGCGGGCAAAATGCAGCAAAATGAAGCAGAATGAAGCAGAATGCAGAATGCAGAATTGGTGGGGCGTTGCGTGTCGGAGAGGAATGTTGCGACAAAGGCGAAATGCGAACGCCCGCCTTCGGCACAATGTAACAACGGACGCATACAAGGCACCGTCCTTGCCACCGTTATGTAGTATTTGCTCTTAACAGAATGCATGAAATTAGTACGGACAATTTATACAAAACATGCATTGACAAGGCTGGAAATATATGTTATAATTACCATGAAAGCATAATTGAATATGCATGGGGTTCTGATACGCGAGGAAAGCGTTCATTGCGTGGAGGATATGGAAGACTTGTTTTGACATGGCGATGCGATTTGGGGAAGGAGGAGAGTCCAATGGGCAACAATTTCAATGGTTTGTCCTGCGTTAATATCACAATTTACATTGAAATAATTTAGGAGGTTACCATGAAATCGTATAAGAAAACAGTTATTGCCATTCTGCTTGCAGTGGTGCTTTGCAGTATGGCTTGCATCGAAGTGTTTGCTGACGACCATGATTATTCTGAATACCTTTACTCTTCTCAGTACGTCACTAACACGTGGAAAGAGGAGCCTGTGCAGATCTTGACTTCACAATTTGCTAATCCTGACACAGGCAATGCAGGCGTTTACTTCTATGCGCATGAATTTAACATGGCAAGTGAATTCATAAGAGATGAGAATCGTACAGCCACCATCATGTTGATGGAAAGAGATAATAGTGACGCCGACGGATACATAGATGACGAAGTCTGCGAATATACAGGATATTTCGATATAGATGATCTGGGCAATTATAGTATTATGTATTATTCGCGCGAGGAATTATATGATGAAGCCGAGATCATCGAATATGCTTCAACGGTTGAGCTTTATATCAAAGTAAATGTACAACGTATACTCGGTGATACCACAAACAATATTAAAGCACAGTTGTTGCGTTACAGAATTTGGGTGGATTAATGCCATTTTGCGCTATCTAATACTTCTAACCGAAGGTGATTCGTCAAGATGTTATGAATTCACAAAAGACGAATTACACATTCGAATGATTGATAAAACGCACATCAATTGTTTCGAATAAGATCATCTAACATTTTTCCACTGCAGGTCTTTCGAGACCTGCGGTGGATTGTGAAAATCTTTATTGAAAGAGGAAAATAATGCAAAACAATATACAGATTAAATTTTCCTGCTTGTTGCTGGCTATGCTACTTTTGCTTTCCTTTTCGGCGTGTCGGAATCGTGAAAACGACAAAGACCTCGAAGAAGGCAGTGGAACCCGGCCGGTTGTTGGTAATAAAGTGGAAAATCCAAGCCTTTTTCAGCAACAAAATGTTGCTACGCACATAGCCGAGGACGGATGGATTTATATATTTTTTTATTATCATGATAGTGCAGACGGCTCCGAAGTGACTGTGCCATATATTTGGCAAGTAAACAATATGCGTTATAGTGCCAACGAGGAATACCCGGATGGTCCCGCATACGTTCAATGGGGAAAAGACAGTATCTACCCTGAGAAATACGATGATATGCGGACAATTGCCGGATTGCTTGGCTACGGTAGTCAGCCAAAGGAAAAGCTGAGCGTAGAAGAGATGTTAGCATTGACCGAGGAAGATCTTCCGCTTAAAACCATAGACCCGAATCTGTTCCTTTCGCTCATGAGACAAGCGTTGACGCAAAGTGAGCCCAACGAGGTAGGACCCTATATTTCGGTTCCGGAATCGGGTATTCTTATAGAACATCGTGACCGAAAAACAAACGGATATGCATTTTTGGACGGATACTCTTTTCAAATTGGGTATCAAACTGTGGTGGGTACGATTGCCGCCATACACATTGACGTATTATACGAGGACGCCGATCAGCCGCTTGGCTTTAGCCAGCTTTCCGACATGATCGACGCGGGCGAGGCAACTGAGGAGCAGATCGAGTTGTATGCCGAGCTGAAGCGCATCGAGCAGGGTGTGCTTGAAAACTGCGACTTCCTGTTTGAAAACACCGAATATGACGACAAGGTCATTGCGGGCGTGGATCTTGCAAGGCTTGCGGTGACGCTGGAGCGTGTGGAATACGGAGATTTTGCAGGAGAAGGTTGGTGAATTGTTTAGAATAAGATCATCTAACATTTTTCTGCTGCAGGTCTTTCGAGACTTGCAGAGGATTGTGAAAATCTTTATTGAAAGAGGAAAATAATATACAGATTAAATTTTCCTGCTTGTTGCTGGCTATGCTGCTTTTGCTTTCCTTTTCGGCGTGTCGGAATCGTGAAAACGACAAAGGCCTCGAAAGCAGCAGTGGAACCCGGCCGGTTGTTGATAATAAGGAGAAAAACTATGTTTGGAAAGAATAGATTAAAGATCGGTTGTTTGTTTCTAATCTGTATTTTGATGATATCATTTGCCTCCTGCAAGGATTCTGAGCATCAATTTGGAAAAGACAAACATCCGCATTTTCCTTATAAGCAAAAGGTTGCAATGCACGTGACCGATGACGGGTGGGTTTATACGTTTTCTTATACCTACAAGAATATCGGAAAATATGATGAATCTCCTTATTTATGGCAGGTGAAAAATATTCGCTATAGTACAACAGAGGAATATCCCGACGGACCTGCCTTTATCAGTTGGGGAAGAAATAGTACGGTGCAGGGCAGAGGGGAGGACATGGAAACTATCTCCAATCTCTTGGGCTATAATGCAAAGGAGCATATGACGGTAGAAGAACTGCTCGCACTTGGCAAGGATGATATTGAGCTGCAAACAATAGATGAGGATTTGTTCTTTTCGCTCATACGTCAGGCATTGAACCAAAAAGACCCTTGCAAGGCGGGACCGTATGGCTCCGTTGCATCCTCCGGTATGCTTGTGGAAAACAAAAGCTTGGGAACCAACGCTGTCGAATATGACTACGTGGATGGATATACCTTCCAAGTCGGATATGTTGCACATCTCGGCACCATTGCCGCCATACACATTGACGTATTATTTGAGGACGCCGATAAGCCGTTTGGTTTTAGCCAGCTTTCCGACATGATCGATGCGGGAGAGGCAACAGAGGAGCAGGTTGCGCTTTATGCCGAGCTGAAGCGCATCGAGCAGGGTGTGCTTGACAACTGCGATTTCCTGTTTGAAAACACCGAATATGACGACAAGGTCATTGCGGGCGTGGATCTTGCAAGGCTTGCGGTATGCCTGGAGCGTCTGGAGCATGCGGAGTATTAACCCAGAAACGGTTGGTGATGCTGCCACGCAAAACGGCATGCACATTGATGACGGAGAATGAAGTATGATTTACTGTAAAAACATATCCAAGGCATACGGCACACTGTCCGTTTTGCACGACTTTTCTTATGATTTTTCCGACAGTGGCTTTTATCTGCTATACGGCGAGAGCGGCTGCGGAAAAACCACCCTGCTCAACGTGCTTTGCGGCTTGCTGCCCTTTGAGGCGGGGGAGATCGTGATAAACGGTACGCCGTTTGTCGGACAAATTGATACGGCGTCGCTTGGAGCATATACCGAGTATATCACCCAAGACCCGTTTTTTGTGGATTATCTCAACGTGTGGGATAATTTGTATTTAGTCAAGCAGGATGCGCAAGCCATTACGCAGGTGCTGGCGCGCTTTGGTCTGGCGGGCAAGGAAAAGCAATTGCCCCTGTCACTGTCGGGCGGCGAGCGGCAGCGTTTGGTGTTGGCGCGCGCCCTGCTTAGCAAGAAAAAGATATTGCTGCTCGACGAGCCGACCGCGGCGTTGGACGAGCAAAATAAGCAAAGTGTGTTCGCGCTGCTTGCCGAGCTTAGCCGGGATTGTCTGGTCGTATGCGCGTCGCATGATCAGGTTGCATGGCAGTATGCGGATCACGTGCTGGAATTTGAAAAGGAGCATCGCTACTTGGATGCCCCCGCTGCCCCCGCCGAGAAAAAGCCGTACGCCAAGCAAGCCAAGGGCAAGCCGACGGGGCACAGGTCGAAAAAGGGTGAGCCTGTCGCAGAGAAAAGCGGCAGAGTGCTGCGCAGGCTTTTGCGCAAATGGTTTGGCTCCAAGCGGAAAAACCGCCGCGCAGAGGTGCTTTTCGCCGTGTTTTTGCTGCTCGCGTTCACGTTGTGCTTCTTGGCGGACACGCCCACCAACAAGACCAACGCCAGCGTAGAGTTTGCCTATAAGATCAACATGCTGCACGTCGAGACCACGGGGGACGGGACGGCTGCGCTGGAGTATATCCGCGCGGGCAAGGGTGTGTCGGACGTCGCCTTTAACTGCAAGGCAAGCCAGCCCGACGTATATCATCCCATACAGCACGGCGGCGGCATTATCGAGGGCATGGAGGCATATACCAAAAGCGTGTATCCCTTCGTGCTGCCCGACAAGGCAGAGGATTTCGGGCTTGTGGACTGCTTGATCTTGGGAGAGTACTTTACAGGTCCCGATCAGATCATTATCACCAAGCAGATGGCAGAGCAGCTCAGCCCGCGGCACCTGGAGCGCGTGATCGGTAAAAAGCTGAAATACGATCTGTTCCCGATCGGAGAGACCGAGCTGGAGGTGGTGGGTGTTTTAGGAGACCTGGACGCCATGCAGGCGGAGTATCTCAACGCCACCAATGCAGGGAACTTCAAGTATGAGACCAAGCAGGAGCGGCAGGCGCTGCGGAACGTCTATTTCATCAGCAGCTCGCTTGCGCGGGAGCTTTCGCAAGATCCGTTGTATCACGCCACGGGGGATAAGCGCACGTATAAGGTGTATTTCGATTCCTACGGTGATATGATGCAATTTTACGAGCAAAGTGCAGAGGAGCTGCAATCTCTCGGGGCAAGAATTGAGCCGGGATGGCGCAACTACGAGCTGGAAAGCCTGTTTTCCAATATGAGCATGCTGCTTTTGCCCACGTCCTTGCTGATTTTGTTGTTCTCGGTGCTATTCTTTATCAATATTCAAAAAACCGAGATATCCTATAACAGTAAGTTTATTTCGGTGTTCAACTATGCGGGATATCCCTTGGGGCGCGTGATCTCCTGCTTTGTCAACGTAAGCATTGCAAGGCTGCTGGTCATAGGGCTTTGCTGCATGGGAGGCGCGTTTTTGCTGACGCTTGCGGGCAATGCCATCAACGCGCACTATATGATCTTCAAGTTCCAACTGTTTTCGTATAATCCCGTGCTGCTGGCTTTGTATCTGCTTTTGCTTTGCTTGTCCTGCTTCGCGCTTTCGCATTTGCTGTTGCGTCCGCTGCGATACCGCACGTGGTATGAAAATATCGTCAGCGCGCGGGATCTGATATAGGAGGTGCGGCAATGTTAAGGCTTGATAATATCACAAAGCAGTATGACAGAGTCGTGTTGGACCGTGTCAGCTATACCTTTGAGCCGGGCAAGCTATACGTGATCAAGGGCGTTAGCGGCTGCGGCAAAACCACACTGCTCAATATCATCGGTGGTGTGGAAAAAAGCTTTGAGGGAGAGATCGTCAAGCAGCCAACGCTGCGCATGGGCTATATTTTCCAATATAGCCTGCTGCTTGGCGACGCAAGCGTGCTTGACAATTTGCGGCTTGTGTGTGACGACCTTCCAAAAATCGAGATGCTTGCCCGCCGTGTGGGCATCGAGACGTTGTTGCATAAGTACCCCGGCGAGCTTTCGGGCGGCGAGCGGCAGCGCGTGGCGGTGGTGCGTTGCCTTTTGCGTGATCCACAGGTGATTTTGGCGGATGAGCCGACGGCGTCCCTGGATAAGAAAAACTCCGCTATTATCGCCGAGCTGCTTGCAAGCCTTGCAGGTGAGGGGAGAACGGTCATCGTGGCGACCCACGAGCAATGCTTTGACCACCTTTGTCATGCCTGCATCCATTTACTGTACGGTAAGATCGATAAGGTCACCCAAAATCCCATCCCGCAGGGTGGCGCTTTGCAGGCAAAAGGGGACAAGATCAAGGGGATGCGGATGCTGCCCTTTGTCATCAAACGCAGATTTACACGCATCAGGCCCACCGCGTACATCTCCTTTGCACTGGTATTTCTGCTTTTGTTTGCAATATCCACGCTGCAAAATAGCTTTGGCGACGAGTATATGGGATACGCCAAGCAGGGCTATGCCTACGACGCCTTTCAGATCAACCGCGAGGCATTTGACAAGTTAGATCCCAAGTATGCGGAGAAATGCAAGATATACAAGCAGTACAACGCAGAGCAGGACGGCGTCAGCGCGTTGTACCTCCCCGCGCCGACCGCCTCGGTGCTTGCACTGGACGATATGATCCAATATGGCAGCTATCCGAAAACGCGGGACGAGGTGCTGGTCAGCAGGGAATATCTGAGCGATTGCGCCACCGACGCGGAGTATGCAGCCAAGATCGGCACGGAAATCGCGTTTATGGGAAAGACGCTGACCGTATCGGGCATTCTGTATTCGCTTGACGCCAAGACCTATGACGCCGATCGCAGCGACAGCTTTTTGACCAATTACCGCAGCGACCCCTACTACAACGGCAATTACGGCAAGCATATTTATATGGATTACGATCTGCTTGCCGAGATCGGCACGCTGCAGGAGTCCGAGGAAAACAATCGGGTGATCGGATACTATCCGGGGCTTTACGACGACCGCGACGCATGGAATGCCTTCAAGGATGCCATCCGTGGGCAGGAGCGCGTCACAGGTATTAACGCGCTTGACCGCATGGGGCGCAATATGCAGGAGTATTTCAGCACCATGTCGTTCTTTTTGCTCGGGATATTTGCCATTTGCTTTGTCCTGTTCTGCATTTTCATCCGCTCCAAGGTGGATGTCGAGCTATTCTACAGAAAAAGAGAGATCGGCTTTTTGCAGCTGTTCGGTGTGTCGCGTTGGCGTATTTTTGCCATGCTGCTTTACGAATACGTGCTGCGGTTGGGCGTATCCCTGTGCAGTGCGCTGCTTTTGTACGGCGCGGGGATCACGGCGTATCGCTTGATCGTCGGTCGCTGGATCGTGTGCAACCCATGGCACGTGCTGATTGCTTTGCTGCTTGCCACGGCGTTGTATCTTGCGGTTTTGACGTGGATCTTTGCCCGCTATATGCGCAAGAGCATTCTTTGGCTGATCAACGATTAAAGATCAAATAAAAGAAAAAAGATAAAGATAACAGATCAAACAAAAAGGCTGACGCGCCATATCTGCATTCTTAGCGGGAAAAAGCACGAACACCACCAAGGAATCTTCTTTGGTGGTGTTTTTTTGTAAGCGATAGCTTACTAAAGCCTCCCTCCGGGAGGGAGGGGGACGGCATGTTATAATATCAAGTGCAACACTCGAAAAAAGTATAGACAATATTCTCACCAAGGTGTAAAATGTAGTTACCACACAAACATTTTGCAAAGGAGGCAAGAATATTGATGACTTTCAGTACACAAAAAAATATTGCTTTTGGATATAGAAAAAACCAGGTATTGCTACCTGGCTGTTCTATATCTATTTTCATTTTTCGGTGATATTTTTTTACGTTTACATCTGCGAGACCTATGCTACACTGGACACAACGAAAGGCTAAAAAATCGGGATTATAATATATCACTGATATATCGCCTTTCGGTAATGCTATCACTCTGTTATGATCCCAACATGTAACAGGTGACGGTTCTCTGTTACACGTACACGGTCTGATCGCCCATCGGCTGCGTTTCAAGCTCCAAAAGCTCTGCAAACGCCGAGATGGGCATGGCTGCGATCAATAGCCATACGGCTAAAGCAAACGTAAAAAATCGCAACTTGTTGTTTTTACGGTCAAGGGTCGTGGGAATCTTCATAATGTTTTTCTCCTTTACTTTGATTGTTGGTTCCACGCGGCTCATGGCCAAAAATATTATGCCATATTTCCTGTGGCTTGTCAAGATTTTTTGTGCATTATGCGCATCCGCGGCACATCTCTCCCTCCTCTCATTATACAAATGTCAAAAATTTTAGAATTGTTACATTTTTTACAAAGTTTTTTTGTAAACTATTTATTAATGAGTCTTTCTTTTAGCCCTTACCTATATAAACAACTAATAAAGTGTAAAATAATATGAAAAACCCGCGCGTCTTGCGACACGCGGGTGGTTTTGCGTATGTAACTTACGTAACAAAATTACTCAGCGTCGGTAGCTTCTGCTGCTTCCTCAACTGCTTCCTCTACGGGAGCAGCCTCAAGCTCAGCCTTAGCCTCTTCCAGCAGAGCGCGGATGGACAGGTTGACCTTCTGCTTCTCGTTGTCAATGCCAACGATCTTAGCGTCAACGATCTGGCCGATCTCAAGCACGTCAGCGGGCTTAGCGATCTTGGTCATAGCGATCTGGGAAATGTGGATCAGACCGTCTACACCGTCAACGATCTCTGCAAATGCACCGAAGGGCATCATGCTGACGATCTTAACGCTTGCTACGTCACCCTCAGCGTAGGTGTGAGTGAATACGTACCAGGGGTTGGTCTCTGCGGTCTTGTAGCCCAGAGAAATTCTCTTCTTCTCCTTGTCGAAGCTCTTGACGAATACGGTCAGTACATCGCCGATAGCAACAACGTCAGCGGGAGACTTGATTCTCTTCCAGGACAGCTCGGATGCGTGAACCATACCGTCAACGCCGCCCAGATCAATGAACGCACCGTAGGTGGTCATGCTCTTCACGACACCGGTGTAGGTCTTGCCTTCCTCGATCTCGTTCCAGAAAGCTTCCTCTTTTGCCTTGCGCTCAGCTCTCTGAACCATGGTAATGGAGCCCTTAGCCTTCTTACCCTCGCGGATCTCGGTAATTCTCAGCTTAACGGTGGTGTTAACGAGAACGCTCAGATCGCCGTCCTTGGGAACGCCGGTCTGGGATGCGTGTACGAACACGCGGTTGCTGTCAACGGAAACGATGACGCCACCCTTAACGACTTCGACAACAGTGCCCTCCAGCACTTCCTCGGAGTCCTTAGCTGCAACGATTCTGTACCAGTTCTTGTCAGAATCAACGCGCTTCTTGGAAAGTTCAGCAACTCCCTCGATGTCGCTGACACGAATGACAAAGGCATCTACCTTGTCACCTCTGTGGAATCTGTCAGTCAACTTTTCGGGAGAATCATCAACTTGCTCGGCCTTGATGTAACCCGTAACGCCTGCGCCGAGGTCCAACTGGATCTCTGCATCGGTAACGTATTCAACGGTTCCGGTAACGACATCTCCTGTATTTAAAGTTTTGAGTGATGATTCCAACAGCTCTTCAAAGTTTTCAATAACTTCGCTCATGGTTTTTTCTACCTCCTCAATTATATCGCGCGGTGTTGAGGCACCTGCCGCGATCCCCACCCTTTGGTGAGTAAACGGTCCATACGCAGAAAGCTGTGCGGCACTTTCCACCATAAAGGTTTCAGGGCACGCGCTCTTGCTGATATGGTACAGTTTTGTCGAATTTGAACTGCTCCGACTACCGATAACAATCATGCAATCACACGCGCTCGCAAGGCTTGCAACCTCTTTCTGGCGAATTTCCGTGATACTACATATTGTATCAAAAATTATCGGATTTGTATATAGTTTTTTGATAAATTCTTTCGTTTTTATCCACTCGCCCAATTTCTGCGTCGTTTGCGCCACAACAATTGGTGATTTTGCACATATGTTTGCCCACTTTTCGGAGGTCAGAAGACGCTTCAACTCGTCAGCATCCGAAAATACGATCTTTTCGCCCTCAAAACGGGATAAAAAGCCCACCACTTCGGGGTGATCTGCCGTGCCCAGCACGAACAGAATATTGTCGGGAGAATTATGGGCGGCTACGATATCGTGAATTTTTTTGACAAACGAGCAGGTGCAATCCACAAAGCAAAAGTGCTCGTTTTGCGCGTGACAGCTCTCAAGCAACGCCTCGGTCTCTTTGGTCATGCCGTGTGCGCGCACGAACACCTTGACGGGCGCGTCTGCAGTCGCCCCGGTGCAAAGCCGCTCGATATCCTGCTCGCCTATCACGCCCACGCCCTGCGCGGCAAGACGGGAGACGTAGGTATCGTTATGGATCAGCTTGCCAAGCGTGAAGATACGCGTGCCCGGAACGTGGCTTGCGATCTCGCGCTCCACGGCGTCCGCCGCTCTGCCCACTCCAAAGCAAAAGCCTGCGTGCTTGGCTACGATGACCTCGCGCTTCATTGTGCGCTTCCCTTCTCGCCCCTGAACTCCTCGCCCAGCGTGCAGATACGGTCAAACACCTTTTCGGTAATGGCGGTGTACTCCGCCGTGCCGCTAAGCCCCGCAGCATATTCCTCGTATTTCATGGGCTTGCCGACCACGATATCCACGCGACGACCAAGCTTAAACTTATAATCCTTCATGCACAAATAGCACGGCAGGATGGTCGCATGCGTACGCGCAGCGATCATACCGATACCGTGGCGCACCTCGGTCTCTCGGGGATCAACACCGGGATTGCGATGCCCCTGCGGAAAAATGCCCACGCACTTGCCCTGCTCTAAGAGCGCAATGCTGCGCTTGATGGCAGAAACGTCCCCTGCCTTGCGGTCAACGGGAAACGCACCGAGTCCCTTGAGCAGCCAACTCAGCACGGGAATCTTGAAAAGCTCCTTTTTCGCCATAAAATGCGGCTGCTGCTTGCGCATTGCCCCGCACAGAAAAATGGGATCGGAGAATACGGTATGATTTGCGCAAATAATATAAGGGCCTTCGCTTGCATCCGGCTCGTTTTGCGCATCGTGCACGTGCGTACGTGTTACCGCAAAAAACGGCAAGCGCACAACGCCGCGAAAAACCGTATAAAACTTCCCCTTCATATCACAGATCGCCCAGCTTGTCGCCCAGCTTTTCCTTGATAAAGGCAAGCAGCGCGTCAAGACTCTCATCAAAGGTCAAACCGGAATTGTCATACATAATGGCATCGTCCGCGGGAATGGCAGGCGCAATTTCTCTGCCTGCGTCCTGCGCATCACGTGCCACCATTTCCTCCATGACCTGCTCAAAGGTCACCTGCTGCCCCTTTTCAAGCAGCTCAATATAACGACGCTTTGCGCGTGTCTCGGGAGAAGCGGTCATAAACAGCTTGAGGTCTGCATCGGGCAGAATGACCGTACCGATATCTCTGCCGTCCATGATCACGCTGTTTTTGCGTGCGATGTCCTTCTGGGTCTCCAAAAGGAAGGCTCTGACCTCGGGAATTTTGGAAACGCCCGACGCATACATGGAGATCTCGGGCTCGCGGATGCGGTCACCGGGATTTGTGCCGTTGAGATAAATATTCTGCACGCCGTCCTCAAACTTGACCTCGATATGAATATCGGGCAGCATGGAGATCACGGCAGCGGTATCCTCCCAGGAATAGCCGTGGTCGCGCACGTAAAGCCCCACGGTGCGGTACATAGCACCGGTGTCGACGTAC
The DNA here is from genome assembly GCA_045587385.1 of Eubacteriales bacterium. Lineage (GTDB taxonomy): Bacteria > Bacillota > Clostridia > Oscillospirales > CAG-272 > SVQP01. The sequence goes on from JAZNCE010000076.1 coordinate 11,938, forward strand.
ACGATGCCAAGCTTCTTGGCAATGGCTTTGGAAAGTGTGGTCTTACCCGCTCCGCCGGGTCCGTCTATAGCAATCTGGATCATGTCATAAACTCCTTTTATTTAGTCTGTCGCGGCACTCTCGCCTGCAAGATGACCCGTTGAGAAGGCAATCTGCAAATTAAAGCCGCCTGTATAAGCGTCTACGTCCAGCACCTCGCCTGCAAAGTAAAGTCCCGACACAATGCGCGACTCCATGCTGGCAGGCTTGACCTCTCCTACGTTGACGCCGCCCTTGGTCACAATGGCTTCGTCAATGGGTCGGAATCCCTGCAAGGGCATCGAAAATCCTTTGAGCAGCGAAACCAGCTCGCGACGCTCCTCTGCAGTAATAGAATTGACCTTTTTGTGCGGATCGATACCCGAGCGGGTTACGATCACCTCGATCATCTTCTGCGGCAAGAGGTCGCCAAGGCTGTTGGCAAAGTCCTTGTTATGGTATTTGGCGAAATCCGAAAGCAAGCGCACATCCAAGGTCTTTTCGTCCAGCGCGGGCTTGAGATCGATATAAGCCGTATATTTATCGGGTGCAATATCGGGCAGATGTGCCGATGCGCTCAGGATCATGGGACCCGTCAGCCCGAAATGCGTGAACATCATTTCACCGAAATCGCGGTACACCGCTTTGCCCGTGGCGTTGTCCTTGATGGTTAAGCCCACGTTGCGCAAGGAAAGCCCCTGCATGGCGCGGTGGTCGTTTCCCTTGCAGGTAATGGGCACCAGCGAGGGAAGCAGCTTGGTCACGCTATGCCCTGCCTGCACGGCAAGCTTATAGCCGTCCCCGTCCGAGCCGGTCAGGGGGTAGGATTTACCGCCCGTGCAAACAATCACGCGCTCAAAGTCATAAGGGCGCGAGGTATATACACCGCATACCGCACCGTCGCGCAATAAGAGCGAGGTCACGCGCTCGTTGATCACCTTAACGCCTGCATCGCGCACCGCGTCCTTGAGCGCGACCACAACGTCGATCGCCTTATCGGAAACGGGAAACACGCGATTGCCGCGCTCGGTCTTGAGCGGCACACCGAGGTTCTCAAAAAACGCTTTGGTGTCTGCCGTAGTAAATGCGGCAAGCGCGCTGTACAAAAAGCGCGGATTGGTGGGCACGTTGGAAAGGAAGGTATCTCTGTCACAATCGTTTGTCACGTTGCATCTTCCCTTGCCCGTAATGCGCAGCTTTTTGCCCAGACGGTCGTTGCGCTCAAACAACACGACCTCCGCGCCCATATTGGCAGCGGAAATCGCCGCCATCATGCCCGCAGCGCCGCCGCCCACGACGGCTACGCGCACGGGAGAAAAATCATCGTAAGCCATACTCATTGCTGGGTCTTATCGTAAATGTCGTATTCGTCCCACAGCACCTCAAGGTGGCGCAGTCTTTCGGTCACCTGCTCCTGACGGACGCGGGAAACCGCAACGACAAGCGCGTTGATCACGCTCAGGGGTGCGACCAACGAATCCACAAAGGACGCCATATCACTCTGTGCAACCAGCAGCTGGTCTGCACTTGCAGCAAGCGGAGACTCCACGCTGTCGGTCAGACAGACGACGTCCGCACCGCTCTTGTGCGCGTACTCGGTTGCCTTGATAATTCTCTTGGAGTATCTGGGGAAGCTGATAGCGATGACCGCATCGTCCTCTCCCACGCTGAGCATCTGCTCAAACACCTCAGCCCCCGACGCGGTCTGCACCAAGCGCACGTTATCAAAGATCATGCGCAGGCTGTGATCAAGGAAGGATGCAAGCGAGGACGAGGAGCGCACACCCAGAATGTAAATGTTCTTTGCATTTACGATACTATTGACAGCCCCCTCAAACGCCTCGCGGTCAATGCCCTCGAGCGTCTTGCGGATCTTTTCGGCATCGGACTCCAGCACCTTGGAAAGCACGTCGCCCTTACCGATGAGGTTATTAGTCACTTCGATACGCTGGAAGGAGGTCAGCTTGGTGCGGATCAGCTCCTGCAGCGACTTCTGAAATTCGGGGTAGCCCTCGTAACCCAGCTCGATCACAAAGCGCACCACGGTAGACTCGGAAACGCCTACCGCTTGCCCGAGCTTGGAGGCGGTCATGTAGGCTGCCTTGTCGTATTCTTGCAAAATATATTTTGCAATCAGCTTTTGCCCTTTGGAAAAGCCGCTCATATTTTCTTCAAGGATTCTGAGAATATCTCTTTTCATTATTGTGTCCTACCTATGTATGTATTTAGGAAATCTCATAAAACGCCACTTTTCATTATACACCATTTCCCTTTTTGTGTCAAGTGTTTTTGCAAGTTTTAGGAAGTGGAATTGCAAAAAACCAATCACTTCACATCAAGCTTTCGGGAATGTTTGTAGGGGAGCATAGTATGCTCCCCTACATGTATATTTTTCACTTTTACTGTCTCTGATACTCCCCTGCAAGGATGGCATACGTCCCCACGGTGCGGTACGAGCCCTTGACCAACATCGCCTCGCGGCGCTCGCCCTCGTACTGCATGCCAAGGCGCTCCATGACGCGCACGGAGCGGTCGTTGCCCTTTAAGTACCTTGCCTCGATGCGGTGCAATTTCAGCGCAACGAAGCCAAAGCGCACCACCTCGCGGACCGACTCGGTGGCATACCCCTTGCCGCAAAAATCGGGGTGAAACACGTAACCGATCTCACCTGCGTCGTTAGGGTAATCAAACCGCGTAAAGCCGCACGAGCCGATGACCCTGCCGCTTGCCTTTTCCACCACAGCCCAATCGAAATAGTCCCCCACGCTGTACCTCTGCCCGATATAGCGCAGATAGTCCTGCGTGTACTCAATATTGGCGTGCGGCATCCATGTCAGATGCTCGGTCACGTCCGCGCGGCAGGAATAGGCGTATATATCCTCTTTATCCGAAACCAGCATCTTGCGCAAAATCAGCCGCTCGGTCTCAAGCGTCGGAATTCTTGAAAATATCTTATAAATGCTTTCCTTTTTCATAGGTCTTGTCCGCACTCCTTTGATAATCTTAGCATCATTATAACGGAAGTTCGACTTTTTTGCAAGAGCGTGCAAAAAATATTTGCAAAATATCGCCCGATAGCGTGACAAGCTACGAATTTTATGCTATAATGAATAAGATATGACAAGAAAGGAGTGATACGATGAAGGAGCAGCTCAACCGCGTGCTGGTGCCCGTATTATTGGGTGACGGCGCACAGCCCGTCAAAATCGCGCGCAGACTGTACCGCCGCTTTGGTGTGCTCTCGCATATTTATTGCTCCCGTACCGCTCTTTCGGCGCATTTTTGCGCCTGTGTGCGCATCGTGCGCACACCACCTTACCTGCAAGGCGATCTGCTTTGCCAAGACCTGTGTGCCTTTGCCAAGGAATATCCCGATCTGCTTTTTTATCTGATCCCCTGCAGCGATGATTACAAAATCTTCTGCACCGCGCACGCAGCAAAGCTGGAGCCTTACTACGTCATGGTACAGCCCGAGCAGCTGCAAGAGAATGCGCTGCCTTATCTTTACAAGGAGGAGCTGCCTATATGAAGCTTTGTGATCTGCTCAGAGGGCTGGACTATACCTGCCCGCACGCTTTGCCCGATGCGGACGTGACGTACATCTGTCACGACTCGCGCAAGGCAGGCCCCGACGCGCTGTTTATCTGCATTGCGGGCTACGTCAGCGACGGACATAACTACGCCCTTTCCGCTTACGATAAGGGCACGCGCATCTTTGTAGCACAACGCCCGATCGATCTGCCGCAGGATGCCTTGGTGCTGACCGTGCCCGATACGCGCATAGCGCTTGCCACGCTGGCGGCAACCATCTTCGACCGCCCCGCGGACAAGCTTTGCATCATCGGCATTACGGGCACCAAGGGCAAGACCACCACCGCGCTCATGATCCACGGCGTGCTTGAAAAGCTGGGCATTCCCTCGGCTTACATAGGCACCAACGGCATTGATTTCGGCGGCAGGCACTACGCCACGGCAAACTCCACGCCCGAAAGCCTGGACTTGCACGAATACATGGCGCAGATGGTGGAGTGCGGCATTCGCTACGTGGTCATGGAGGTTTCCTCGCAAGCCCTCAAGCTGCACCGCGTGCACGGCATCAAGTTTGATTACTGTATCTTTACAAATCTCTACCCCGACCACATCGGCGGTGTGGAGCACGCAGACATGGCAGAATACATGGCTTGCAAAAAACTGCTGTTCTCTTTTCCCGGTATCCGCGGTATTCTGGTCAATGCAGACGCCCCCGAGGCGGCGTATATGACCGCAGACGCCTTAGCGCCCATGACGTCCTTTGGCATGGGCAAGGGTTGTGATTGGCGCGCCGCCAAGATCCGCCCCGAGATCTGCTTCCGCGTGCCCGGCACAGCGTTTGTATGTCATACCCCCGACGGACAAGCCCTGCCCGTTTCCATTCCCTTCCCGGGCGATTACAGCGTTTACAACGCGCTTTGCGCGCTTGCTGTGTGCGACAAGCTGGGCATTCCGCTTGCAGACAGCACAGCCGCACTTTCGGTAGTGCGCGTCAAGGGTCGCTTTGAGCCGGTATTTTTGGCAAGCCGCCCCGACACCACCTTTATCATCGATTACGCACACAACGGTGCTTCCCTGCGTGCCGTGCTGGAAGCCCTGCGTGCTTATAAGCCGAAACGCCTGATCTGCCTGTTCGGCTCGGTAGGCGACCGCACACAGATGCGCCGCGGTGAGCTTGGCGCGGTGGCAAGCGAGCTTTGTGACCTCTCGATTCTGACCTCGGACAACCCAGGCAACGAAGACCCGAACAAGATTATCGCCGACATCGCAGCGGCATTTACCCACGACAGATACGTTTGCATTCCCGACAGAGCCGAGGCGATTGCCTACGCGGTTAAAAACGCACGCAAGGGCGACGCTGTCGTGCTTGCGGGCAAGGGGCATGAGAATTATCAGCTGATCTGCGGCAAGCACCTGCCCTTCTGTGAGCGAGAGATACTGATGCAAACGGATAGGATGCTGTAAAGGAGGAAATATCTATATGGAAGTTACTAAGATTGACCCGAATTTCATCTTGCCGGGAGCTGTACAAAGAGATGATATTGTATGGCTTGACGCTGCCTCGGCGCCCTTCGTCATTTACGGTGCTGTGGGAACCAATCCCTATGCGCGCCTGCCCATGGAGGTTGCCCAAACGGTCAGCGAGGGCGTGCAAGTCCTTTGCACCCACACCGCAGGCATTCGCGCCCGCTTTTGCACCGATTCCCCGTATATTGCCATCCGCGCCGAGTGGAACGAGCAATGCCGCATGCCGCACATGCCGTTTCTCGGGATCAGCGGCTTTGATCTTTACCGCGTAACCGGTGCGCACCGCAATCAAAGCTACGTTGCCTCGCTGACGCCGCCCGTAAGCTGCGATAACGGATATGAATCGATCGCTTTCGTGGGCAAAGGCATGCAGGAATACGTTTTGAATTTCCCACTTTACAACAACGTGTCAAGACTTCTGGTCGGCGTGGCAGAGGGCAGCCAATGGCAAGCACCGCAGCCTTACGCCAATGCCCTGCCCACAATCTTTTACGGCTCGTCCATCACGCAGGGCGGATGCGCGTCCCGACCCGGCACGTGCTACCAGAACTTCCTCTCCCGCGCGCTGGATATGGATTACGTCAACCTCGGCTTTTCGGGCAACTGCCGTGCCGAGGACACCATGATCGACTACTTAGCAAGCCTTGAAATGTCGGTGTTCGTGTCGGATTACGACCATAACGCCCCCACAGCCGAGCACCTTGCCGCCACGCACGAAAAGCTTTACCGCGCCATTCGCAAGGCGCACCCACACGTCCCCTACGTCATGCTCTCCAAACCCGACTACCACGACACACCCGATGAACGCGCACGCCGCTCCATCGTCATGCAGACCTATCAAAAGGCTGTTGCCGAGGGCGACCCGAACGTATACTTCGTGGACGGTGCTTCGATCTTCGCAGGCGACGAGAACGATGGCTGCACTGTAGACGGCTGCCACCCCAACGACCTCGGCTTTTACCGCTTCTCTCTCGCGCTGCTGCCCGTGTTTGAGCGCATTTACGCAAAACAATCCTGATACAGACGCAAAAAAAGACCTCCTGATCACAGGAGGTCTTTTCTATGTGCATCACAAATTACTTTCTTGCGCCTCTCTTGAACATAGCAAGCATGTCGTCAAGATCGTCGTCAGCATCAGCGGGCTTTTCCTGTACGGGAACTGCCTTTGCAACGGGCTCGCTCTTGGGTGCCAGAGCAACCTTACCGGGGTTCTGGTTGTCATCCTTCTTGTCAAAGCCGGTAGCAATGATGGTAATTCTCATCTCGTCTTCCAGTTCAGGATCGAAGCCTACGCCCCAAATAACGCTTGCGTCGGGATGAGCCTCGTTTGCGATCATGGTGGAAGCCAGATCTACGTCCTCCAGACCAACGTCGGGAGATACCATAATGCTGATCAGAACGCCGCGTGCGCCCTTGATGGAGGACTCGAGCAGCGGGCTGGAGATAGCAGCGCGAGCTGCCTGCTCTGCCTTATCCTTACCGGTAGCAGAACCGATACCCATGTGTGCGTAGCCTGCGTCCTTCATGACGGAGGTAACGTCAGCAAAGTCAAGGTTGATGAACAGGGACTCGTTAACCAGATCGGAAACGCTCTTAACGCCGCGGTGCAGCACGTTGTCTGCGATCTCGAATGCGTTAGCCAGCGTAATTCTGGTGTCGGTTACCTGCTTGAGCTTTTCGTTGGGGATCACGATCAGAGAGTCTACGTACTGGCTCAGCTCAGCAATACCTGCCTCAGCCTGTGCAGCTCTGCGAGTGCCCTCGAATGCGAAAGGCTTGGTTACGATACCAATGGTCAGAATGTCCATCTCGTGTGCAACGCGTGCAACAACGGGAGCTGCACCGGTACCGGTACCGCCGCCCATACCTGCGGTTACGAATACCATGTCGGTGCCCTGCAGGAACTTCTTGATATCGTCAAGGGATTCCTCAGCTGCACGTGCGCCAATAGAGGGGTTGGAGCCTGCGCCAAAGCCCTTGGTCAGCTTTTCTCCGATTACCAGCTGGGTTGCAGCCTCGGATCTGCGAAGAGCCTGTCTGTCAGTGTTGATAGACACGAATTCCACACCGCGGATGTGGCTGCTGATCATTCTGTTAACAGCGTTGTTTCCGCCGCCGCCGACACCGATTACCTTAATGTTCACGCCACAATCGTAGGTATCATCATGTTCAAAAGTCATTTTGTTATCCTCCCGAAAATTTATCTCTGTTTTTTTATTTTTCTACGCCAAAGCACAAGACCTTGTGTCTAACGGGCAAAATCAGCCCAAGATATGCTTTACATATATAATATAACAAACTTAAAAATATTTCAAGAGGTTTCGCGAAAATAATTTTAAAAATTTATGAAAAATTCACAATTTCCGACGCAAAATGTCATGCGACATCTGCATGCGGCTCTATTTTTCGGTTGCGTCGAGGTCCGCGTCGTTTGCCGGACGCAAAAACGGCTGCTCAGTTCCCACCGATACGACGTATTTGCCGTCAGGATCCACATTGCCCTCTGCCAGAATCTGCTCGGCAAGGGCTAATTTTTGTGCAAAATCGATCTCATCACGCACGCGCCCGAACTCAATGCGGTGCTTGCCCTCCAGTGTGATCTTGACGTCAAATTTCTCGCGCAGATCCACACTCGTCAGCTTGTCCGCCACGCTTGATTGCTCCAGATATCCAAGAAATTCGGTAATATACGCAAAGTCCTGCTCGGTCTTGGCGCCCTCCCCCGTTTCCTCCTCGCGCGTAAAGCGCAGCGTGCTGGCTCTGCCCGGCTTAGCCCGGTCCAGAACGGGTGCGGGCAATGCAAGCTTGGTCAAGCCGCGCTGCTCAAAGGCTTCCGCCCCTCTTGCAGCGTCTACCACGCGCAGATCGGGGCCAACCGCCAGCCAGCCCGTATGGGGCTTACCGCCGATCAGAGTATCGTAATAAAAATAGTACAGCGTCGTCTGCTCCTTGACGCTGACGTGCAGCGTTGCTGGAAAGCTGTAGGTCACCTTGGCGTCCTCCAGATACAAAAGGCTGTCCATCAGCCGCTGCTCGGCACGTCCGGGTAAAAGCCCCAGCACGGGCGTCCAGCCGGATGCGTCCAGAGCTTGCAGCAGCTCTTGCTCCGTATAGTGCGATTGGTTGGACTCGATCTCCACGTCAAGGATGGGAAAGAGGGCTACGACCAATACGATCAGCAGAGCTGCGCACAGCACGCAACCGATCAAAGCCGCACGCTTGGTTTTCTCTGCCTTTTGGGCAGGAGAATAATTCTTGCGCGGTACTTTTTCAAGGAGAGAATCACGCCACGCAATCAGTTTTTCTTTCATGCTCTGCCCCCCTTGGAGGAAAGCAGTCCTTCAACCTCCGCAAGCACCAGAGCGTTTGCGTCAACGCGTGCAAATCCCGCGATCTTTTCGCGCATTTCCGCTCTCTTTTGCGCATCACACAAAAGCATTTCCACGCGCATCTGCAAGCCGCCGCCCTCGAATTCGCTCTCGCGTGCGTATACGGCAGCACCCGCATCGCCAAGTGCCTTGGCGTTTTTATATTGGTGGTCGTTTGCCACGTTGGGCGAGGGGATCAGGATCGCTGCCTTGCGCATCAGGGCAAGCTCGGAGAGCGTCATAGCGCCCGCGCGGGCAATCACAATATCTGCCGCTGCCATTTGCACGGGCATATCGTAAATGTATTCGGAAATGCGCACGTTAGGCAAGGTATCCAAGCCGGCAGCGTGGTATTTTTGGCTATATTGTGCAAAGTAATCCTTGCCCGTTGCAGTTACGAACAGCACCTCGGGGTGATTCTTTGCCATGCTTTCGATCATATCAAACACGTATTTGTTAACCATCATAGCACCGCGGCTGCCGCCAACGGCAAGCACAACGTGCTGATAATTCCCTTCCGCGCCGATGGCTTGCTTTGCCTTGCGCTCGTCGCATGCGGTAAAGCCGTGCAAAAGCGGATTTCCCACCACGCGCGTCTTTTCGGGTTGTCCAAAGCATTCTGCCGCCTCCGGGAAATTGACCAGAATGCGGTCAACGCGTCCGCGCACCTGCATCAGTGCCTTGCCCGCAAGCGCATTGGACTCATGCACCAGCGTGGGGATACCCATACGTGCACCTGCAGAGAGCAAGGGCCAGCTGGCATAACCACCCGTACCGATGATGATATTTGGCGCAAACTCGCGGATCAGCTTTTTCGCCTGCCCCTGCGATTTTGCCATTAAGTACGCCGTGCGCACGTTTCCCGGGTGGAAGATAGGCGAGCGCATACCGCAGATATCGATGCTGTAAAACTCTTTATAATCGGTGCGCGCCAAAAGCTCCCTTGCCTTATCCGATCTCTCGGTCGATGCGGCAAAGGCGACGTGCGCATCCGGATATTTGGCTTTGATGGTATCAGCAATGGCAATGGCAGGGTTTACGTGCCCTGCGGTGCCGCCGCCTGTCATTAGGATTCTCATACTGACCCCTTACTTTTTTTGATAAGAATAACGCGAAATCGACAGAATAATGCCCATTTCAAAAATCTGCAGGGCAAGTGCAGTACCGCCCGAGGAGAAGAAGGGCAGCGAAATACCCGTATTGGGCATGGAATTGGTGACAACTGCAATGTTAAGAATGGTCTGCAGCGCAACCTTGGTGGTCAGTCCGTACACGGTCAGCGCGCAGAATCTGTCGGGCGCGTTTGCCGCGATCTTGTAGCCACGCCACAACAATAGCACCACAAGCCCCATCAGAATGATCACACCAAGCATGCCAAGCTCTTCGCAAAGAATGGTGAAGATAAAGTCGTTCGCCGGTTCAGCAATGTAGCCGTATTTCTGCTGGCTGTTGCCAAGACCTCTGCCGAAAAAGCCACCGGAACCGATCGCGTAAAGGCCTTGCAGCGTTTGCCATGCTTCACCCAGCGGGTCTACCTTGTCAATGTTGATCCACGTATCAATTCTCTTTCGTGCATATTCTGAAAACAACAAAACCACGCTGACGACGCTGACACCAGCAACGCCAAGACCTGCAAACCACTTGAGCTTGGTACCGCCCAGATACATGACCACAATGCCAAGGACACCGAGAATGATCAAACCCGACAAATGCTTTTCCAGCATGACCAGTCCGCAGATGATACCGATAATGATCACGGGGCCAATAACGCCGTAAGTAAAGTGACCGCCGAATTTCTGCACCGTGTTAATTTGCTTTTGATATTTGGACATATACAGCGCCAAGAACATGATCAGCGCCATTTTTGCAATTTCCGAGGGCTGAATGGTGATGCTACCGATCGAAATCCAACGGTTTGCACCGTTGAACATGGAACCGCTGATCAGCACGGCAATTAGCAGCACAACCGATCCGCCATACGCGCAAATGGAAAAGAATTTCCAGAACCAGGGGCGCGCCATGAACACAAAGGGCGTTGTGGCTACCACAGCCAAGACAAGATACATCACGTGCTTTTTGATATAAAAAGTCGAATCGCCGTGGTGTTGCGCCGCATAGATCGAGCTTGCGCTGTACGCCATGATCACACCGTACAAAATAAGTCCCAGTACGATTAAGAAAAACCACACGTCAATGCCGCCGCGCGTCAAGATCCCCTTTTCGGGTTCGGGATCGGGATGGATCTTTTTATGATAGATGGGGTCGTCGGGCTCCAATATTGCGTCCTGCTTTTGGTTGACAAGATCGGTCACTTCCCCGCCCTTAACGCGCAAAGCGCGCTTGAAGCGTTCCCAATACACCTTGTACTTTTTCACGACCTCACCTCCTTTGATAATTCAAAAAATCAATTACTTGGTTGCAAAATACGCGATCACGCACAAAAGCGCGGTGACTGCGCAAAACAAAATCACAATGGGCACTTCCTTCCAGCCGCACTTTTCAAAGTGATGGTGCAAGGGAGCCATTTTAAACAGTCTCTTGCCATGCGTGAGCTTGAAATATACGATCTGCAAAAGGCTGGACAGCATTTCCGCCACGTACACAAAGCCCGCAATGATGACAAGCACCTCCATGTGCGCCATGAACGCACATCCCATCAGCACGCCACCGATAAACAGCGAGCCGGTGTCACCCATAAATACGCGCGCGGGATGATGGTTGAACAGAAGGAATGCGCAAACCGCGCCAAACAGAGCTGCGGAGATCACACCCATGCCGCCCTGCGCGGTCACGACCGCCATCACCGTCAAAAACAGCGATACGACAGCGGTAATACCCGAAGCGAGTCCATCCAGACCATCGGTCAGGTTGGTCGCGTTGACAAATCCTGCGATCACAATGATATATGCAGGATATGCCAGCCAGCCAAGCTGCAGGGTAAAATGCGTAAAAGGAACGGTCAGGTCTGTGTGCAAGTTGCCCGTGATTGCCATCATGGCAACGTATGCTGCCGCAAACACCAGCTGCAACAGCAGCTTTTGCCATGCGGTCAAGCCTTGATTCTGCTTTTTGAGCAGCTTGCAGTAATCATCCACAAAGCCGATTGCCGCATTGGCGACCGCCAGCATCAACGTCAGCGCAAACGGGATCAGCACAGACGAGGATGCAGTTCCCGCCTTTATCAGATACAGCACCGAAAATACAGCCAGCACCAACAAGAACGGCGGGATAAAGCCGATGCCGCCCATGGTGGGCACGCCCTGCTTATCCATATGCCAGATCGGTCCAAACTCATAAATGGTCTGTCCGATCTTTTTGGCGCGCAGCACGGGGATAAGAAAATACAGCGTCAGCGTTGCAAGGCAAAATACCGCAAACGCCACGATCAATGCCTCGGTGGCAATGGCTTCCTTTGTATCTGTGTGTATACCGAAATATTGTAAAAGCATTTCCCTATCCTCTTTTATTCACTCAAATGTTGTTTTACCGTGTTGTAGACCTCTTCAAGCTTTACGCCTCTGCTCGCCTTAAGCAGCAGCGCGTCTCCCACCGCAAGCAGCGAGCACAGCTTCTCTGCCGCCTGCGCTTTCGCATCTTCGCCCGTAAAGGCGTAGACTTGGCAGCCTTGTTCCCGTGCGCCCTTTGCCACGTGTGCGCCAAGATCGCCCACCGTGACCAAAATATCCAGCACGCCGGCAGCGTGCGCACCCGTTGCATGGTGCAGCTGCTCGGTCTGTGCACCGAGCTCCAGCATATCACCAAGCACCGCGATCCTTCTGCCCTTGACGGGCATTTCGGACAGCGCGTGCAGCGCTGCACGCACCGATTCGGGGCTTGCGTTATAGCAATCGCAAAGCAGCGTTACGCCGCCTGTCTGCTCGATCTGCTGGCGCATCGCCATAGTCTTGTATGCCATGATGCCTGCACGGATGCTGCTTTCGGGCAAGCCCAAGATCTTACCCGTCACAGCCGCATACAGGGCAGCCATAACCATATGCTTACCAAGCGCGGGGACTTTTATGTCATGCCAGACGTGCTCCCCGTAACGGATGTCAAAGAGCGAGCAACCGTCCTCGGTGTATCGGATATTTTCCGCACGGCAATCTGCCGCGGGATTATCAATGCCAAGGTAGATGGTGTGTCTGCCGTGCGCCTTACGCCCTGCAAGCAGCGGCTCGTCGGCATTGAGCAGTAAAAATCCGCCCGTACGCAAGCCGTCCGCCACCTCCAGCTTTGCCGCCGCGATGTTCTCGCGCGTGCCAAGGTACTCAAGGTGAGAGCTGCCCACGTTGGTGATCATTGCCACGGTCGGGCGCGCGGTCTTGCTCATGCGTGAGATCTCACCGCGTGCGCTCATGCCCATTTCCAATACGGCTGCGCGATGGTGCGCACCTGCCGACATCAGCGACATGGGCATACCGATCTCGCTGTTGAAATTGCCTGCTGCGGCATACAGATTGAGCTCCTGCCGCAGCACCGACGCCACCATTTCCTTGGTGGTGGTCTTGCCTACGCTGCCCGTAACAGCAATGGTTCTCATGGGATCTCTGTCCCCGAATTTTTCGATTCTGTAGCTTCTGGCAAGCTGGCAGAAGGCAGCCACGCTGTCCTCCACCACGGCGGCACCCACGTGCTTGGCGCAGATATCCTGCGGCACGTATTCGCACAAAAAGCATCTGCAGCCCGCATCGATCACTTGCCCGATATAATCGTGTCCGTCCACGCGCTCACCGCGAATGGCAACGAACAAAGTGTTCTTATCCGCTTCTCTGGAGTCTGTGCAGATATATGAAAATTCCACGCTTGCACATCCGGTGAAGTCGTAAAGCTCACCGCCGCAATACGCAGCCGCTTGTGCCAGCGTCATGGGTTGCATGCCAAGCTTGATCTTCATATTCTCACTCTCCTTTTTAATCTTCCGGTATACCGCGCCAATAATCGTGCGCGGCTTCTATGACAATGGCGCGCTCGTCAAAGGCGCGTCTGCCGTTTTGATCAATTTCATAGGTTTCGTGTCCCTTGCCCGCAAGCAGGATGACGTCTCCCTCTCTTGCGTGCTCGATGACGTGTCGGATGGCGCTGCGCCGATCGCGGATCACACGGTAATGCGCGCGTTTATCCACACCGCGCACAATGTCCGCGATAATGGCATCCGTCGACTCTGTACGGCTGTTATCTGCCGTGATCACGAAATAATCCGCCATACGCGAGGCGATCTGCCCCATTTGCGCACGTTTTCCTTGATCTCTGTCCCCACCGCAGCCAAACACCAGCACCGTGCGCTGCGCGCGTGTTTTGCATCTGCGTACCGACGTAAGCAAATTTTCCAATGCATCGGGCGTATGCGCGTAATCGATGATCACCGAAAACGGCAGATCCGCACCGACCACAACCTTTTCCATTCTCCCGGGCACGAGCGGCAAAAGTGCCATACCGTCCCTGATATTTTGCACCTTGACGCCAAGCAGCAGCGCGGCTGCCGAAGCCTGCAAGGAATTAAGGACCGCGAACTGCCCGCTCATGGGGCATTGGATGCGCAACCGTGCATTTGCCGACACCAGCTTATATTGCACGCCTGCAACCTTGATCTCCGTTTCCTCGGCATAATAGTCCGCGTGTTTGTGCTTTGCCGAGCAAGTCAGCACACAGCACGTACTCTCTGTCCGCAGAGCTGCCACGCGCTCGTCGTCCACGTTCAGCAAAACGCGGTCGCACATGGAAAGCAGCTTTTTCTTTGCGGCAACGTACGCCTCCATACTGCCGTGAAAATCCAGATGATCGCGCGTCAGATTGGTAAATATCCCAAGCGCAAAGTGCAAGGGCGCGCACCGCTCCTGCGCAAGCGCATGCGAGGTGACCTCCATGACCACTACCTGTACGCCCTGCTCGGCAAACGCTGCCAGCATGGGATACAGCTGCGCGGGATCGGGCGTGGTCATATTGGCGTTGCCCGAAACGTCCCGGGGTATCTCCCCCGCAGGGCCTTCGCATTTGACCGTGCCGATCATTGCGCACTTGATTTGCGCGTGTCTGAGCAGTCCGTAAAGCATCCATGCCACCGAGGTTTTGCCGTTTGTGCCCGTAATGCCCACGAATTGCATTTTCTCTGAGGGCTTGCCGTACCATGCATCAAACAGATACGCCACCGCCGCACGCGTGTTGTCCGCGCGCACGATGCACAGCCCCTCGGGGATCTCTCCCGTATAGTCCCGATCGATCACCGCTGCGCACGCTCCGCGCGCCCGTGCATCGCTCAGATAGTCGTGTCCATCCCTGCGCATTCCGCGCAGGCAGACGAATAATTGTCCTGGTATCAATTTTTCCGAGTCGGTACAGATACCGTCCACGGAAATTTGCGCAGCGTCCGCGGGGCATGCAATCCCCGCCGCGCCGCATAAATCAGAAAGAATCATGAAAGCCTCCAAAAGTTAGTTTGTTTAGGCTCTCCGTTCTTTTAGTATTCCTTAAATTTTAATAATTCAGCTCGGGCAGGTTGGGATTTTCCACGTCGTCTGCCACGTTTTCGTCACGGAAATATACCGTAACGGTCGTACCGATCTCAACAAGCGTGCCCGGCTCGATCGACTGTGCATATGCGGTCGCTGCCGTGCCGCTGGTATAATTGTACGTACCCGTGATTTTGATATTCAGATTGCTGCTTGCCAGAAGTCCGCTTGCGGCAACAGCAGTTTTTCCCGTCAGATCGGGCACCTTGACCATCTGCTTTTCAGCGGAACGCTCGGTATACACAATCAGCTTGGAGCCTTGCTTTTCCATCTTGGTGCCTGCCGCGGGAGATTGCGCAAAAATGGTGTCACCGTCACCGATCACCTCAAGCTCAATGCCAAGGCTGTTTGCATAATCACGTGCAGCATCCAGAGGCCACCAAACGACTGCAGGCGTTTCAACCGCCTTTTTGGCAAGCTCTGCGTCGGTATAAACAGCCTCCACGCCAAGATAAGGCAGAATGGTTGCCATGACGTTACCAACGTAAGGTGCTGCCACCACAGAGCCGTACAGCGTGCCCTTGGTGGGCTGGTCCACCATGATCAGCGTGATGTACTGCGGATCATCCGCAGGCGCATACGCAACGGTGGAGCAGATATATTTCCCTTCGATCAGATTGCCCTGGGCATCCTTCAAGTCCTTTTTCTCGGAGGTACCGGTCTTAGCAGCGATTCTGTAGCCCGCAACGTATGCGTTCTTTGCACCGCCGTTGCCCGAAACGCCCTCCTCTAAGATCTTAGAGATGCGCTGCGCGGTCTGCGCACTGATCACCTGACGCTTGATCTCGGGCTCAAAGCTCTTGATCACGTTGCCGTTCTGGTCTACGATGCTCTTGACCAGTCTGGGAGTAACCAGATCACCGCCGTTGGCT
Source organism: Eubacteriales bacterium (assembly GCA_045587385.1). Lineage (GTDB taxonomy): Bacteria > Bacillota > Clostridia > Oscillospirales > CAG-272 > SVQP01. Next base: position 27,760 of record JAZNCE010000076.1, read on the forward strand.
ACAGCCGCAATGGCGGTGACGTGACCCAAGACCGAGATCTTGAAGTTCTGACCGAACGACGCGGTAGCAAGATAAATGTCCGCACTCTCAAACATGCCCTTGTTCCAGAAGGTCACGCCCTCGACCGTGCTGCCCTCACCGGGCAGATCAATACCGGTCTTTTCAAAATAGCCGAACGATTTGAAATAGTCATAAAAGCGGCTTGCACCGATATCTGCACCGATGCGCATCAGCCAAGGGTTGCAGGATTGCTGAATACCCTCTGCAAAGGTCAGCGAACCGTGTCCCTGCACCTTATGGCATTTGATCTTTCTGCCGTTGACGATATGATAACCGGGACAGAAATGCGTTTCGTTGAGAATAGGCAAATTTTCCTCACACGCCATAGCGGCGGTGATAATTTTGAAGGTCGAGCCGGGCATATACACCTCGGTGACCGCCTTGTTATTCCAAGTGGTCAGTAAAAGCTCCTGCTTAAGCTTGCCGTATTCCTCGCTGTCTTCGGCAAAGCCGCTCTCCTCCAACGCCTTGAGGGAATCCTCGTTGAGCGTCCAAGGCTCGTTAAGATTGAAATTCGGATATACCGAAATGGCAAGAATATCGCCCGTTTTGACGTTCATGACCACGCCGCAAGCGCGGTTTTCACCGCCCGATTCAATATACGCTTGCTTGACCTGCTCGTCAAGTGCGTTCTGCACGAAAACGTCGATGGTGGTATTGAGCGAGTACCCCGGCACTGCGGGCACCATGCTCTCGTAATCGTAAGGCATCTCGTTACCGTCCGCATCGCGTGCGGTCACGTATTTGCCGTCCGTGCCCTTCAAAAACTCCTCGTAGGTGTATTCCAAGCCGTAAATACCCGTGCCGTCGTTGTTGGTAAAGCCAATGGTGTGTGCACCCAGCGACTCATAGGGGTAGTAGCGCGTAGCGGTTGCCTCCAGGTAGATCATATTTTCCAGTCCGTTTTCCGCAATAAAGGCGCGGATCTGCTTTGCTACGTCACTTGTAACCTTGCGGGCAATGGTTCTGTCCAGATATTGCGTTTTGGTGGTCTGGAATTTCACGTCCTCGTAGCTGACGTCCTCAAGACGCTCGGAAAGTCCGTGCGAGATCATGTCCGCGTAGTCCACACCGGTCTCATTGGTCTGCTCCTTAATGGTGCGGGGCGCGATAAACACGCGGTAGGTGGTCACGTTACCTGCCAGCAAAATGCCGTTTGCATCGTAGATCGCGCCGCGATCTGCCTCAATGGTGGTCTGCGTGGTGAGCTGGCTGATGACCTTTGCCTGATATTTTTCGTATTCCACGGTCTGCAGGATCAGAATACGCAGCATCAACAACACAAAAGCCAGCGATACCGCTGTGGCAAGTACCGCTGCTCTTTTTATGGTCTGGGTTTGGGTGGTCTGCATACTCAACTCCTACGTCCTCCGTGTTTGTTCGCTTATATTGATAAAAACGGCGGCGTGCGCCCGTGTCCGTCTCCTGCCCGGGCAAGAGTCGAAGCACTTTCCTCGGCTTTGCCGAAAAAATTCGGCAATCCCGAAAATGCGCTCGCCGCCTTTTTGACCCGATACGAATATTATATCGGATTCGCCTTGTCCTGTCAATGTCAATCTATGAACTGCGCGCGACTTTTATGCAGGCGATCTCGCTCAATCCACTATAATTCCGATCGCACTGAGCAAATTCGAAAGTCCTTGACCAAATTCGCTTTTTTGTTCATAGACCTCCACCGTATTCTCACTCTCGGTGGTAAGCACTTGCGTGGGAACGAACTCGGAGCGCACCATGTTGTACTCCTCCACGGCGATCCGCTCGATCTCCAGCATATCGTTTTTGAGCGAAAGCTCGGTATTCAGCGTGGTATATTGCTTGTCCAGCGCATCCAGCTTGTTTTGCAGGATGCTGGCTTCTCTGACGGACAGGCTTACCATAACCGAGCTGCCTACGATCATCACGCAGCAAAGCGTGACCGTCAGCATCGCGCCAAGCACGCCTGCGGGCATCTTCTTTACTTCGCTCTTCTCACATTTCTGCTCCTTTTCAATCGGGAACCAGTCGCGGGAAATCTCAGCCAACCTTGCGGTCGCGGGGCTTTCCAGGTACTTGCGCACCGACTCGGGCATTTGCTCGGTCAGAGTAAGCCACAGGGCTTTTTTTGGCGACTGCCCTCCCGTGACCTCTGCCTCCTGCTGCTGTGCAGCGGTGGCTCTGACGCTGTAATTGGGCATTTTATAGCTGCGCTGATCGTGATAGTAACGCACGAAATCATCCGCAGTCATGTGTCTTTCACCCTTGTAAAGACCCGTACGGTATTTGTCTGCCTTGCCGTCCGACACGCGCTCCGCCATAATATACGCACCGGGTGCCATAGCGTGCGACAGCGCCTCCTCACGCTCCTGACGCTTGGCGTCCGTACGCACGTGTGCGGCAATGCCTCTGTCCTTGTATCGCTTGCACAAGGCTTCCACGTACTCCGCGCATGCGGTATAGTGGGGCTTTTTTGCTTGCATAATGTGCTCCATCGGGTCCTCCTTTATAGTTTCTTGGCTATACGCAGCTTAGCACTGCGCGACCTGGGATTGATCGAAAGCTCTTGCTCCGAGGGCAAGACGGGTTTGCGGCTGATCACCTCAACCAGCGGCTTTTTGCCGCACACGCACACGGGAAAATCACGCGGGCAGGTGCAGCCGGACGCTAAGGACGCAAAGGTCTGCTTGACCAATCTGTCCTCCAGCGAATGGAATGTAATGATGGCAATTCTGCCACCGGGCTTTAAAAGATTGACCGCATCGCGGATGGTGGGCTCGATCACCGAAAGTTCCCCGTTTACCTCAATGCGAATTGCCTGGAAGGTACGCTTTGCGGGGTGGTGTCCGCCCTCTTTTGCCGCTGCGGGCATAGCAGACTTGATAATATCCACCAGCTCACCCGTGGTACGGATGGGCGCATTCTCTCTTGCTTTGACGATACGGGAGGCAATGCGAGGGGCAAATCTTTCCTCACCGTAATCATATATAATGCGTTTGAGTTCCTGCTCCGTGTAGGTGTTTACAACGGTATATGCATCCAGCTTGTCCTCGCGATTCATGCGCATGTCCAAGGGAGCGTCCGCCATGTAGGAAAAACCGCGGTCTGCCGTATCCAGCTGATACGAGGATACGCCCAGATCCAGCAGCACACCGTCCACACCGTCGATTCCAAGCTCGCGGCACACCTGTGCCATTTCGGAAAAGTTGCTGTGCACGACCTGAGCGTGCTCACCAAAGCGAGAAAGACGCTCGCTTGCCACGGCAACTGCGGTCAGATCGCGGTCAAGCGCGATCAGCTTACCGCTGCCCAGACGAGAGGCGATCTCCTGCGAGTGACCCGCGCCGCCTGCCGTTCCATCAATATATATACCGTCGGGCTTGATGCTAAGTGCATCCATGCACTCCTGCAGCAGCACCGAAACGTGAGAAAATACCTGCTCTGCCATCGCTTACAACCCCAACAATTCCAGCTTGGCGCGCAGCTCGTCTCTGTCCTCGTTTTCGATCTCTGCTTCATACAAAGCCTCGGACCAGATCTCCACGCAATCACAGTTGCCAACCACGACGGCATTCTTTTCAATTCCCGCAAAATCCAGCAATGCCTGCGGCAAAAGGATTCTTCCCTGCGAATCGGGAGTCACCTTAGCGGCATTTCTGTGCAGATAACGCAGCGCAGGCTCAGCAACCCTGCGCTCTTGCTTTTTAATGGGAGCGATATATTCGTTCCATCCCTCCAAGGAAAAGACCTTGAGCACCTGTGCACGGATATCGCGTGCCACGATCAGCTCCTCTCCCAGCTCCTCGCGGTGCTTTGCGGGAATAAAAAGCCTGTTCTTGGCATCTACAGTATGGCGAAATTCACCTGTCAGCACGGTATTCGGTCCTCCTTTCCTTGCATCCCGATGTCGTTGTGTACGACAAATTCAACACTTTGCCCCACAACTCCCCACATCGGGTATATTTATTATAAACTTATTAGCACAAAAACGCAAGGGGAAATGTGCGATTTTTCAAAAAACCGTTCTGTTTTTTTGTATCTTTTGCGAAAAATTACGGGTGCAATCCTAAAGTTGCACCCGCGTTTTTAATAATAACTGTAATTACTTACATTTATTACCAATTATTTATTTTTGCGCTATTTCCCGTAAAAAGAAATGGCGGACAATCGTGGAAAATGGCGTACTGCGACGTTCATTTTTGCCGACCTGCGTGAATGTCGCTCTGCTTTTTGCGCCGCACCAACAGCGTCAGAAGTGCCCTGCCATCGAACGGAATGAGCGGATAGAGATACCTGCGCCCACCGTTGACGGTCTTGTTGGTAGCCAGCAGCACCGCGATCAGCGCAGTACCCGCGGCATACCCCCACACGCCGCCCAGCGCAGTCAGGATCAAAAGACCGATGCGCAGGAATTTGAAGGCATAGCCCAGTTCGTACGAGCGTTGCGTAAAGGTGGCAATGGCAACGAAAGCCATATACAAAATGACCTCGGGAATCAGCCAGCCGATGCCCACCGCGAAATCACCGAGGATCAATCCGCCCACGACCGAGAGCGAATTGGACAGCATGCTGGGCGTATTGAGCGACGCCATGCGCAAGCCGTCTATGATAAACTCGGTCAGCAGCAGCTGTGCGATAATGGGAATGCGCCCTGCCTCTTGCGGAATGATAAACTGCAGCCACGCCGGTATCATTTCGGCGTTGGAGATCAGCAAATACCACGTGGGCACCAAAAACAGCGAGAGTACGAACACGATATAGCGCACAACGCGGATATAGGTGCCGGTCAGCGGGGTAAAATAATAGTCGTTGGTCTCCTGCATGAAGTCAAAGATGCTGACAGGCAGGATCATGACCTGCGGAGAGTTGTCGCAGAAGATCAGCACGCTTCCCTCCAACACCTGTGCAGCGGCGGTGTCGGGGCGCTCGGTATAGCGGATCTTGGGAAAGGGATTATACCAGCGCGCCTTGATCAGACATTCGGCAAGAGATTGATGCCCCAGCGGCAGCGCATCGGTGTCGATGGAGGCAAGACGCTTTTCCAGTCTGTGCACGTAGTCGGGGTTGGCACGGCTTGCAAGATAGCACATGACCACGTCGGTTTTGGAATGCCTGCCCACCGTAAAATAGCGCATGGTCAGCTGCGGGTCGCGCACGCGTCGGCGCAAAAGCGCGGTATTGAAAATCAGCGTTTCCACAAAGCCGTCGCGCGAGCCGATCATTACGCGGTCACCCTCGGGCTCTTCGGTCGAGCGCGCGGGATAGGTCCGCGAATCAACGATGAGCGCAAGAGGTCCAAAGGTAGAGGCAAGGATCAGCGTTGCGCCCGACAGCACCATTTGTACCATGAGGTCAACGTCACCCGTCACGTCACATTCCACGTGCGGCACGTTGTATTCCGCAAACCGCTCGGCAGCGGATTTGACACCGTCGGGCGGCGTTTGCAAGGAGTCCAGCGACAGAAAATGCATCATCAGCTTTTGCATGGGCGTGCCGTTTACAAAGCCATCTATATAATACAGCGTCATTTCATCTTGTCCTACGCGCAAGACCTTACGAATGACGTCAAAATTCTCATCGGGATGCAAAAGGCTATCCAGCGTTGCCACGTTGACCCGATAATTTTCACCCAGTTTACCCATAATCACGTTCCTTTTTGTGTATTCAAAGGTTAGTTTGGGAGAAAAGGAACGAAATATGATAAACAAATTTTGGGCAACCGCCACCGCAAGGACAACCGCTCTTGAAAAGTTTTGATCGAGCTTTTTCAAAAGCTCGCGGGGTCTTGGGGCAGCGCCCCGAGTCGCTCGTCGCAACGAGCGAAACTCCTTATCGCCGTTTTTTGGTTCTTTTTTGCGGCTACTCCGTCAAAAAAGAACGGAGAAAATTATCTCAATGTAAAAAGAAAAAGGAAGCTACTTTGCGTAAGTAGCTTCCTTTACTGTTTATGTGAGAAAACCGATTCCGTACTTTTCTTTGACACCGCTGGCGCAAAGAAAAGTACCAAAAGAAACGCCGAGTATATTTCGCGCCTGCGGGCGCGACTCGGGGCGCTGCCCCAAGGCCCTGCGACCTTTTTGCAAAAAGGTCGATCAAAAACTCTCGTGAGTGTTGGACATTTGAGTTGTAAGGTCGATCAAAACTTTTTATGAGTTTGGCTTGTCCGCGCTCACAGCTTTTGCTGATTACACCAGATCTTCATGACCATTTTGGTGGGTAAGAGCCACGCAAGGAATCTTGCGCGTCTGATCGCGTGCCCGCAAACGGAAACGTCGCGTCCGCGCTTCATGTCCTTGATCGCTCTGGTGACCACCTGCTCTGCCGTATAATATCTCGCGTAATATTTGACGGTATCGTCGGTCACCGCCCTGTCAAAGAACTCGGTCTTGACCCAGCCGGGACAGATCGCCATGACGCGAATCCCCCTGCCCTTCAGCTCCACGTTCAGCGAGCGCGAGAAGCTCAGCACAAACGCCTTTGTCGCACCGTACACGCCGATATACGGCACGGGCTGGAAAGCAGATTGGCTGTCGATCTGATAGATCTGACCGCCCTTATGCATATAGGGCAGCGTCAGATAGGTCATGCTCATCAGCGCACTTGCGTTGAGCGTGATCATCTGCTCCTGTTCTTCCAGCGCAATGTCGGTAAACGCTCCAAAGCGACCAAAGCCGCTGCCGTTGACCAGCACCGCTACGTCGGGCTGATGCTGCTCTAAGAGAGCCTTATATGCGTCCAGCGCTTCCCTTTTGCACAGATCCAGCGCAATGGCTCTGACACGGGCGCGCGTTTGCTTGCCGATCTCCAAGAGTCTGTCCTCGCGTCTTGCGATCAGCCAAAGCTCGTCAAACTCGTTCTGTGCATCCAGCTGCAGCACAAATTCCTTACCCATACCGGACGATGCGCCTGTGATAACTGCGATTCTCATACGCGACTCCTTAGAAAATGATCTGCTCGGGCAAGCCGGCAACGTACTTGGGATATCTCTCGCCCTCGATCAGAGGACGCAAATATGCCAGGCACTCGTCGGTAATGCCGTTGTGCTCTGCATTGATATACGCATCGGGCACGCACTTGATCTTGTTTGCGATCTCGTGCACGTCCGCGCAGCCGATCTCGTATGCGTAAGGCTGGCTGGAAATGCGCTTATACAGCATCATCTTGCCGCTCTCGCCCTGCTCTGCTGCCAAAGCTGCCGCACGACCAACCGAAACCGACTCTGCAATATCGGTAGCAGACACCAAATGACCTGCGCAACGCTGGCACACGTTAAGCTCAACGGAACGCACTTTGCAGCCGATGCGGTCACGTACCGCATACTCCAGTGCCTTGCCCGTGCCTGCTAAATACTGGTGACCGAACACGTCCTTGACGCCGCTCTGCGCGCCTGCGCCTACGTACGTGCCATCAGCAAAGCGAATGCCCTCGGAAACCGCCACAACTACGTTGGGGTGCTTTTCCAGCGCCTTCTTGGTGCTCTCGACAAACTCGTCCATACAGAAAGGCTTTTCGGGCAGGTAGACAAGATCGGGCTCTTCGCCGTTTGCCAGTCTGCCAAGAGCTGCGGAAGTGGTCAGCCAGCCTGCATCTCTGCCCATGATCTCAACAATGGTGACCGCCTTGGTGGTGTACACAGCCGCGTCACGAATGATCTCGGACACGGTGGTCGCCACGTACTTTGCCGCCGAGCCAAAGCCGGGGGTGTGGTCGGTTCCCTCCAGGTCGTTATCAATGGTCTTGGGCACGCCCATCACGCGCATCTCGTAGCCGCACTCCGCCACGTACGCGGACAGCTTGGACACGGTATCCATGGAGTCGTTACCGCCGATATAAAAGAAATAACGAATATCATACTTCTTGAAAATAGCAAGCAGCTTTTCGTAAAAGTCGGGATCGTCCGCGTGCTTGGGCAGCTTTTTGCGGCAAGAGCCCAGTGCTGCTGCGGGGGTCAGCTCCAGCGCATCCAGCTTGTCTGCATCCTTGGCAAACTCGCACAGGTCGATGAGTCTTTCCTGCATCAATCCCTCAATGCCGTTGCGCATACCGTACAAGGTGCGGATCGCACCGTCGTTTTTGTTGATTTCCAGTACGCCGCGAATCACGCCTGCTAAGGTTGCGTTGATGGCTGCCGTCGGTCCGCCCGACTGTCCCACAACCGCGTTTCCGTATAATTTGCTCATATATGTGCCCTCTCTTTTCATGCAAGATTTATTGTATTTAGTATACCATATCGTAGCGCGATTGTCAATGAAAATGGCAGAGTAATGTAAGTTCACAGTTTATTTACAATATTTTTTGGCAAAACCGTGGACTGTTTGGCATTTTTTTGCGTCTATATAGGTAAGAGCATCATGCTTGACAAATATTTTCCGATATGTTATACTGAAAACGTAATAGGAGGATTCATCATGAAAAAGAGTTTGAAATGGATATGTTTGCTGCTGCTTTGCGCAACTATGTTGACATCGTGCGGTACAGTGCTAAACGTCATGCCTGCCGCCACGACGGCAAATCAGGTCGTACGCCGCATGAATGCACGCCTTGCAAGCCTTGACGGTTACCGTATAGACGTTGCGGGAACAATTACCGCCTACTCCGGTACAACCAAGATCACAGGTACGCTGGAGGGCTTTGCCATTGAGGATCAGGGCAAAAATAAGGATGATTATTACTATCATACCGAAATGACCAACAGAAGCAAAACAAACAACGCCAACGTTACAATAAAAACCACGGAGGCTTATTACGATGGCTACGCCTACAGCCATTACTCAGAAGGCAGCACGTGGCGCAAGCTGTGCAGCCCTATGACCAAGAAGGAATACCTTGATTACATTTCCGATGACAGCTTGTTTGAGTTGGAAACAGATGATTGCAAGAGCCGTCAGTTTGAAAAAACCGAGGACGGTTATACCGTAAACTATTCCGACTATTCCACGGGCGCTATCGAGGATTTCTTTGAAAAGATGGATCTGGATGAGGATCTGTTTGGAAAAATGCCGAAGGATCTGAAGATCACTATCACAACCGACGCGGACTATTACCCCAAAACGTTCACCTTTGAAATGGTATTTGAGGAAAACAAAAATTCGTATTATAAGCCTGAGTTTTCCATGACCATGACCTTCTCCCAATTTAATGAGGTTGAACGCAAGACCAATAGCCTCTCCCCCGATAAATACAAAGAGATTGAAAGCCTTGCCCTGCTTGAGGAGGTGGAAGAGCTGATCAATGACCGTATTGATGCCAAAGAAGGCAGCTTTACCACAGAGACCCGAGCAAGCGTCAGCTTTATGTCGCAATCCAATACGGAAACTGAAACCAATAAGGTGACGTTTTCCCGCAACAAGCAAGGATTCACCTTTGAAACGGAAGTGACAAAGAAGGACGATTCACAGCACATTTCCTATTCAAATGGAGAAAAAACGATTCGCTACAGCGATGATAAAACGGACACCACCAAGATGTCCGAGGATGACGCGGAAAAATTCATTGCCGAGCTGCTCAACGATCCTGTCATGGGCTATCACAAGAATTACGTAGCGGATATCAAAGCAACCGAGGACGGATACGAAATAACCATGGACGTTGGAGAGAGTGCTGCGCTTGGACAGATCATCACAAGTGCGGGTGCCAAGTTCTCCTCCGGCTCGCATACCATTAAAATCAAGGTCGAGGACGGCAAGATCACAAAGATCGAACACGGTTACCGTGCAAGCGGCACGGTACAGATCGGCATCAATCAGAAAGCAACGCTCAACTATACCGGCAGCATGACCGTGACGTTTGACAAATAAGAGGAGTTCATCATGAAAAAAAGCATTCGCATTATCGGCATAGCAATGCTTTCCCTGCTCTTGATCGGCAGCACGGCGGGATGCTCTCTGCTTGGCGGATCCTCTGATATGCCCCCCACCGAGATCACGTTTTACGATATCAAGATCTCCCTGCCTTACGGGTACATCATTGATTCAACGCAAAGCGACGAGTATCTGCGTGTATATGAGAAGGGCTTTTACAAAAGCTTGATCATACTCTCGATAGACGCCTTTGAGGGTGATCCTGCCGAGTGGCTGGACGGATACGCGGACTACGTCAACCAAAATGGCTGGACGGCACAGCGAACCACGTTTATGGAACACGATGCCGTATACTCCGTCTTTACCGACAAAGAGGGAAAACCTGGCAGAGAGATGATGTTTATCTATAACAACTACTGCTATGCAGTTTCGTTGCGTGGCGGTACCGAGCAGGACTTCAACGACCTGCTTGCCACCGTCAACCTGAAAGACACAACCGTGGAAATGTAACACTCTCCCCTACCGCACGTGCGGTAGGGGATTTTTCTCGCGTTTTGTTCACAAAATAACCGTTGACAAAGTCCGCGCTGCGGGTGTATAATGAAAATGGTATTTTGGGGGCATAATTGCCTCATACTATAGCCGAAGAGAGCCGAACTCATACGCCCTGCGGCGAGTATTTTTCGCGTCTTTCGCCAAATCTCGTCTTGCAAGATGCGTATCTTGCTTCGCCTCGCTTTGACAAAATCCATCAAAAAATACAACGCCGGAGGGTGCT
>JAZNCE010000077.1:0-17460 GCA_045587385.1 Eubacteriales bacterium
GCAAGAGAATGGGATGATGGACATTATCCTTACAACTATGAGCTTCAGCTTCGGTTTTATCTGGCTGTCGCCGACGTGAATCACGGTGCATTTGCTGCGGTTTGGGGTAATAACCCGGACAATGATTTTGCAATGCCTACCTTGGAGCGCGATAAGGTGCTGGAAGATATGATTTTTGGACGGCTTGAAGAGTGGATTTGGAGCTTGGAAAACGATAAGCCTCCTACAATGGCTGACGTGGAGCCTTCGCTTGCACTTAAGTCGCTTGCAAAGATCTATCCTCAAAGCGATCCTTCAAAGCCTACAATTGAATTCCCGTTGAAGTACGAAGCAAAACTTCGCCGTATGATCGCGTTGCAGAGCGAGATTGGCGACCATCAAGAAGAAGTAAAAAAATTAACAAAGGAGTTAGAGGCACTATCAGTGCGATTTGCCGAAATGATGATGGACCACGAGCATGGCGTTCTTGAAACGACCAGTGATAAGCTCCTCATCGATTTCGTTACTAAAACATCAAGGCGAACGGATACGGATGCTCTTAAGAAGAACCATCCTACAGTTTACGAGGACGTAATGAAAACGTCTCTCAGCAGAAAACTGAAAGTTTCCGCTGCGCCGCTGTAAAAGGAGTCATTTATGGATAAAAAAGATATGAAACTTGCTACTCATAAAGGATTTGAATCCTTTTGGGCACAGGCAATGATGTACAATATCGTTTTAAAAGAACGGTATGAGCCCGATACCTATATTTGCTCACCTTTAAGAGCTGATACGAAGAAGGGTGTAGATATGAACGTCAGTGCTGTGCGTGCCTATATGAGCTATGCAATTATGGAAATGGGACTTTCCGCAACGGCACCGCACGCGTTTTTGCCCATGGTACTCGATGATGACGTACCGGAGGAACGTGAGGTTGCCCTGCAATTCGGACTTGTTCTGCTAAAAAAATGCGAAAGGCTTTTCGTATGCGGCAGCCACCTTAGTCCCGGAATGCTTGGAGAGATTACCCACGCTTTCAAGCTTGGAAAGGAGATCAGAGTGTTCAATAGAGGCGTTTGGGGCGTAGTGAAGGAAATAGCTGAGAAAGAAGGCTATAATCTTGACTTGCTCGTGTATGACGCTTCTCATCGATATCTTTCGTTATCTGCATCGGAAATCATTCCGCATGACGATGACGGGGAAGGAGACGAAGATGCTTTGTGAATTCCAACGGCTCATTTATCCCAACTCTCCACAATTGGTATTGCCCGGAACCTATACCGTGGCAAGCTACATACCCTGTGAGCGTGTCTTAGACACCTCTGGCAAACCCATAACGCAGATCAAAGCGGTAGGCTATTGCTTACCGCTTTCGGAGAAGATCCGTTACGACATGCAAGGGCAGTGGACAAAAAACAGCAAGTTCGGTCTTCAGTTTGAGGTCGAAAATTATACAGAGGTAATCGAACCCTCGCGCGAGGGAATCATCGGCTACCTTTCATCGGGACAGATCAAAGGAATTGGTCCCAAAACAGCAGAACGCATCTATGACGTTTTCGGCGATGATGCACTTGAGATTCTTGATAAGGATCCAAGGAAGCTTTTGTCGATTTCCGGTATTACCGAGAGCAAGCTTGAAAAGATTTGCGAGTCTTATATGCTTAACCGTGGAGCAAGAGATGTGATTGCATTTCTGTCACCCTACGGCATTACTGCAAACAAGGCGATACGGTTTTATAAGGAATACGGCAACAAGGCTATCGAGACAGTAAAGGATCATCCTTACAAGCTTTGTGAGATCTCCGGTATTGGCTTCTTAACGGCAGATAAAATCGCTCTCAGTATGGGAATGCACCCGTTGGATCCCAGAAGAGTAGACGAAGGTCTTATTTTCACGCTCGTTGATGCTGAAGGACGTGGCAACCTATGCCTCGAAAAGCACGCCTTTATCAAGGCAGCATTAAAGCTTCTTGATACCGAAGGACTTACCGAGGAAATGGCAGCTTGCAGAGCGATGGTACTTGTCAATCAGGGACAGCTTGTTTGCTATGGAACCGAGGTGTTCCGATCGCAGACAGCAGCAGTTGAGGGGGCACTTGCGAGAGCAGCAATCAAGCAGCTAAGCAACCCCATCAAATGTCATTACGGCGATCTTGACGAAGAACTCGATAAACAAGAGGCAATAATGAAGATCAAGCTGGCTCCTGAGCAGAGGAACGCAGTCAAAACAGCACTTACGAACGGACTTGCAATCATCACAGGTGGTCCCGGCACGGGCAAATCAATGATTCAAAGAGCAATTCTCGATATCTACAAGAAGTCTAATCCCGGTAAGACCATCTGCCTTTGCGCTCCAACTGGTAAGGCGGCGCGTAGAATGTGTCAGGCAACTGGGCGAGATGCATCAACGGTGCATAAGGCATTGAATCTTTATGCCTCTGAGGACGGCACCTACGGAAGCGCAGGCAAACTGGAAGCGGATTTGATTCTCGTGGATGAGGTCAGTATGCTTGATGTGTATTTGGCATTGCATCTGTTTCAGGCTATTCAGGACGGAGCACAACTCATTTTGATCGGTGATGCAGATCAGCTTCCTTCGGTTGGACCGGGAGCTGTACTCAGTGAGATGATATTTTCGGGAATTGTTCCCACTATAAGATTAGATAGGGTTTTCAGACAGAACGCAGGAAGTAAAATTGCAACTAATGCGCAGATTATACGGCACGGCAATCTGAATCTGGAATACGGTACTGATTTTAAGTTGATAGAATCTCCTGAGCTCGTTGATTCCGCTGCAACTATCGTTGACCTCTATATGCAGGAAAGCGCATTGCACGGCATTGACAACGTGGCACTTCTCACACCGCTACGCCAAAAGACCGAAACCTGTGTAAACTCTCTTAACGAGATGATTCGGGACAAAGTAAATCCAGCAACTCCGAGCAAAAAGGAAACACCCGAAAAGGCAGGCAAGATTTACCGAGAAGGAGATAAAATCATGCAGATCAAGAACTTTGAGGATGTTAACAACGGAGATATCGGTTATATCCGAAAGATCGTTACCGTGGGTGACGAAACAATCGTCCAAATTGATTTTGGAGACGGTCGCATCAAGGAATACGATCTTTCCGAGATGGATATGATTGACCACGGATATGCTTCTACCGTACACAAATCTCAAGGTCTTGAGTACAGCACCGTCATTATGAATTTGCAGTGCGCTCATTACATTATGCTGACTCGGCCTCTTGTTTACACGGCAATCACACGTGGAAAAAACAAGGTCATTATTGTCGGCGAGCGCAAGGCTCTTTGTACGGCGATAAAAAGAACCGACACAGACAAGCGCGGGACCTGCCTCGCAAAAAGAATGCAGGACATTATTAATTCAAAGGAGTAACGATTATGACATTACTTGAACAATACAACGCAAAACTGAACGAAATGAACGAAAAGATCCGTGCAGGCCAGGTTTCCCCCGAGGAAATGCTTGTATATCAGGAGCTGATGTACCGAATCGGTACTCTGAATACCTGTAAGGCATTCTGCGCCAGCGCTCCCGCAGGAAAGGAAACGTCAAAGCTTTGTTGCCATTATCAGGTGGTGACGATGTACATTAAGATGCTTTCCGGTGAGCGCCAGGTTGGTAGCAAGACCGATGAGGACGGAAAAAAGAAGAGAGCAGCAGCCAAGGAGACCATTGACCGTGTTATGAACGACGGTGTAAGAAGGTTCGGTAGCTTCAATCCTACAACGGATGAGCTCTACAAAAAAACGATATCTGAATTCATCAATGCGTATATCAGCGTTTGGATTCAGTATCGCAACACCTATATCAACATTTAAGGAGGCTTATTATGAGTCAGATAGATGAAAGAAGACAAGCTATGCTTGATATGATCTCAAACATCAATAAGGTGGAAGGGTTTGATCCTTCCGTATTCACGGTAGAATTTACCGATATGAATACTGGAAATAAGCGTTTAAGGCTTCCCGTGCTTATTCAGATCGCGTGGTTCAGACTTCTGTATCCGAAAGGAAAATTCGATATCAAGGTAACGCCGGGAAGAGATTGCTTTGCGGCAACCGCAAGGGTTTACTTTGATTATAAGGATCCCGTAGAAGCATACGTTTCGGAAGCCACCGCTTCCAGAGGTGTTTGCAAAGAAATGCCTTCGGTAAGCCCCAGAGAATGGGCACAAACTGCCGCGCTCGGTATTGCACTTCGTAATGCCGGTTTCGGCTTGCAGTTTGAAATGGCAGGAGAAAGCTTTTCTGCAAATGCTCCCGATGAATTCATTTTGGATCTGGCAGAAGGAGAGATTCCCGGAGTTACTCCTTCTGAGGGGACTGGAGCGAATACAGGTGCTGCACCTACAACAGCTTCAACCACAGAAGTAAAACAGGAACCAGAGCGTGAACTGACACTTGAAGAAAAGTATCAGCTTGCGCTTAAGGTTGAATATCCGCTTCCCAAGTATAAGGGAAGAACGTTTGGCGACGTTCTGTATTTGGATCCAAACGCTATCAGTTATATAGCTACCAAGTACACGGGCGATCCTGCCGTTAAGGAGGCGGCAAAGGTCATTTGCGAGTATGCAGCGTCGCAGGCCGCGTAAGGCCAAAAATAAAATACCGGGGATAGTTTCGACTATCCCCGAGAAGGAGGTGAAACATGGAAATATTCAGTATGCTTGATATTGTCGGTATACTTGGCTTGCCTTTTCCAAAGCACGGCGAAAGCTCGTATTACATACAGTGCCCGTGCTGCGACGATACGCGGGATCCGAGGAGTAAGCATTTGAACATTAACCTTAAAAAGAACGTTTATCGTTGTCCGCGCTGCGGCTTTAACGGCGGAATGTTTGATTTGTATGCTCATTATGCTCATATTCCTCGTAAGGAAGTGTATAACGCTTTACGAAAACGTATCGGCAATATCGGTTCTTCTGATGATGGTCACAAAAAGGTTCCTCCTACGGTTCCTGAACAGCCCGAAGAAACGGAATGCCCGATTATTGACGTTGAGAGTCGTCATGCTACTTATAGTGCGCTTCTCTCCAAACTGACTCTGGCAAAGGATCACCGTGAGAATTTATTAAACCGTGGTCTCACAGATCAAGAAATCGATAAGCTTGGGTATAAGACTACTCCCGTTGCCGGAATGAGTATGATAGCGAAACAACTCAGGCAGGAAGGGTACTACCTTGCAGGTGTGCCCGGATTCTTCCGAAAGGAAGACGGCAATTGGACGTTTATTCACGAGAAGCGCGGTATACTCATTCCTGTAAGAGATTATAAAGGTCAAATACAGGGCTTGCAGATTAGACGCGATAATACAGAAAAGAGAAAATTCCGTTGGGTATCCAGTACTGATATGAAGGACGGATGCAAGGCAGAAGGATGGACTCATCTGGCAGGCCCCATTGTCGAAACTGTTGTTCTTACCGAAGGACCAATGAAGGCTGATGTTATCCATGCATTAACCGGAATAACCGTACTCGCGGTTCCCGGTGTAAACACCTTAACGCAGCTGCGAATCGCTCTTGAGGTTCTAAGAGCGGAGGGAGTAGAGAGAATTCAAACCGCTTTCGATATGGACTTCACAACCAATTATCACGTTCAAAACGGGTTTAACAACCTGCTTGCGCTTCTAGATGATATGAATTTCAAGTTCGGAACATATCTCTGGGATTCCAGATACAAAGGACTTGACGATTACATCTGGGAGAGCATGATGAACAAAAAGAGAGGAGCGGGGGATTAACCCCGCTCCTCACCTCAAAAGGAGATATAGTATGAATTATAAAATCAAAGATTTTTCTGGGAGAGAATTGACGGTGCAGCCACGTTTGGCACTTTATTCGGTACGTGATTTCACTGGTAAAGAAATGCCCGGACTCGCAATAACTCTCATTGATGTTACTGATGTAAACGATCCAACAGATTACTGCGATCTCACCGTTTCCTTTGGCGAGTTTATCGGTATAAAGAACAGTGCATATATTGATACCAATAACTGTGATTTTGCAGATCAACTTCTGGCGCAAGGTATAGCAGTTCCTACCGCCTTTACAAAGCAGAGTGGAATGTGCGAATATCCACTTTGGCTTTTTGACGAGGAAAAACTGAAAGAGATGGGCGCTGAAGCATATTACAAATATACCACAGAGTACGATAAGTACTTTGCAGAGAATCTCGGCGTCACGGAAGGGAACAAGTAATATGATTAGCTATTATGACAAACCCTTCAAGGAGCAGGCTCATATTCACTCTCTTGATGGAAAAATGGGAGAGATAACAATCCTCGGTGAAACGATGCAAGGTCAACAGAAGATATTTATCGTTGATTACAACGGTATCAGATGTACAGCAATTTTCAATGTTTTCACCGGCACATATTACGCCGATGATAAGTTTGGAGTAATTAAAAACTGAATTTGACGCAGTATTTGAAGCGACTAAAAAATCAAAATCATATAACACAATCGGCAAGTTGCGAATAAACGCAGCTTGCCTTTTGGTTATGGTGGATTCACTCGATATTCATTGTAAATCATTGTTATTCGTTGTGATTTGATTGACAATGCAAACATTGTGTGGTATAATTAACGTGTATTCTTTTATCAACTAAAAAAGGAGTATAGCTATGAGTGTTGAACCTGAGAGATGGTATTCTATGAAGGAGATCATGGAGCATTTAGGAGTGAGCCGAGATACAATTCTGATTTGGATCGCAAAACGTGATATGCCTGCGTCGAAGGTGGGTAGACTTTGGAAGTTCAAAAAATCAGAAGTTGATGAGTGGATCAAATCCGGCGGAGCAGCCGATAAGTGAGTGTGTAAACAAATGACAGGAAAAGAAAAGTTTGAATTTGATGGCAAAGATCTCGATTATGATTTCATAGATTTCTGGAGATTCCATTATTCCAATATCTATGATATTCAAGGTCGTATAGCAGAATTTATCGTTGCAAAAGCATTGGATATACACGAATCTCAAAATGACCAATATTGGACTCTTTGGGATCTTACCTATAAGGGATTGCGTATTGAAGTGAAAGAGACCTCATATTATCATTCCTTCAATAAGGAAGGCAAGGTCTCGCAGCAGCGTTCATTCAGAATAACAAAGTCAAACGGATCGTACGATCCGCAAATCAGCGGCAATTCGGATTATTGTAGACAAAATGACGTTTACGTATTTTGCTTGAATACCGGATATACCAAGGATGAGTCTTATCCTCTTGACTTGAATAATTGGGAATTCTATATTGTTCCCACAGCAGTTATCAACGAGAAGTGTGGTGACAATAAAACGATTTCTCTCGGCAGAATTAAGAAGCTGGGTTTCGTTGCACAAAGGTATGATGAAATTCGTCCTATGTTTGATGCAATTGCTGAAAAAAGATAACACGTTTATAAGGAGTGACATATGAAAACATCGAAAATATTTACTATACTTGCGCTGTTGCTTTTGCTTTGCATTCTGCTGTGCGCTTGTCAAGGAGAGCAAGGAGCTCAGGGCGAACAAGGAGTTCAAGGAATACAGGGAGAAGCCGGAGCAGACGGAAGAACCCCGGAGTTCAGAGAAAACAACGGTTGGCTTGAATGGAAATACGCGGATGAGGACGATACTGCGTGGAAGCAGGTCTATCAGATTGATAATGATGCGACTACAAGATTTGATTTTGTATTGAATGCGGATTGTGAGTCTTATTCGCTCGTTGGTATCAGTAATATGACAAGTACAACAATTGAGATCCCCGCTGAATACAACGGAAAACCGGTCACAAAAATTTCGTCGGTATCACCGATGAATTATTCCGGTGTGAAGGAAGTGATTATTCCATCCTCTGTGAAGGAAATTGGATATCAGGCATTTCTCAATTGTGTATCTCTTGAAAAGGTTGTGATTCCTGAGTCAGTGACTGTCATTGGTGAAGAAGCCTTTTATATGTGCTTTTCGTTGCAGGAGATTGAACTCAACGTAGAGAAAATCGAAGCAAGGACATTTTATGATTGTGACAAACTCGAAAAAGTTGTTTTAGGTAACAAAACTAAAATTATTGGTGATCAAGCTTTTGCCAACTGCGGCTCGTTGAAAAGCATAGTGTTCAATGAAGGATTAAAAGAAATTGGAAGCGCAGCGTTTATGGGCTCTTCATCTCTTGTCGGGGAGGTAACCATTCCAAGCTCAGTGACCAAAATTGATAGCTGCGCATTTAATAATACTTCCATAAACAAATTGAATTTTGAGAATCCAAGTCAATGGGTTTGCTATACTGATGTGCCCGGATCAACTCCCGCAGCGAAGTTGAACTTAAATGATGCTTCGACAAATGCCAGCCTTGCTCAAGGTCCGTGGGGATCTATGTACACATGGCAAAAGGGGATTGCTGTCGGCGTGAGCGGAGGGATCGAACCTTTTGTAAGAGTGACGAATTTAGGCTTGTCACGGTATCAATTTGAAGGCTTTGATATTGATCTTATTAAGGAGATTGAGACGGAGCTTGAAGATATGTGTTGCGTTTTCATTTATATTGATAACTTCGACGAGTCTTTTGCCGGTATAGATAACGGGAAATATGATATCGTGATCTCTGCAATGGAGTACACTTCTGCAAGAGCAGAGAACTACTCCGCATCCACAGTGTACTATACAGACGGCACATCGAAATACGTCATTTATGGCGACAAGGATGACACAGCCCTGATGGCGCAAATCAATGAAGCATTGGCAAAGATAATGAGCGGAGATAGGTACGCTGCGTTGAAAACAAAATACGGTCTGTAATCGCCTTGTACAAACATTTGTACACTAATTTTGATATAATATCATCAAAGAAAGCATATCGAAAGGAGTATGTATGTTAACCGAGAAAGCAATAGCCATTTGTCTACTTGAGGTATTAAATGAATATTCGGATGAAAAGCATATTCTTTCGATGGGCGAGATCACTTCAAAGATTGAACAGCTTTACGGACTGAAACCGGACCGTCGAACGATCTACTCAGCCCTTGAAACACTCGTAGAGCTGGGGTATGATATTTCTTTTTACAAGGAAAACGGGAAAGGGTATTATATTCGTGATCGACACTTGGAGGTGTCGGAAGCGCACCTGCTATCAGATGCTGTTTGTGCGTTTCCGTTTATTTCCGAGCGGCAGACTTCACAACTTCTTAAGAAGATTCAATCCTTGGTAAGCGTACATGACCGGCGTAATATCAAAAACCTTACTGTAATAAGAGCGGATCAAAAGACAATCAACAAGCAGGTCTTCTACAACATCGAAATGCTTGATGAAGCCATAGAGAAGAAAATGAAGGTGACCTTCGATTATTATGATTATGGTGTAGACAAGCAGTTGCACAAGCGTCGTGAAAAGAAATACAAGGTAAATCCTTACGGGCTGGTTTATAGCAACGAACACTATTATCTTGTCTGTATTATGTCCCGTCAAGAGAACGTGTCCATGTATCGACTTGATAGGATGCAGAATATTGAAATAACGGATATTCCGCTTGATACTCGCGATGATGGATTTGAGCCTCACACTGTTGCAAAGGATGCGGTGTATGCACATACAGGAAAAACCGAACGAATCGAAATGCTTGTTGACAAAAAAATTATTAACGATGTGATAGATAAATTTGGGTCGGGTGTGCTAATAAGTGAGGATGAGGATAGGTTGCGTGTTACCATCAATGCATCTGTAAAAGGGATGCGCTATTGGGCACTGCAGTTTCTTGAATCGGTTGAGATTGTTGAGCCTATCTCGTTAAGAAATGAAATTTTGGAGTTATTGAAAAATAATAGATACGTAATTCAATGATTTGCGTATCGATAGTATGAGGTGCAAATAATGAGTCGAGAATTGGACAACCTGAGAAAACAGAAAGATGCTTCCATACAAAAGCTTCGTGATGCTTCGGAAGGTCTTGCCGTTGTTGAGGACCATACTGAAACCGTGTTGCAAGAACAGGTAAGAGTAAACGAAATCGCTAAAGCACCGATGGTTGTTATCGACGACATAGATAGTAAGTTTAAGAAAGCAACAAAACTAACCTCCTTAGATATTTCCTTTCTTTTTGTGGCTACAGCTATGCAGGTGTTGAGGCAATACTTAGTAACAAGTTTTCCAAGCGAAAGAGCGTCACATGATAAATCAGCAACGGATGCGAAAAGACAGGAAAAGAAATTAGTAGATGATATGAAAGAAAGTGGCGATGTTTCTGCGGATGATTTGAAAAAATATAAGAACAATCGAAGTCATCGATATTATGAACCGTCGTTAGCTGAGATATTAGCCAATCCTGTTCCGTTTGACACCAGTAATGGCGCTAAAGATTCTGAATTGTTAAAGGGATTTGGTAAACTGGGACATCGCGGAGCAACTCCTGGACATGATCCAATTTTGGGATTTATATTCGGAACTGCAAATATAGCAACGAGTACGATAACCAACTGGCGTATGGAGTCGTATCACGTTACTTCCGGAGAAATTGGAAGCAGTGGAAAATTTGCCGATTTAATAAAGGAGCACGCGCAGACACCGCTTGTGTTGTCACATACTTGCGATAAACTCTTTCATGGTGGGATAGAGGGAAAACAAATAATTGGTGTTTCGCTTGCTAAAGAGTATTTGCATTTGAAGTCGGATGTGGACTCTAAGCATAGCTTGCCATTACCTGCTATTTCGATGTTATCTCCTAAAGCAGCAGGCGAATTGGCTCATATAGGTCTGGATATGGCAAATATAAAGCAAATCGGAAAACAAGCATTGTATGCCACACTGATCAATGTGATGGTTTCTATGATCCACGGTATGCTATATGACGAAAGCAAAGAGCTTTCTCACCGTTTATATCAGGTGCGTACACGAAAAATATTAAGCTATTCAAATCTGTTAGCTTCAACAAGCAATGTTATTGTTACTGCTTGTACAAGGGATCTGAACAAATTGGATATTGGAGGTTTAGCAGTAACACTGTTCCGCTTTATTAGAGATACAAAATTTATTAATGACGTTAAGGAAGAATTTTTAAGAGAAGAATTTTATGACCGCATTGTCGGCTCTGAATACGATTTTTTACAAGGAGTGTAAATTATGGCAGGAAGAAGATATAAAAGAGGAATGGCAGATGCTTCTCGTGCATACCAAGCCTTTGGACAGAAACAAGAAGATGCGCTGCGTCATATTTTGAACGAGGTTCAGGGTGGCAGAAAAGATATTTCTGATGCTCTCGGTGAGTTGGATGCAAACTTTGATAATCTATATGATAGATTGGATGCTTCTGAGAAAGAAAAACTCTATTCTGTCAGTATGCCATTTGACCTAAAAACTTTGGATGAATACGAAAAGATGTTTTTGATAGGTGCACTGTTTGCGCTTGCAGAAGATTGCCGTCCAACCGAAAATCAGCAGAAATACATATTGACTTTGAAAAAATATTTGGAGATTCCGGAACCTCCTAAAGATCCTGTTGATCCGTTGAACATTGAAAATATCGATAGTGTTGAGGCTCAAAAGGCAATCTATCAAGTGGTTTTGGAATATCTGTCATTGCAAGATGAAGAGTGTTTTGATGTTACGGATCTTCAGACCGATTTTCTTGATTCATTTAATTTGAGTCCCAAAATCAGAAGAGCAATCACTTCCCGTGTTAATTTCCTTTATGATGTAACCGGCACAGCGGGTTTGGTGGAAAAGTATGGATTTGTAAATCAAGAGGAAATTAGATCAAAGGAATCTGAAGAATTGGATCGTATTCGCCAAGCTGAAAGAGAAAAAGAGTTAAATAAAAACATAGTAACAAATTGCATTGAGCTTTTGGATAAAAAGTTTTCTAAGTGCGTGGAAACTGATACTTTTATTCTGTTTTTAAAAGTTCGTAATCAAAAGTCACAGTATAAAATAATTAACAAGCAGAACGGAACAATCGATGACATTGATATAAGTTTTGATATTGCAAATCGCTATAGTATTGGACGTGAATGTTGGTATACACAAGGAGACTGTATTTTTACAGTTGATATGGATCGTAACATATGCAAAATTGATTTAGTGAATCATAAGCATTCAAAACTGTCAATAAGAATTAAATATACCGATGATTTTCTTGCGGTATTCTCAAATAATATTATCATTAAAGAGAGAGATCAATCGAACCACTGTCATTTGGCAGTCTATAATATGGTTACTGATGAAAGAAAAATTATAAAGAAAGATTGTAACCCAGACAGAGTAATTCCATTCAATGATGGAATTATTATTCAAGAGAATAACATTATAGAATACTATAATTTAATAAACGAAATGGGTGTAGTCATATTTAAGAAAGAAGATTGGTCCAGTAAATTTGGCTATGTAGCAGCATATAATGACAGTATTTATATTTTTGTCACCAGTGATATTGAATATGGTTTTGCAAAGTATACTCTTCATAAAGCAAAGGATTCGAACGACGGTTTTACCTCTGAAATAATCGATGATGGATTAGTATATACTTCCGACCAAGGTATTCAATCTTGTAAAAAAGGCTGCTTTTTCTTTAGCGAAGCTACGGAAAGCGAATATAAATTTACACCTTCGTTTAATTTAGTGTATTTCTCTTTTGAACAGGAAAAAACTGTTCAAATTGCAGATCGGTGCGGAACACTTGAAAAAGATAAAAAAGGATTATTAAAAAAAGAAAGACGTTTTTATTGCTGTTATTCTGTTAAGCCGTTTGGAACACATTTGGTTTGGGAAAATGCAAGATTTAGTTCACTCAATCCTACATATCTTTACGTTGATGTTAACGTTCCTATGGAGATAACCTCTATCGATGGAAATGTTTTTCAAACACCTCAAGAGCGACATAAATGCTGATCGCGATATCGTGCGTTTTTTAGGATTTAAATTGAGTGAAAGTAAAGGAGAGATGTTATGGGAAATTTAAAAACATATCAGTTGTTTGTTTTGCATGATAGCTTGGCATTTGAAGATAATTTGCAAGAAAAATTTTGTAAAATGCTGTTGGATATAGGCGATCACGAATATCTGGTTACAGTTAACCCAACTCCAAATGTTGAGTCGAAATTCTCCGCGACTGTGATTATAATAAAAGAATCCTTGGAAGAAGCGCAGCCATTGTGTGACAAAATTTATGGCATACTAAAACAAAACGGATATAATGTTTATCGTCAAGAAACCATATTGTTATGGGGAAATGATGTGCCTCGTTATTTTTCAGAAATTTAAAATATTACATAGGGTATGCAAATTTTTGCACACCCTTTTGTGATATAATGCAGGTAGAAAATCAGAAAGGGGGTAAAAGCAATGATGCGAAGAAAAAAATACGTAAATTTTTGCAGCAAAGACTTTCTTGAGTTGTTAGTAGAAATCTCCAACCAAAAGAAGAAACAGTAAGCTTTTAGGGTATTTCGCCTTTCTTCTGCCTTTTGTCCGCCAATTTCGGTATAGGCATTGACGAGCACCACCATATGAAATAAGATATTCTATACCTATAACGCAGTGGTTGAAATATACCGCTGCGTTTTTCGTTTTCGAAACGAATATTTCAGTAAACGAAATTTTTTCTTTCTATATAGCTCAAGTATCTTGATGTATTCATAAAGATATGGTATAATTATATTAGTTACAGTGATTCAACTGTTAGTTTGTTTTTGAGAGGTGCGTTATGACTATCAGCTATAAGAAGCTCTGGAAGCTTTTGATCGACAAAGAAATGAACAAGCAGGATCTACGAAAAATGGCTCACGTCAGCTCTGCTACAATCGCAAGGATGACTCGGGGAGAGAGTGTTACCACGGAGACGTTACGGAAAATATGCGAGGCTCTCGGCTGTGATACCGTGGACATTATGGAGATCGTTGAAGCAAAATCGGAAGATTGATGAGGTATGACATTGTTTAATAAAAAGAAACAGAAGGCGATTGCCTTTATTGATTACGAATATTGGTATTATTCCTGTAAGACTCGGTTTAACACTGTCCCAGATCCCGCTGAGTGGCTGATTGAGATGCAGAATGAGTATGACGTTACCGAGGTTATGGTATTCGGTGATTTTTCCAATCAGTCTCTTTCTGACGAGCTTGTGAAGGTGAGAAGCATCACCAACTCCATTATTGAAACAGGGAATACATATCACAAGAACAAAAAGGATATGACCGATTTCATTATGCTCGATTATGTCTATCAGGCAGTCGATGAAAACAAGAAGGCAAAGACCTACATTCTCTTTACAGGAGACGGTCATTTTCAATCGGTCGTTAAGTATCTCGCTCAAAAGAAGAAAAAGAACGTTGTTATCTGTGGCATCGCGGATTCGATGAGCCGTCAGCTTCATGCGGTGGCAAGCAAGGTAATACTGTATCCTTCGGAAAAAGTGATGTTCAAAAAATATGCGGGTATGATTGCAAGAAATATGCAGTACGTAGAAAAGAAGCCGAATATCATACCTACCTTCTGGGGAACGGTAGATGCAGTCGTTAGGAAGAATCACGTTCAGCAAGAGCCCATAACCGAAGCTCTCAAGCAAATGCTCGATAAAGGCTATATTGTAAGGCAAGAGCGCGTGCTTGATGATGGTAAGACGGTAATGATACTTGCAACGAACTGGGAAGCGCTAACCAAGGCAGGTCTTTGGTCCGCATAAATTCATTGTGAGGTAAACAAATAGGGAAGTAGATGAAGAAATTTGCCCGTCCAATCTTGTGGACAATCTTTTTAATTTATTGCTTTGTACTCGTGTACGTTCTATTCCTCAGCAGAGGAACGAGAGACGGATTCACGTTTGCTGAATATATGCGGCGATTTACAAATTTTATTCCGTTCAAGACGATCGTTGAATATGTGCAGAGATATATAGACGGATACAGAAATCTGTCTGTTCTTAATTTGCTCGGCAATCTTGCTTTGTTCGTGCCGATGGGAATGGCACTGCCTTGCCTTTCAAAGAGGCTCAATCGCTTTTGGAAGGTAACGCTTACCGTTCTTGGTATGGTGGTTTTGGTCGAGATAGCTCAGGGGTTAATGCGCGTCGGAAGTATCGACATAGACGATGTAATATTCAACGTTGTTGGTGCTATGGTAGGATACGGAATTATAGCGATACCTTTTATCAAGACAATATTAGTAAAGATCAATTTTATATCGGATAGAGGAGCGCTCCAAGCATAGGGATCGCAGAGAAGGAATGGACGTTTTAAGCTATAACATTGTAATCAAGACACCGATCGGTTATCGTGTCGGGAATATTTCGTTGGATATAATCGAAAACAGGATTAGTGGGACTATCGTTGCACCATTCTTTTCTCCTGACTTTTCGGGTATACTACATGATGACGGTTCCTTATCGCTATCGCTGACTGTGAATGATGAAAAAGGACAGTATGAGTATGCGGCGACCGGACGTATCAGCGCACATGCAATACATCTCTCCGTACCCGTTCGGGAATTCTCTTATGAGATCGACGGGACGGCGCAAAGAAACCGATAATAACATTTTTTGAAAGGAAAGGTGACATATGAGAATTCAATTTATAGGTGCTGCACAGGAAGTTACAGGAAGCTGTACTCTACTTGAAGTCAATGACCGCCATTATTTAGTGGATTGCGGTATGGAGCAGGGAATTGACGTCTTTCAGAACGTCGCCTTGCCGATTCCCGCAAGTCAGGTGGATGCAGTGTTCCTGACACACGCGCATATTGACCATTCGGGAATGTTGCCAAGACTCTATAAGGACGGCTTCCGTGGTATCATATATGCAACAGAGGCAACGGTGAAGCTTGCTGACATAATGCTCAAGGATAGCGCACATATCCAGATGAGCGAGGACGAGTGGAAGAACAGAAAGGCAGAGCGTTCTGGCGAGGAGAACCTTGCTCCAACCTATACGCTCGAAGATGCACTTGGAGCGATCAAGCTCTTCCGTGGCGTAAAATATAACGATAGAATTACGGTATCCGCAGGCGTGGATATTCGCTTTACGGATATAGGACATCTGCTCGGCTCTGCGGCGATTGAAATATGGCTCAGAGAGGGAGACGCAGAAAAGAAGATCGTATTCAGCGGAGACGTTGGAAACACCGATCAGCCGATCATCAAGGATCCTGCACCTGTTTTGGAAACGGATTATCTTGTTCTCGAATCCACCTACGGCAGCCGTAACCATGAGCGTCATAACGATACGATTGAAGTATTGGCAGAGCTTATTGAGAACACTTTGTCGCGCGGTGGGAACGTGGTAATTCCGTCCTTTGCAATCGGACGTACTCAAGAGCTGTTGTATGCCATCCGCGAGATCAAGCAAAGAGGACTTGTCAAGGATGTTGATTTCCCGGTCTACGTGGATAGTCCCTTGGCAATAGAAGCAACTGAGATATTCTCAAAGTGTGATCCGAGTTGCTTTGATGAAGAAACAAACAGATTGATCGAGCAGGGAATTGATCCCATCAAGTTCCCGAACCTTCGTCTATCCGTTACGGTCGAGGAGTCCAAGCGTATCAACGAAACACCCGAGCCCAAGGTGATCTTGTCTGCCAGCGGTATGTGCGAGGCGGGCAGAATCCGTCATCACCTCAAACACAATCTGTGGAGACCGCAGAATCTCATTTTGTTTGTAGGCTATCAGGCTGAGGGAACGCTTGGCAGGAACCTCATTGAAGGTGTCCAAAATGTGCGCCTGTTCGGTGAGGATATTGCTGTAAGAGCGCAGATCAAGTCGCTCAAGGGAACCAGCGGACACGCAGATCAAGCGGGACTTATTTCGTGGCTTGAAAGTTTTGAAAAGAAGCCTCGCACCGTATTCCTCAACCACGGTAACGAGGAATCAATAGCAGTCCTTGCCGATGAGCTGAAGGAGCGAGGATATGCCGTTGAAGCTCCGTACAGCGGAACAGAGTATGACCTTGTAAAAGGCATTATGACCGCCTATACAGAAAAGAAGCGCGTGACAGCGGCAGATGTTGCAAAAGCACGCTCCAGAAAGAACAGCATTCACAGAGATCTTGTATCGCAGGCAGAAGCGCTTCTCGCTCTTGCAAAGCGTTGTGAGAGCCGTCCGAATAAGGAAAACGCTAAGTTTGCAGCACAGATCAGAGCATTGATGGATAAGTGGGAGAGATAATAGATGAGAAAGGAAAACATCCATAAGTTTTTGTATATTATATCTGTATTGTTGGTCGTAGGCTTTGCTATTGCCTTTGGCGCGGATGCCTATAAATACAATACCGGCGGTTATTTGGGTTCGGCACCCCTGTACGTTTACGCGCTCGTGGATGCCGTTGAGTACCTTCTGCCGAGCTTGGCGTTCTTCGTTGCTGGTCTGATCTGTAAGAAGAAATTTTCAAGCAAAAACTCAACTGCCGAATAGGAGAACGATATGGAAAACAAAACGATAGGAACAATCATTTCCGTAAAAAAACAATGGTGGCTGAAGGTCAATACAAGTCGGATCGTAGCCATGTC
>JAZNCE010000078.1:0-3956 GCA_045587385.1 Eubacteriales bacterium
TAGATTACACCATATCCTACGCGGACAACGTATACGTTGGCGAAAATGCAACGGTAGTCATCAACTTCATGGGCAACTACGACGGTACGTTCCGCAAGTGGTTCAAGATCACGCAGGATCCCAAAACCACCGAGTTTGACGGAGAGTGGGTAGGAAACGGTGAATTGCCTGATGGTTACGTTTCTCAAACAGCCAACAGTTCAACGGGCTACGCTTTAAGCTTGCCTATGCACGTATATCAAAGTGCACCCGAGACGGAAACGCCTGCGGTTGAATTTGTTGGTCAACAACTCGATATCGGCAGTGGCATTTCAATGAAATTTTACATCAGAAACAATGAAGATCGCCCCCTTGAGAGCATATTCATTGAGGTCGAATTCCTCGGTAAACTAACGTATCTTACCGAGTGCGAGAAGCATCCAACTGAAGCTAAAGTGTATATCTACACTCTTGAAGGCATTACTCCGCAGTGCTTGGGCGATTTTATGAACGTGATAATTCTTGTTGGCGGCATTCCGTTGTGGCATGAAAATACGGTGCTGATGGATTACAGCGTAGAAAAAAACCTTCTTGAAATACGAAAAACCGCAGATGCTTTAACCGTTCAGCTGATAGATGACCTTCTTGCATACGGCAAGGCGGCAAGCGAGTATAAGAAGCACGACACGATGACAGGAGATTACACCGTCTCGGATAGCACGATTCCCGATGCAACTGTTATTCCAAACGGTGCGTTCACGGGCTACACCGTAGTGTTCGGGCAGGTGAACTTCATCAAGGTCAGCGTTGAGCTTGCAGATGGATACACCCTTTACCTTGACGGAACCGATATCACAAGTCAGCTCGTTGGTGGCATCTTCAAGACCGACGGTATCGCACCCACCGAGTTTGATAAGAAGTTTAGCTTCGAGATCAAGAACGGTGATACCTCCGTTCAGACCTTCGCAGTCAGCGTAAACGACTATATCGGAGCGCAGAAAGATAGCGCAACAATGGGCAATCTCATAAAGGCACTTTATAACTACGGCGTGCGCGCAGAGCTTTACAACCACGTAAAGACAGGCGTGGGTGAGCATACCTTCGACTCAGCCGTAAACAATGGCGATACCCACACCAAAGCTTGCGCTTGCGGTGAGAGCATCACAGAAGGTCATAGTTATGACGGAAACGGTGAGTGTATTTGCGGCGCAAAGGCAGCCATCATCAGCACGTTAGACGATCTTAAAGCAGCGATTGAAAACGGCGGCGAATATATGCTGGGTGATAATATTCACGTTCCTGAGTATTTGGCAATCAATACCGAAGTCATAATAAATCTAAACGGAAAGAATATTACAGGCGACGGGGAGATATTTTGGGTAAACAGAGGTGCTCTGACGATATTGGGTGACGGCGTACTGTCAACGAATACTGATGACCTTCTTGTTACTGTGTCAGGTGACGGTGCTTTCGCCAGCATAGTGGGAGGAACATTTGAAGGGAAAATAGATGTACCCATGGGCACTTGTGAAATCAGCGGCGGACAGATTGAACTGATAAATGCTTCTTCGGGCGACTGCATCTGCGAAATTAGCGGTGGACAGATAGAGATGTTGGAGCGTGGCGAAGGCACCTGTACAGTTAGCGGTGGATATATAAAGATTTGGACTAATGGTGTCGGTGCCTTCACCATCACCGGTGGAACCTTCGGCTACGATCCCACTGCCTATGTGGATACAGAAAACTACACCGTGACCAATAACGGCGACGGAACATGGACAGTTACCACAAAATAAACCAAAGTCAAAACAACTAAATAAAAGAGCCTGCGACGCAGATTAAATGCAAAATGCAAAGTGCAAAATGCAAAATTAAGGGAACGGAATTTGACGCTGATTGCACTTTGTACTTCAAATCATTTTGAATTTTGCATTCTGAATTCTGCATTTGCGCCATCGGCGCACTGCGCAGACTCAATCCATAAGCGGTGAGCAGAAATGCTTGCCGCTTTTACTATCCCTACATACAACACCAGTCTCAAAAACAGGCTCCTTGCTTTCTCGAAGGAGTACCCGGAGCTGTGCGAGCTGACCGATGATGACGAGTGCGGATGCCTCTCCTTCCGCATTCAAAAGAAGTACTTCACCTATCGCATCTCCGCCCCGTACTCCGAGGAACGCAAGGCTGTTGCGAGGGAGAAATGCAGGAGCTCAATGCAAAGAAGTGAAAAAGAGACCGCCGAAGCGATCTCTTATAAAATCAATATTGGATTTTGAAATAGTCAAGATATCTTTTGAACTTATCCTGTGCGGCAAGGCAGGTGTCGGTCAAATATCCTTTCTCTCTTGACCATTCCGACAGTCCGCGGTAGTAGAACATCTTGAGTTCCTCGTCGATGATAAACGGAACGATATTATTGCGTAAGAACTCCTTGAAAAGAATCAATCTACCGACACGACCGTTTCCGTCTTGGAAGGGGTGGATACGTTCAAAGCGATAATGAAAATCAAGGATATCCTCAAACGTCTTTTCCTTCTGCGCATTGTAGCTTGCCATCAAAGATTTCATTTCGGCGGCTACGTTCTCGGGAAGTGTGGTATCTCTGCCGCCCACCTCGTTAGGGAGCTTTTTATAATCGCCAACCACGAACCAAGACCTGCGGCTATCGGAAGTTCCGTTCTTGAGGACACGGTGCAATTCTTTGATAAACCCTTCTGTCAGAATGCTCGTGGCATTCTCGATAACCAGATCAATACAACGGAAATGATTTGATGTCTCAACGATATCGTCCACGTTCACGTTATCGTTTGTAACACCGATGGTATTGGTTTCAAAAATATATCTCGTCTGGTCATGAGTCAGGCGGCTACCTTCAATATGGTTGGAGCTATAGGTCAGCTCAATCTGTACCTTGTGATAGATACCTCCCGACAGGGAAGTATTCTTTTCTCTCTGCAGTATATCAAGCAAGGTTTCGGGCGCGGCATCACTGCGGGTTTTACGAATCGGCTTCTCGGCACTCTCGGGAATCATCCAGATCTTGCCTACAAGAAGTGCACCGGACACACGTCCTTCGGCACAGTAATTGCGAACACTGCGCTCGGAGATATTCCACTTTTTTGCCGCTTCGCTTACGGATATATAATTCATAGGATTTCCTCCTTCGGATTTTCACAATACTATTTTACCATGAGCAAAAATGCTTGCTTGCAAGGGCGTTTTTGCGAAGCCGTCAATAACACAGCCGCGCAAATGCGCGGAGGGGCAACGCCCAAAGAATTGCAATTGCAATTCTTTCTGTGTATATTATACCACACTATCGGCAAAATATCAAGTCAAAATGCAAATATAATTTATAGATATTTTGCCGCAAACGGCAAAGTCACTATTTTTTTCTGCTTTCCCGACGCTTGCGTCTGGGGCAAGCATAGCGCCAGGACGTCCACTGCCAAAGGCAGTGGCGCCCTATGACGTCACACCGCCAAATGGCGGCGCCCGTCTCGCACCGTCCCTGCGCTCACGCCGGGACAATATCGGGCAGAAGCCCGAACCCACGTACCTTTTCTTTGCGGAAAGAAAAGGTACGATATGGTGTGGACGCCCGAGCGTAAATATATCACGTACATCTGCCCAACACAAAACGGAAAAGAATGCAGAGTCCGTGATGAGGATCAAGGTATGGGAATTACCATGTGATTTGCATTTTCTTACTCTGCCATGTCAATAATGAAAGGGGTGATATAGCCGAAGAGAGCCGAACTCATACGCCCTGCGGCGAGTATTTTTCGCGTCTTTCGCCAAATCTCGTCTTGCAAGATGCGTATCTTGCTTCGTCTCGCTTTGACAAAATCCATCAAAAAATACAACGCCGGAGGGTGCTGCGCAGTTTTGCGCGAGCAAATATTTCGCAGATGCAAAGAGAAAATGCGAAGCAATATAAGATATTGCGAGTATTTTCTCTGTAGCAGGTGCAGATA
>JAZNCE010000079.1:0-5906 GCA_045587385.1 Eubacteriales bacterium
GATGCGTCCACGCTGACGGGAGTCTCCAGGAAATTGGCCTTCAGCAGCAGGGCATTGGAAACCACACAGATATCGGTGCACAGGCCGATGAGCTGAATGTCCAGCTTTTCCGGATCATAGTTTTCCCGGATATACTCCGGCAGTGCCACCGAGCCGAAGGTGGGCTTTTCGATGGCCGCGTATGCCTTTTTATCCAAAGCGGCTTGCACGCGGGCATCCAGCTGCCAGCCGTCCGTTCCCTTAACGCAGTGAGGCACAGGCAGATTTTTGCCTTCTTGAGTGTCCATATAATCCTCGGCATGGGTGTCGTAGGTGACGAGAACATCCCCCTCCCACCCCTCGATTTTTCGAATTACATTGTCCACGATGGCCACCGCCTCGGCCGATCCGAGAGCACCATCCACAAAATCCTTTTGCATATCGACTACAACCAAAATTTTCATGATATTTCTCCTTTAATTGATTTGAATACAAACGACCTCGCAGGGATTGAACAAGCGCGGAATAATACCGCCCGTGTTTGCCGTACCGCGGGAAATGACCAGTCTGCCCTCATGCACCCCCGACGTGTATTTGGGGAAAATGCCTTGATCGGGCGCGTACAATCCTTTGCCGAACAGCCGCCATTGACCGCCGTGCGCGTGTCCCGCAAGCACCAGGTCAACGTCCTTGTCGCGCAGATATTTGGCGTAATACTCGGGATGGTGGCAAAGCAATATCTTATAACCGTCATGGGCAAAAAACGCGTCCAGCGCGTCCAAATCGGGCTTGCCGTCAGCATTCAGCAGCCCCGTGCCGAGCCCGCCTATGGCAATTTTCTGCCACTGTGCGTACGTATTATCCAAAAAGCATGCACCGCTCTCTTTGATACGCGCCATATTCTCGGGCGTGATACGCGCGCCCTTTTGCGCAGACGGATACTTGCGCAGATGCTTATGGCTTGCGCCTACCTCGTGGTTTCCCGGTGCGTAAAACGTGGGCGCTATCTTGGGCAACGCACGCAAGGCGGCATATCCATAGGCATTTTTGTCGTCCATGGTGCCGTCCAGCGCCTCGGTCAGATCTCCCGCGATGCATATGATGTCGGGACTGATCTTGCCAAGTGCCTTTATGACCTGCAAGGGGTCTCGGCTGTGCAGATCGGCAACCAGCGCAATACGCAGCGAGCGCGGCAAACGATCGGTCTTGATGGTGTAATTCTTGATTCTCATAGCAAATTCCTTACGTGTATTGTTATTATTATAGCGTAAATTTTTTCCGATGTCAAGATTTTGCTTGACGCGGACGCGTAGATTTGCTATAATAAACGTATCAATCACGGGAGGTGCGGCATGACGTACGAGCTTTGCAATATTGGCGATTATACCGAAGCGCAATACGACGCCATGTATCGCGCCGCTGCGCCCGAAAGGCAGGCACGTGCGGACAAGTTCAAGCATGAGGACGACCGCAAACGCTGTCTGTGTGCCGATATGCTGGCAAGAAAAATGCTTGCCGAGGCTGCGAACGTTGCGCCCGAGGAGATTGCGTTCACGTATGGTGAAAAAGGCAAGCCGCATGCCAACCTTCCCCTGCACTTCAACGTCAGCCATGCGGGAGCATACGTGCTTTGTGCCGTTGCGAAAACGCCGATCGGTGCGGATATCGAGCAGATCAAGCCTTTCCGCGCAGGCATGGTGGCGCGGTATTTCACCGCTGCCGAGGCGGCGTACGTTTGGAACGGTACCCCTATCCCCGACGGCAACGTGACCGATGCCGACACCTGCGCGCGGTTCTATCGCGTGTGGACGGCAAAGGAGGCGTACGTCAAAATGACGGGCACGGGGATTTCCACCGATCTCGGTGCCGTTGCCTTTGATCCCGACGCGCACACCGTGTGCGGCGTCACATTGATCACGCCCGACGCCCCCGAGGGCTACGTTATCAGCATATTGAAAAGCGACCTTGCGTAAAGGCCGCTTTTTTCTATATCTGCATAAACGCTGCAAAAGCTGTCATAATAGGAGTATTACGTATTTCAAGGGAGTTTTTATGAGCGTTTTAACCGTTACCGCCACGGCGTTGGCTCTTCCCTGCGCGTTTGCCTTGACGCGCGCGGGGCAGATCTGGCGGCATGGCATTGTGTCAAAGCACGGTATTGAGGAATGTCGCTACGTGACTTTAGGCGGCATCAGGCAATATATTCAGATCCGCGGGCAGGACACTCACAACCCGCTCATCCTGTTTTTGCACGGCGGTCCGGGCAATCCCACCTCCTGCCTTTCCTACCACTATCAAAAACAGCTCGAGCAGGACTTTACCTTGGTCAACTGGGATCAGCGCGGCTGTGGGCGCACCTTTTATGCCAGCCGCGGCAAGGATGCTCCCGTTTCCTGCGAGCAGATCCTTTGCGACCTTGACGAGCTGATTACGTATCTCTGCGGTCGCTTTGGCAAACAAAAAATCATTCTGCTGGGCTATTCCTGGGGCACGGTGCCGGGGGTGCTATACGCCAAATCCCACCCCGAGCGGCTGCATTGCTACCTATCGGTCTGCCAATGCGTGCATATTTTGTCGGGCGCGGTCTATGCTGCCGCACAAGCGGCTGCCAAGGCGCGTTTTGCGGGTGACGTCGCGCGTGCCGAGCGGCTGGAGGAGCAGATCAAGGACTTTTGTGCACGCAAGGAGCAATTCTCCAAAAGCGGATTTTTGGCGTATGCCCGTCTGCGTAACGCGACGTGCGCGTATCAAAGAAACACAGCCTGCAGACCCATGGCGGCATATATTGGCACGGGGCTGCTCTCTCCCGACAGTGACCTGCTGGATCTGCGCTGGAAGCTGCGGCAGATGCTTTTGCCACACGCCTATTTTGCGCATGAAGAGCCGCTCATTTGTTATCTTGGCATGGAGTTTGACCTGCGGCGTCTGCCCGCCTCTTTTGGCACGCCCGTCTATTTTTTAACAGCAGATGACGACCGCATCTGCCCTGCCGATATGATCGAGGAATACTATCGCAAAATCTCCGCTCCCGAAAAGCGTATTTTGCGCATCCCGGGAGGGACGCACACGGTGTTTTTTGACCAGCCGGAGGTGTTTTGTAATAGCGTC
Organism: Eubacteriales bacterium; assembly: GCA_045587385.1. Lineage (GTDB taxonomy): Bacteria > Bacillota > Clostridia > Oscillospirales > CAG-272 > SVQP01. Next base: position 3,088 of record JAZNCE010000079.1, read on the forward strand.
AGGACGCTATTGCAAAGTGATATTACGACTTCGTCGTAGTGATATTCCGCCACAGGCGGAGTGATATTGTTGCTGCGCTGCAGTGATATTTTAAGCCCAAAGCGAAATTCGCTTTGGGCTTAAAGTTATTTTCAGTTAGTCAAAATGATGCTTTGCAAGTCAAATGCATCGCCCGGCTTGCCGCTACTAAAGAAGTCGAGACGAAGCTGATGCACCTCACCGCTCCAAGCCACGGGAATGCGCACGGTGTGCCATTGCCCGTCAGCAATCGTATCGAAATGAACCGAAACGCCGCCCGTCGGGTTTTGATACTGCCCTGCGCACAGGAATATCTCACCGGTGTTTTCTTTTTTCGAATTGCTTGCGTGCGCACGGTAGGTAATCTCTATGACGCTGTAATCGTCCGCATCAAGCTGTGCACCGTTCTGCTCGTATTTGATGTGCACGTACGGGTCGTGCCCGTCACCGGCAATTCTCAGGCGGAAGTAGCCAAGTGCCGAATATACACCCTCGCTGCTGCTATAGCCCTCGAACAGATCGCTGCGGTCTGCCTTGGAAAAGTCCAGATGCGAAAATTCCTTGTCTTCCTCGTCCTCGGTCACCACGCGGTCACCCCAAACGGTATCTAAATAGATCAGACGCTTGTTCAGCCAGCTGTAAACGAAGGACGCAGCATCCATGTGCTCTTCAAAGCCGAACACGTCATCAGCCTGGTGTCCTTGATTCATGGTACCAAGGATCTTCCAACGGTCAAAATTGCGATCAAACGAATCCTTGTGCAGCTGCGCATCGGCGGGAATGCTCTCGCAGATTGCAAACAGATCCTCGCGCTGCTCCATCCAGATGGGCTTGCACATTTCTCTGAACCACTCTGCATTGCAGAACAACACGTACCACGTATTGACGCGCATACCGTCGCTGACAGAGAAATTCGCTGCATACAGCCCCTTGGGCGAGTGCGTCGTGCCGTATTTGGTGTTAGCAAGTGCAAAGTCAAAGTCCCAAGGAGGACCGAAGGTCAGCTTTCTTGCACCGTCGGGCGAGAGATCAATATACATATTGAACGTACCCGAGTCCAGATTCTTAACGATCTCGTCAGTCATATACATGCGCACCGCAGATTCAATATCCACGTATGCTGCGATGGTTTCAATCTGCTTTTCCTCGTCGGTCGTACCCGTAAAGTCAGTCTTGCGTACCAGCTCCCAGTTCTCGTCCAACTCGTAATATTCGTTTTCAATAATGGCAAAGTAGCAAATACGCGCAATGTTGCCCACTACCTTGGCGCAAAAGTCGATCTGCTCGCGCGTGTAGTCACCGCCCGAGGAAAGCGAGAAATTACCGCCGCCAAACGACATGGTAGTGCCGTCAAGGTCGGTCATGGGCATGCCGCCGTAATTGATCTGCACGGTGTTGGGCTCGTCGGTTCTGCCGCCCTGCCCTACCATCAGATATCCGATCTCCAAATTGGTCTCGGCATCTTCCTTTTCATAGATATCCACGCGGTGCGGATTGATCTGCGTCTGTTCGCATAAGAGGTACACGCCGCGGTAATCACCGTTGACGTACAGCTCGACCCACGTACAATCAGAGGCAAAGGAATAGCCGTCCAGCAGCTGCTGACACATACGGAAGGAAAGGCTGTTGCGCATGAGCGAATAATCGTAATAGTCCGCCATCAAACACCACGACTTGCATTTTGCGCCGTCGTTGAGTCCAAGCATGTTGCGCTTTTTGTCAAACTTGAGACGGAAGGGCTTCTTTTCGGTCACAGCGGTGGAGTTTCCGCGCACGCGAATATTGGCGGTGACATCCTCAAACTGCATAGGCTCGGAGCAGTTTTCCAAGGTGACCGTGCAGGTCTTGTAGTGATCCTTGCTGGTCACGTCGTGTCCGTCAGTCGTATCAATGCGCAAAATGGGCAGCGTCCATGCCTGCTCTGCGGGAGGCGGCTCTGTGCCTTGCTCGGTACTTTGTTCGGTATCCTGCTCGGTAGTCTGCTCTGTATCGGGCGCGGTAGTCGGCTCTTCCGTTTGGGCAGGATCGGTGTCCGTACTCACGGGAGGCTCGGTAGAGTCCGCTCCGCTCTCCTCGTTGGGCTCAGAGGTCTCTTGCTCTGTAGGCTGCTCGGTCGTATGCTGCTCGTCACCGCTTTCGTTGCATGCGCTGAGCATGGGCAACAGCAAGGCAAACACCAAACACAAGCACAGGAATAAGGATACGTATCTGTTCTTCATAGATATCCCCTTTCTGTTATGATTTCTGTGCTTATTTTACCAAAAAATGTGACGATTGTCAAGTCGTTTTGATGAGATACAGCTATAGCTGCATAAATTGCAATCCGACAGATTTCATGCTTGACAAATGGGCAAAAATGATATATAATAATAGAGTTATCGCATGGGCCCGTAAAGGTTTCGACGGGGGTTTTGCGATACGATAAGCGTGGCGGGCCGGATAATCCCGATAAACTGTCCAACTTTAAAAAATAAACGACAACAATCAAGTTGCTCTGGCTGCCTAATCAGGCAGTGCTGCAAGACTGCGGTCTTGCCCGTTGCTCTCGGAGTACCGCGCCCGAGACCCCAACGTCATGAAGCGGTGACCGTGCATCGGTGTTTCGCCATTGAACCGATCATGCACAAAATGGCTACCCTGACGCGGAGTCTGTCTGCTGACGCTGCCGAGGGGGAATTCTAAATAACAGACTGCCCACGGAGAAAGTCGTATCAACGGGCTTTCGGACAGGGGTTCGACTCCCCTCGGGTCCACCAAAAAGACAGAGAGGCTGCCATCGGCAGCCTCTCTGTCTTTTTGGT
>JAZNCE010000080.1:0-8351 GCA_045587385.1 Eubacteriales bacterium
GATCACTGATCGCCCCTACAACTGAGTATGTTGGAGTTTTAGAATACTAAAGCCTTAAAGAATACACTGTAGGGGCGATCATTGATCGCCAGCACCTACAGCAACTATCTATAAAAGCAATCAAGGACTGCATCAAAACGATACAGTCCTTGATTTTTGCGAATTTCTCCGCTTATTTTACAACCACATGGGGCTGCTCTTTTTGATGGCAACTGCACTCTTCTTTCGATAAAATCGCATGCATCACTTCAGCGCGGTTTTATTCCGTCTTTTCATTCTCCATCCCCAACATATCGGCAAGTGTACGGCGGCCTGTTTCCATATCCGCGTAATACTTGGCAAAGAACGTTTCGCTATCCTCACTGGTGGGGCTGGCGCGCAAGGAGCCCGCATACTTTTTCAAAAGTCCAATACATTCTCCGTCCGCAAACAGCATATGCTCCAGAAGATTGATATTGAAGATTTTGAGTGCCTGCTCTACTGTGTGGGTAAATTCGCGGTCGGGTGCGGTTGCCACGGCAAATCCGTTCGGATGGTTGTGCGCGATCAAAACACTCGCTGCACGCTTGCGCACCGCTCTTTCCGCAATCGCACGAGCGTAGGGATACGCTTCATTGACCGTCCCCTCGCAGGCAAGATAAAAATCGATCAGATGCAAGCCGTTATCAAATATCATCACGTACACGCGCTCCACGTCCGCACCGATATAATATGGTTCAACGTAGCGGCGCGCCTTATCAAAGGTATCAAAAACGGCAGAACGAGGTCTGTTTTCCAGGGCGCAGCGGCGCACCAACTCGCCCACAATTCCTAACATGATCGCACTCTTGATTCCCACGCCCTCTGTGGTGCACAGGTCATCCGTGTTCGCAAACAAAACGCCCTCCAGCCCTGCGTGCTCCTCGAGTAGCGCATGCGCCGTGCCGTTGGTATCTCCGCGCGGGATGGATTGGTACAACAGCATTTCCAAAAGTTCATGCGTGGAAAAGGCATCCGCGCCTTGCTGCAGGTAACGCTGTCGCATTCTTTCGCGGTGGTTCTCGTGAAGATTCTGACTCATAAAAACTCCTTGTGATGTTATCATGAACATATTATAGCAAAATTCCGATGCGATTGCAAGGGGTCGCGCAGAAATAAATCTATTGACAAAATCCCTTGACTCGGCTATAATTAAGTTAATGTAACGTATCAAACGGAGGTACCCGACATGAAACACGCAACGCCGCAAATAAAGCTGCTTTGCCTTACGGCAGCCCTTGTGCTGTGCCTGCCGCTGCTTGCCGCCTGCAACGAGAGCGGCACGGACACCGATACCACGGCTGAGTCAACCGCTGAGCCGACCGAAGAGCAAACGACCGAGCCTGATACCGAGAACACCACCATGGCTGAAACCGAGCCTGCAACGGAAACGGAAGCGGAAACGGAAACGGAAACGGAATCCGAAACCGAACCCGCACCAGAACCCGAGCTTTTGACCTCGCTTTCCTTCTCCATGCTCCCCGCGGACATCAAGCTCTCGGATTATCTGTTCCAGGCGCATCAATGCAAGGCATCCTTGGAGCAGAATGAAGCGGAAGGACAACTGCTTGCGCTGACCACGTCCTCTATCTCCGATCCCAATACCAGCGACCCTTACGTATATTTCAAGCACGCGCAGCTTGTCAAGGACTTGGGATATGCACCCGTGGACACGCGTGAATACCCCTACTTGGTGCTCAAGATACGCGCTGCTGATTTGACGGGCGGTATTTTCTCCTTCTACGGCTACAGCACCAAGACACCCTCGGGCACGGGTGTGACCGGTCAGGTGGATTATCGCCTGCAACGCACCGAGGATTGGCAATACCTTTGGATCGACCTTTCCAAATACAACAAAAACCTCCCCTTGTTCCGCTTTGACATGGAAAACATGGCTGCCGCAAACGGTGAGGTGCTGTACCTTGACGAAATGACCTTCTTTGCAGATAAGGAAGAGTCCCTTGCCTACAAGCCTGCCAACACCTACCCCATTACCGAGCAGACCGCCGATGATTATCAAATCAAGGTCATGTCCTTCAACGTGCAGGTGGAAAGCGGCTCCAAGGTGCGCGCTGACATCCGCGCCGACATGCTCCACGATCTTTTGGACGAATACATGCCCGATTCGATCGGTTTGCAGGAGGTAACTCCGCTGTGGGAAGGCATGATGAAAAACTTCATCTTTAACGCAAGCTACGCCTGCGTGGGTGAGCAAAGAGCCCCCGGGCAGGAGGCATCCCTGATTTACTACCGCACGGATAAATTTGAGCTTGTGGACAGCGGCACGTTCTGGCTTTCCGACACGCCCGACGTCAAGGGCTCGAAATTTGAAGAAAGCCAATACATTCGCATCTGCACCTGGGCGCACCTGCGCGACCGCGTGACGGGCAAGGAATACGTGCACGTCAACACGCACCTTGATAATCTCGGCAGCAGCGAAGGAAGGACCCTGCGCACCAAGCAGATCACCGTGATTTTGCGTTTCATTCAACGCTTTGGCGACACACCCATGGTCATGACGGGCGACCTTAACCAGGCAGCTGTGAACAGCGAGAATAAGCAATATGCCGTTTACAAGACGCTGACCGGTGCAAAGGCATTTGAGCTGGCAGACGGCACCAAGGCGTATTCCCCCTTCTCCAACACGCGCTACGACGCTCCCGACAATATGCCCGAGGGCTTTTGCGCAAGCATGACTGCCTCTCATGACCAGGGCGGCAGCAAGTACAATCCCGCAAAAGAGCCCATCGACTACGTGCTCTATACCGCTTCTTCCCTGACCGCGCTTTCCTATAAGCTCCGCCTTTACGACCGCTGCGGCATGTATCTTTCGGATCACCTGCCCGTGATCAGCGAGATCAAGTTCGCTCCCGCACCCGTAACAGAGTAAAATTTTGGAGGCATTTATGAAACCGAACAAATCATTATTAGCAATCCTTATGATCGTGACGCTCCTGCTCGGTATGCTTGCAGGATGCAACAAAACGCCCGAAGGCACCGACACGGGCACCGACACGAACGCCGATACCGACCAAGGTGCCCCGCCCCCTGCCTTTTCCATTGTCGCAGGCGAGAACGGTGCAACCGTCACGACGCAGAGCGGTTTTACCTACACCGCAGGCGGCTACGATACCGTGGGAGAGAGCACGTTCTCCTTTACCAAGGGTCTGACCATGGATTTTGACGACCAATTTGCAGGCGAATTCAACCGCTTTACCATCAAATACTTTGCCTCCGCGCCTATGAAGATCACGCTGACCTATACCGAAAAGGACGAGCGCTTGGCAGACGTATTCTACCTCGAAGCAGGAGAGACGGAATTTTCCGCAGTCAATCCGAAGTTTTTGACCAAGGTTAACGGCATGGGCATTGAGTCCATGCAGGTGGACACCTGCGAGAACAAAAATGCGGAATTTGTGCTGTATGACCTGACAACCGAGATCATTTCCGTTCCCAAATCGCAGCAGTACATTGAGGGCAGCCGCTACACCTTGGGCATTGAACTCAAATGGGGCGGCTCGATCAACCACGTGGAAGATAAGGAATGCCCCATGGCAGACGTGACCAACATGTGCAACAAGCACGACGAAGGCAGACTCATCCAGCAATCCTACTACGGCGTGTTCTACTATGCAGATCAGTACGTAGAGGGCGGCTATCAGGGCGTTGAGGGCGTGGCTTACAACCCCGTGCAGGGCGGTGACGTCAACAAGCGCGACAGCCGTATCATTGACTTCAAGATTGAAAAAGACCGCATCTATATCAAGGCACAGCCCCTGGACTGGCCGCTCAAGGAGTCCTACACCCCCAGTTATATGGAAAATGAATACGTAGTCAAGGACGATTACATCGAGGTATTCAACCGCTTTACCGATTTTTCGGGCTGGACGCATCCCGTGCTTGACCAGGAGCTTCCCGCAGTATATACCGTCAACTGCTTTGACACCTTTGTATGGTACGACGGTGGCAAGCCCTGGACGGGGGACGCGCTCAGCACCATTACCGATTGGAGCAACGTAGACCCCAACACCAACAAATCCAGCCACTACATCCAGCTCAAGGAGCCCAACACCGAAACCTGGTTTGCCATGATCAATGGCGAGGCGCAGTACGGTCTTGGCATTTACGTGCCTAACGTAGACAGAGTGCTGACCATGCGTTACCTCTCCGGTCAGAAGGGCAGCAATGATGCCAAGGGCAACCCCTGCAGCTATATCTCCCCCTTGAACAGAATTGCTATCAAGTCCTTTGAGCCCATTGAATACAGCTATCTTCTGGTCGCGGGCAATCTTGAAGAGATCCGCGAGGTATTTACCCAAAACCGCGATTTCAGCACCAACGAGGGCTTTCGCGTAAAAGCCCCTGCACGCGCGCCCTACAGTGATGAGGCTACCCCCGTCGTTGTGGATCTTTCCGTTAAGGACGGGATGAGCTCCATCAACTATCCCCGCAGCACCGAATACGGCTTTGACGAGGAGCAAAAGGCAATTATGTTCAAGGCTGTGGACGCCGATCCCAACGTCACCTTCGTCTTTGACTACGGCGGACAGCAGCATTTTGCCCAGGACCACGGCATCATTGAGATCGAATACATGATCCCCACCACCAATGCCCAGACTTCGTATGAAACGCAGCTCTTCCTTTGCGCAGGAGACGTCAAAGCCCCCGCAGCAGAAGCAGCGGTAACGGGCACGCTGATTGCAGACGGGCAGTATCATACCCTGCAGATCAACGTCAAGGATCTCGATTTCTGGCAGGGCTTGATCCACATGGTCAGATTTGATTACTTCTCTTCCCCAACCGCAGGCGACACGGTCTACGTCAAAGCGTTCAGATTGACCAATTGACGCAAAGCACAAGTAAAACCGCATGAATTTCGGCAGAGGGCTTGCCCCTCTGCCGATTTTGTGTTATAATGTGGGTATCATTTCAATAAAGGATGCATCTATGCAACAGGATAAGGAATTTTTGGGGCACGCCCCCGTGGGGCATCTGCTCTTTAAGCTGGCGTTGCCCACCGTGGTGGCGCAGCTGGTCAACATGCTTTACAACGTGGTTGACCGCATATATATCGGACACATCGAGGGCTACGGCGACCTTGCCCTGACCGGCGTGGGCGTTTGTCTGCCGCTGATCATGATCGTGTCCGCCTTTGCCGCGCTGGTCGGCTCGGGCGGTGCGCCGCGCGCATCGATCGCCATGGGCGAGAACAACTATGAAAAAGCCGAGCGTATCTTAGGAGGCTGCTTTGGGCTGCAGCTGATCATTTCGGGGATACTGACTGCCGTTTTACTGATATGGAACGAACCCCTGCTGCTTGCCTTCGGTGCAAGCGAAAACACCATTACCTACGCCACCGAATACATGCGCATATACGCCATGGGCACGCTGTTCGTGCAGCTCACGCTTGGCATGAACGCGTTTATTTCGGCACAGGGCTTTACGCGCGTCTCCATGCTGTCGGTCATCATCGGCGCAGCTGCCAATATTGTGCTTGACCCCATTTTCATCTACGGGCTGGGACTTGGCGTGCGCGGTGCGGCAATCGCCACCGTGCTCTCGCAGGCGGCGTCCACGGTCTGGATCATTCTCTTTTTGCTTGGCAAGCGCACCAATCTCAAGCTGCACCCGAAATACATGCTGCCCGTGCCGCGCATCGTGCTGCCTTGCGTCGCGCTCGGACTTGCCACCTTTGTCATGCAGTCCAGCGAGAGCGTGATCGCCATTTGCTTTAACACCTCGCTGCGTACTTATGGCGGCGATATTGCCGTGGGTGCTATGACCATTCTGACAAGCGTGATGCAGTTTGCCATGCTGCCCATGCAGGGCGTGGCGCAGGGTGCGCAGCCCATTCTCTCCTACAACTTCGGTGCAAAAAAGCCCGACCGCGTCAAGCGCACCTATAAGCTGCTGCTTGTGTCCTGCGTGATCTACTCGGTTTCGCTGTGGCTCTTGGTCATGCTGTTCCCGCAGGTGTTCGTGGGCATGTTTACAAATAAGCCCGAGCTTGCCGCGTTTGCCACCCCCATGCTGCGCATCTATTACGCAGGCATGGTGCTCTTCGGCATTCAGATCGCCTGCCAGATGACCTTCGTTTCGCTCGGTCAGGCACTTTGCTCGGTCACGGTGGCAGTTATGCGCAAGTTCGTGCTGCTGCTCCCCTTGATCTATATCGTGCCTGCGCTGGTAGATAATAAAACGATGGGGGTCTATCTTGCAGAGCCGATTGCCGACGTGCTGGCGGTCACCTTTACCGCGATATTGTTCGTGTTCGTATTCAAACGGGCAATGAAAGGGATTGAAAAAGAGGCTGCGTAAAGCAGACTTCTCATAAGGAAGTTTAATTTCTCCTTGTAGGGACAGGCGTAGCGAAGCGGCACGAGCGCAATGAATGACATGCCAGTGGCATGTCAGAACGCGAGTGTGACCGAGCCGCAGCGAGACCCTCGACTGTCCGCAAAGGTATAAATGCAACGCAGAAGACAAAGATTAACCCCAACAGATTTTCAAAGTCTGTTGGGGTAATTTTATGTGATCCTGTTCGACAAATTGGAATTTGTCAGTATCCGTTTATCTCTCGAATTTTATTTGCATAGTCTATGCCCTTATTTATGGAAAACTCACCGTGATACAACTCAGGAAGGACATGTAATACGCTCTCCCGCAAAGCTTGATGAATTATTTTGGCAGATTTTTGTATTGCGATATTTTCTCTTTCGCCAACAAATATATAAACCTTTGTGGTACAGTTTTTTATGGATTCCTTTAAGGAATATAACGAATTTGCCTGCAAAAAAGCAATCATATCTTTCTTGGATATGGCACAAGTATCTCTAAAATAACAGTCGAATAAATCAGATTTTATTTTCAGTGACTTGAATTGCAGTTTGGAAAACCATTTGTACTGTATTAACCCATAACAACTTCCAAATGCAGGTTTAATCATAGAATACGTTAATTTCGAGGGTATAACCAGCGCACTTTCAATGATGGCATATTTGCAAATGTCGTTGCGTTGCGACAAAATCTCCAGTAAAATCTGCCCACCTAAGGATAAACCACCAATTAGAAAAACAGAACCTCCCAAATGTGCATCAATAAAGTTTATTATTTCATCAGCATTATCTTCTATGGATGTAAAAGGTTTTTCGCTTTTTGCGTGACCGTCCAGTATTGGCAGGATTACATGGTAATCTTTTTGAAGTGATTTTGCTACGTCTTCATAATTCCACCACGACAACCCACCTCCATGCAAAAGAAGGATTATGTTATTGTTTTCTTTTCCGAATTCAACATAATGCAAATTCTTTCACCTCTTTTGCAAATTCTTATTTATCGTTATGTTTTATCGCCGGTTTCGCCTTTGTATTACAGCGTTGCAAGCAACGCGGGCTTCGGGCAAAGCCCACACCCCTATTCTTCGGTGTATAATTCGTCGTAGTACCATCGCAGCGGATTTTCGAAAATATAATTAGATCGGGTTTCGTAATCCTTTTTATTTCGTATCACGTGTTCAATATAGGATTTTTGCCAAATGGATGCACCAATCTTTTTTGTTGCCGCACCTTTGAATTGTTTTACCATCCGTTCCACCGTAGGGGCGACCTGTGGTCGCCCGTATTCATCGGCAGAAATAACAACCATTATATGTAGGTGATTCGGCATAATCACATAGGAATATAGTGATACCGCAGGATATGTTTGATTCCATCGTTCTAATTCGTCTAAAACCATCTTACCTATATTTGATAATGGCAGATTTTGCGGGCGAACACAGTGTACAATGTAGTAACATAGTATACAGATCGTGCAAGGACATAGTAAACAGTTTTGTGGTAAAATAAAGGCATCAAAGAAAGCCGAATGGAGGCAAAAGAGGATGCCGTGGGAGAACAAAACTGTGGAAGAATTACGCGAAGAATTCATCGCAGCAGCCAAAGCGAGCAGAAATTTCAGTCAGATATGCCGGGAATTCGGAATCACCCGAAAGACCGGCTACAAGTGGCTGAACCGAAGCGAACAGGGGCTGCCAATGTCGGATGCAAGCCGCCGACCGCACCGCATAACCGGAAAGACAGATCCAGAAACGGAAGAGAAAATTCTCAAAGTCAGGAGTGAAAATCCCGGCTGGGGTGCGAAAAAGATTCATGATGTACTGGAGAAACGCGGTGAAGCAGATATGCCCTGCGTCAGAACCGTGAACAATATTCTGAAGCGAAACGGCTGTATAACGGAAGAAGAAAGCCTGAAGCACAAACCGTATCAGCGATTCGAGAAGGAAGCCTGCAACGAGATGTGGCAGACAGACTTCAAGGGAGAGTTCATGATGAAGG
>JAZNCE010000081.1:0-18866 GCA_045587385.1 Eubacteriales bacterium
GTGTCTGCCAATTCCACCACAGGAGCGCATATAGTAAGCAAGGCCCTGCTTACTACACTCTTAACACTTTCCTCGTTCCCTGACCTCGAAGCTTCTGTTAATCACAGTCGGTAGCAGTTAAGTCGCTAATGAGTTTCTTAACGCGAGAACTCTCACAAAGACGAGTTGGTGGGCCAGGTTGGTGTCGATCCAACTATGCCAGTGGCGGCGGATTTACAGTCCGCTCCGTTTGCCGATTCGGTACTGACCCATATGGAGCTGACGACCAGACTTGAACTGGTGACCTCGCGCTTACCAAGCGCGTGCTCTACCAACTGAGCTACGCCAGCATATAGGTGAGGAATGAAACCTCACCAATTGTGCGGGTTTTGAAAGTCTCCGCACCGACTCGTTCTTTCACATCAGTGAAAGCGCCACCTTGCCAGGTTGGTTTAGTCTATTCTTACCTTTTAAACTAATCCCAGTTTCCCAGGATGCCGGGTTTGAACCGACGCCTTGCTAATGGCGATGCGTAAGGGATTTGAACCCTCGACCTCTAGCGTGACAGGCTAGCGCTCTAACCAACTGAGCTACCGGGCCGTATCTCTCAGCCGGATTATTATAACACAGCACTTTTTTCTTGTCAAGCCCTTTTTGCGAAAAAATTATAAGAATTTTTGACTTTTTTTCGGGGCTGCGTTTGATTTGGCGCAGCCCCGGAAAGCGTATGGTAATATCAGAGTCTTCCTGCAATCCGCAGAGCCGTATTGGCAAGCTCTCTTTCTGCCGCATCTCTTTCTGCTGCGGGAATCTTGCCGCTGACGCTTGTTTCTATCGAAACGGGACACTGGCAGTCGATTTCGGCAAGCGCGCGTGCAAAGTCCTCCCAATCGATCACGCCCTCGCCGGGCAGCATGTGCCTGTCGGCTTTGCCGTCGTTGTCGTGTACGTGCAGAGCGCGCAGGTATTCCTTGCCGATCATGCGCGCCGCGTCGGCAGGGGAAAGCCCGAACACCGAGCAATGCCCCGTGTCAAGGCACATGCGCATATAGGGAGAGTTGATTTCTTTGACAAAGCGCAGAATCTGCTCGGGCGTGGAGAGCGAGAGAGCCAGCATGGGCATATTTTCAAAGCAAATGACGCGGTCGTGTGACTTTGCTACCTCGCACAAACGCGAGAAGAATTCTAAATTCATGTCCCACAGCTTTTCGGGCTCGGGATCCTGCCAGTCACCAAAGGGCATGATGGGGTGAATGATAAAGTTGGGGCTGCCCAAAATCTCGCAGCCCAGGATGGCGCGCGACATTTTTTCAAAACGCTCGGCTCTGTCCTCGGGGGTGAAATCCTGCGGCGGCCAACGCCAGGGACCGTGCGCCTGATAAATTTCAATGCCCGCGTTTTGCGCGTCCTTCTTAACGCCCAGCAGCGTGCGCTCAAAGCCCTTTGCATCCATCGCGAACAGTGCGTTGTCGGTGTCTACCAAGTGCTGATAATCGGTGCAATCGTAGCCGTGCTGCTTCATGCGTGCAAAGGCTGCCTCGTGGCTACCCAGGTATAGGTAAGCGGTATCAACGATTCCGGTTTTCATTGTCGTCCTCCCGAAGAGTTATATTCATCTATATTATAGCATAATTTGTGGATATTGCAATAAATAATTTGACGAAAACGCGCATTTTTTTGTCTTGCAGGCACAGGGAACGGGGCGGATTTTATTGACATCACACGCAATAAATGGTATAATGATATATGATTACAATGGGATAATATTTCAACAACTATAAACCGATAAAGGAAGGTCGTTTCATGGGACAAGGCTTCAGAAAATTTTGGCGGCGCATGTTGCTTGCCGCCGTGTGGCGCAGTGCGCTGTCGGGTGCTTCTCTGGCACTGGCGGTCTTTGCCGTGCTGTTGCTTCTATATAAGCGCATGATCCTGCCGCTAACCCCCGTGGCTTCAACGGGCATTGCGCTGGGTGCGGGGCTTTTGCTGTTTGTTTTGCTGTTCGCTGTGCTGTTCCCCTATAAAAAGAGGCTGGCGCGCAAGCTTGATTGCGAGCTTGCCATGCGCGAGGGCGTGCAGACCATGCTTGCCTTTCGTGAGCGACAGGACGATATGATGCAGCTGCAGCGCGAGCAGACGGATGCAAGGCTTCGTGCCATCCCCACCAAAAAGCTCAAGATCAGGCACGTATGGACTTGCGTTGTATGCTTGATTGTGGCGCTCGGCATGAGCGTGACGGCATTTGCCATTCCTGCCAAGCTGCCCGAGCCGCCCCCCGCACCCGTCGATCCGCCCTTTGAGTTGGGCGAATGGGAGACGATCGCGCTGCAGAATCTGATCGAGGAGGTGCGCGCTTCTACCATGACAGAGGATGCCAAGGAGCAGACGGTTGCGTCCTTGGAGGGACTGCTGGAGGCGTTACGCACCACAAAAACAGAGGGAAGAATGAAAACGCTGGTGATAGATACGGTTATGGCAGTGCGGGGTATTGTGGACGGCGTTGTCACGCTGCGCCGCATGTCGCCTATCATGCAGGCAGGCGGTTCACCCTATACGCGCGAATTGGAGCGCGCAATGGCAAAGCAAGATGCTTCCGAGGTCAAGCAGATCCTGGACGGCATGGTTGCCGAGTTTGGCAAGATCGACGATAAGCAGGTCATGATCGAGGCGGTGCACGTGTTCTCGGAGGAACTACGAATGGTGCTGCGCAACGCAGGTGCGGACGAGCGGGATGCGCTGTCTGCTGCGATGGAGACGCTGGCAAGCAAGCTTGCCGACGTCGCAGTAAAGCTGGATGCCTACACCCTGATATGGGGGCGCGATAATATCGAGGACGCGTTTGAGGTCGCGTACGTACAAATGACCAAGGCATTGACGCAGCAGAGATACGACGCCGATATGGGCGTGCACGTAGAGACGAGATTGCTTGAGATATTCGGGCTTTCGGCAGAGGATCTGCCCGCAGGGGAGAGCGGCGACCAAGGACCGCAGACCCCGGGCGACTACGAGGAGGATGACGACGATCAGACCGTATCGGATGGCGGTCTTGGCAGCGGCGAGCTGATCGTGGGCAGCCAGGACGTAATCTATGATCCCGAGCGCAACGATTACGTCAAATACAGCGAGGTTATTGACAGATACAACGCCATTTTCCTGGAAAGCAAGATCGACGGTCTGCTCTCCGATGATATGGCAGAGCTGATCGAGGCATATTTCACGGCGCTTTTCAGCCCGGCAGACAAAGATTGATAAAGGAAGGTACATAGAGATGCAAAACAATATGGAAAACGTAAAGAGATTTGGCGAACAGGCTGAGCGAATCAGAGCCGAGCTTGGGCGCGACGTGGTCGGTCAGACCGAGGTTGTGGAAAACGTCATTATTGCCATCGTAGCGGGCGGTAACGTGCTCTTGGAGGGCGTGCCCGGTGTCGGTAAGACCAGATTGGTTCGTTCGCTTGGCAGAATTTTAAGCCTGCCGTTCTCCCGCATTCAGTTTACGCCTGACCTGATGCCCTCGGACGTGACGGGTATGAACGTCATTGAAAAGGACGAGGACGGCAAGATGGTGCAGGTGTTCAACAAGGGCCCCATTTTTGCAAACCTGGTACTGGCGGATGAGATCAACCGTGCAACCCCCAAGACCCAGTCTGCCATGCTGGAGGTCATGCAGGAGCACAAGGTCACCGTGGCAAACAAGACCTATAAGCTTGAAGAGCCCTTCTTTGTGCTGGCAACCGAAAACCCCATCGAGCAGGACGGCACGTACCCTCTGCCCGAGGCACAGATGGACAGATTCATGTTCAAGCTGCTTATGACCTTCCCCGGCAAGGATGAGCTTAAGGATATCGTCAAGATGACCCAGATCACCATGGACGAGGTGGCAGAGGCGCAGGTGGACGGAAAGACCATTCTGGAAATGCGCGCGCTGGCGGCAACCGTACCGGTGATCGACGAGGTGCTGGAATACGCGGTCGCGCTGGTTTCGGGCACGCATCCCGAGCTGGAAAAGTCCTCCGAGACGGCAAAGAAGTATATCAAGTACGGTGCGTCTCCCCGTGCTGCGCAGGCGCTGATCACCTGTGCCAAGGTACGCGCACTCCTGAACGGTCATTATAACGTATCCTACGAGGATATCGACGCGCTGGCGTGTCCCGTACTGCGCCACCGCATTAAGATCAATTATGCTGCCGTGAACGATAAGCTGAGCGTGGATGACGTCATTGCCATGCTGCTCAAGGAAAACAAAAAGCTTAAGAAATAAAAATTGAAATATGAGTAGATTTACAGTCAACGATGCGTTTTTGAGCCAGCTGGAGCTGCTGCAATCGCTGCTCAAAAACAACGTTGCGGGTATGTTCGGCGGTAACCGGAAGAGCAAGAATTTCGGTTCGTCCTGCGAGTTTGCGGACCTGCGCGAATACGTACCCGGCGACGATATTACCAAGATCGACTGGAATGCCTACGCCCGCTTTGAAAAGCTTTATACCAAGCTCTATCTTGATGAGAGACAGATGCACACGCGCATTTATATCGACGTCAGCCGCTCCATGGATCACGGAAACGGACAAAAGGCAGAGCAGGCACTCAGGCTTGCCGCCGCCTTTGCGTATCTTTCGGTGTGCGAGATGGATAAGGTATCCATTTATGCCGTGCGCGGGAATGAGGTCGAGCCCGTGGTATCGGGCATGGTGGGCAAGCAGTCGTATATGCGCTGCATTGGTGCGCTCAACGATCTCGAGTTTTCGGGCGACAGCTATATCAGCGGTGCGATCATGCCTACCGCCGTAGGATACGGTGACGGACTTTCCATCGTGATCTCGGATTTTCTGACCGATCATAACTATGAGGATGCCATTGGCTACATGGTGGATCAAAAGCGTGACGTGCTTTGCCTGCAGGTGCTCTCGCGTGAGGAGCTCAACCCGCAGCTGCGCGGCAAGATGCACCTTTATGATTCCGAGAACGTGCAAAACACCTGGCGGCGCAACATTGACCGCGATATCGCGGCAGCCTACAAGCAGGCGTTGGCGTATGCCACGGGGCGCATTGCGGATTTTTGCCGTGCGCGCGGTGCGTCGTATTTGCTGGTGGATGCAACTGCCGATATGGGAGAGATATTCTTTAGTAGTCTGACCGATATGGAGGTGATCAAATGACATTTCTGTATCCTTTAGGACTTTTGGGGCTTTTGGGCATTCCCGTACTGATCGTCATTTATATCATCAAGAGCAAGTATACCGAGCAAACGGTATCGTCCACGTATCTGTGGAAGCTCAGCGAGCGGTTTCTCAAAAAGAAAAATCCGCTCTCGCGCCTGACGGGCTTGATCAGCCTGCTGTTGCAGATCCTTTGCGTGCTGGCGATCTCCTTGACCATTGCGCATCCCGTGCTGACGTTGCAGGGCGCGGCACGCGATTACTGCTTTATTCTGGACGGCTCGGGCAGTATGCAGATGGAACATGAGGACGGCGTGAGCCGCTATGAGGCAGGCAAGCAGCGCATTGCGGATATGATCGACGATGCTGCCGACGGCTCGACCTTTACGCTGATCCATGCCGCGCAAAAGACTACCACCGTGTTTGAGCAAACCGAGAACAAGGATGCCGCCAAGGCATTGCTTGCAGGGCTTTCCTGCAGTTATTCCGACGCAACACCGGCAGACGCGCAAGCTGTGGCGCAGGCGTATTTTGCCGAAAACAGCGGCACGGACGTATATCTGGTGACAGACAGAGGATACCAGATACACGACAATATCGAGTTGATCCGCTTGTGTGACGAGAGCGCGCAGAATTACGCACTGGACGGTGTGAGCTACACGGTGCAGGGCGAGACCGTGACCGTGAGCGGTTACGTGACCTCCTATCGCTCGGATGCCACGCTGTCGCTGGAGCTGTATGCTGATGACGGACAGACTGCATTGGCGACCAACACCGTGGTGACCAAGCGCGAGAAGGCAACGCCCTTCCAGCTCTCGGCAAAGATCCACGAATTCGCCTCCTTGCGTGTGCAGATCGCCAACGAGGATGCGCTGACAAGCGATAACAGCGTAGTGCTCTTTGATCTGCAAAGCGATGCAGCGTACAAGATTTTGCTGGTCAGCGACCGTCCCTTCTTTATCCAGGCGGCGCTGGGAGCTGTGGGCAAGACCAACATCACGGTCAAATCGACCGAGGAATACCACAACGATCTTGGCTACGGACTTTATATTTTCGATACCTTTATGCCTGCAAGCATGCCGGTGGACGGTGCGATCTGGCTGATCAATCCCACGTCCGGTGCGGATGATCTCGGTTTTTCGGTGCAGGGCGAGATGACCTTGGCAGAGGCGGGCGTGCTGGAGCTTTCACGCCAAAGCACCTCTATGGTGCAACAGCTGACGCGCGATATGACGGGCGAAGAGGTGCACGTAACGGGGTATATCAAATGCGGCATGTACCGCAAATTCGCAACGCTGATGTCCTATGAAGGAAATCCCGTTGTGTTTGCCGGCACAACCGCGTACGGCAACCGCCTTGCGGTCTTTGCCTTTGATCTGCATAATTCCAATATTGCCATGCGCATGGACTTCGTCATGCTCGTGCGCAACCTTGCCGAGTATTCTTTTCCCGCCGTGCTGGAGCAAAACAGCTTTACCTGCGGTGAGGAGGTGCAGATCAATCTGCTTGCCAACACCGAGAGCGTTCGTGTGGATGCACCCTCGGGGCAGGTGCAATATCTGAGCTGTGAGAGTGCCGTGGCAAGCTTTGTGCCTGCCGAGGCAGGCGTATATACCGTGACGGTCACGGTGGGTGGCTCTCCCCGTACCTTCTGCCTGCATGCGGGCGTGCCCGAGGCGGAGCGCAATCCCGTGGTTGCCGAAAAGCTGCTTTCCTTGCAGGGAACTGCAACCGAGGGGAGCTTTGACGGCAGATATGATGCGTTGACTTTGGTTTTCATTTTACTTGCTTTGCTGTTTGCGGCAGATTGGGTGGTGTATTGCTATGAGAAATATCAGCTTCGATAATCCGTGGCTTTTGCTGCTTGCCGTGCCGCTTTTGGCAGCGGTGATCGTGCCGTATTGCATAGCCATCAAAAAGGACAATAAAAATGCACATACCGTCACCTCGCTGATCTTGCATTTGCTGATCGTGGCGTTGGTGGTGCCTGCGCTTGCCGGCATGGTAAGCGTAACGGTGATGACCGAGACCGAGGTGTACGTGGTCGCGGACGTTTCTTACTCCGCAAACCGCAATCTCGATCTGATCGATACGTATATTGCCGAGCTGCAGCAAAAGCTGCCTGAAAACAGTTCGGTGGGGCTTGTTTGCTTTGGTAAGGATGCAGTTTGCGTCCAAAAAGCAGAAAAAGAGCCCTTGAAGAGCGTCAAGCAGAGTGGTGCAGACGACAGCGCCACCGATATTGCAGGGGCGTTGGAATATGCCGCAACGCTGTTTAGCCGGGACGTGATCAAGCGCGTGGTGCTGCTGACAGACGGCAAGCAGACGAGTGCGGACGGTGCGAGTGCGCTGATCTCGGCGGTCGAGCACCTGTATGCCGAGAATATTGCGCTGGACACCGTGTACGTGGATAACAACGTGGGCGAGGGTGTGACCGAGGTACAGATCGGCGGCGTGGAGCATACGCCCGCTACCTACCTTGACCATCCCACCGCGGCAACCGTGCTGGTGCAGAGCAGCGCAAAGACCGATGCCGTCGTCACGCTGTCGATAGGCGGCACGCAGCTTGCACAAAAGGCTGTTTCCTTGGACACGGGCTACAACCTTGTGACCTTCCATACCGACACCTCGTCGGCAGGTGAGTTTGATTACGAGGTGCGCGTGGATGCAGAGGGGGACGTGTCTTCTCATAATAACGCGTATTTCTTTACGCAGCGCGTGACCGAGACCTTGCGCGTGCTGGTGATTACCTCGCAGCAGAGCGATGCGGACGCATTGGCACGCATTTACGGCGCAAATGCGCAGATCGATGCATACGTGGGCAACCCGAACGTACCCTGCACGGTTGAGCAGCTTTGCGTTTACGATCAGATCGTGCTGTCAAACGCGGACGTGCGCGAGCTGAAAAACTATACCGCGTTCGTGGAGAGCGTGGATACGGTCGTGTCGCTGTTTGGCAAGAGTTTGATCACCGTGGGCGATACGTATATCCAGAATAAGAGCGACGATACGCTTGGCGCACTTGAGGATATGCTGCCCGTACGGTTTGGCAACAACGACGCAGACCCCAAGCTGTATTGTCTGGTGCTGGACTCCTCGCGCTCCATGCAAATGGCGTCCAGACTGATCATGACCAAAAAGGCAGCGGTCAAGTTCTTGGATCTGCTGAACCCCGAGGACTACGTCATGGTGGTTTCCTTCTCGGGTGAGGTGTATATCGAGCAGATGCCCACCGAGGCAACCAATAAGGAGCAGGTTGCCGAGATCATCAATGGTATAGAGCCCACGCAGGGCACCGTCATCGGTGCGGCACTCAAGGCTGCTTTTGGGCAGATGCAGTCGCTTTCCTTCTCGGAAAAGCAGGTGGTGCTGATCAGCGACGGCATGTCGTATTCGGCAGAGCCGGATGACGCGGCGGATATGGCAAATCAGCTGTATCAGGCAGGGATTGTGACCACGGTCATCAATACCAGCTGTCAAGAGGGCACCGAGAATATGAAACGGATCGCGGAATACGGACGCGGCAGATATTATTGGCTGCAGGACGAGAGAGATCTGGACGAGCTGATCTTCGGTGACGTTGCCGATGAGGTGACCGAGACCGTGATCGAAAAAAGATCTCCCGTCACCATCAAAAACGAGGAGGACGACGTCGTCAAGGGCATTTCCTATCTGCCCGACGTGCACGGGTACGTGTACGCCAAGGCAAAGGCAAGTGCCAAGACCGTGCTGACTGTGCCTTATACCAAGGCGAGCGGCAGCACCGTAGAAGCACCGCTGTATGCGTATTGGAAATACGGCAACGGCAGAGTGGCTTGCTTTACAAGTACCGTGAGCGGAGATTGGGCAAAGGATTGGCAGGGAGAGGACGGCATGCGCCTCTTTGGCGCCGTTGCCTCGACGAACACACCCGCCGAGCGCATGGATTATCCTTACACGCTGTACGTATCCTACGACGGTATCAACGCGCGCATAGAAATGATCCCCGCAACGCTCAATCCGTACGCAACCGTGCAAATGCGCGTGAGCACACCGGACGGACAGGTGATAGAGGTGCAGCCCGTATTTGATTCGCAGCGTTATGCGCACGAGTTTGCGGCAAGTGCCGTGGGCAAGTACCGCGTGGAGATCATGTACGCGTACGATGACTATACCTTCGCCTCGGAATCGGTGTTCAATATTTCCTATTCGCCCGAGTACGATGCGTTCGTGACCTTTGATTCTGCCGAGCTGCACAATGCGGTGCGCGACAGAGGAACGGTCAGCGAGGGTAACGTGCCCGAGCTGGAAAACGATCCCGACCGACTCGACACCTATTCCGTTTACTTCACCGTTCCGCTGCTGATCGCGGCTGCGGTGCTGTATATTGTGGACATTATCGTCCGCAAGATCACCAAAAACGATATCAAGAGCCTGTTTCGGTTCAAAAAGCGTGCGTGAAAGGAGAGTGCAGATATGAAAAAACACATTTGTATTGGCATTGTGCTGGCTGCGCTGCTGGGACTTTGCGCGTGCGGTCAGTATCATCAGGCGATCGACTCTCAGGGCAAGACCGAAACGACCGAGGCACAGACCGCCGCGCCCGAGACCGAAACCGAGCAGCAAACAGCTCCCTATACGGTCACGCTGACGCATAACGGCAAGATCTTTACCGCAACCGAGGGGCTCTTGGCGCAGTGGACGGACGGCTACAGCTATCATACAGCCCCCTTGCAAAACGGTAAGGCTGCTATAGAGGATCTGGACGGTGACTATCGCGTCACGCTGTCGGGTCTGCCCGAGGGGTACACCTACGATCCCAACGCCTACACCGCCACGGTGCAGGGAAGAGACGTGGAGATCGAGCTGCAGCGCGTGGAGGTGCCGCGCGGTGCGGGAGCGGACGAGTACCATTGCATTGCGCTCAAAAAGACCGGCTACTATCGTGCACAGTACGCACGCGCGGGGCAACTGATCTTTTTCGAGTTTATTCCCACCTCGTCGGGCACCTACGTGCTGGAATCTCTGGTGGATACTGCTGCACAGCAGTATAATCCCGTGCTGATGGTGTACGTTGGCTCTTCGCAGTTCAAGCTGTTCGATCACGAGCAGGACGGCGGTGGCGCGGAGAACGGATACACCAAGAATTTTTACTACGAGATGCGCGTGGATGACGACGAGATCGGTGCGGTCTTCACCTTTGCGATCAGACTTGACGCCAAAAGCGATGATTTCCCGCAGACCGTGGATTTTTCCATTCAACTGGAGTCCACCTATAACAGGCAGGATACCGTATCGGTCATGCAGGTGCCTACCGATATGTATGCGCTCATGTTCGGGCATATTACGCAGCTTTGCAGCCTGTCCGAGCAGCAATTCTGTGAGCGCGTAGGCGTCTTTGGCGCACAGGGTACGCAAACCTACGAGGCACTCAAGGCGCTCAAGTTCAGCACCGAGGAGCAGCAGTTCCCGCAATCGATCCAAAACTTGTATGCGGTTATGCATGAGAGCCGCTTTGCCGCGGTGGCAAGCTATCTGCGCGGCATTTACAACGCATCGGGCAGATACGTTGGTGCGGAGCGCGTTGTGGGCGGCAGAAACGTGTTTGACGGGGATTGCTATAAGCTCAATCCCGAAACCGGCGTCTATCACCTGTACGACGAGAAAAAGTATGCCGGCACAAAGGGCTTTGGTCCTATGCTGTACGCCGATATCACCGCATCCTGCAGGTTTTTGGATACTCCCTTCAATATGATCGAGTACAGGGGTAACAAGGCGCTGACCGTGGCATCCGGCACGCGCAATTATAAGCAGTTTATCGAGGGTTATGATGCGCTTCTGGTTGATCCGCCCAGCCCCGATTTGGGTCCTTACTTCTGCGTTTCCAATTGCCCCTGCCGCACGCAGGGCAGATGTGAGGGTGCGTGCTTATATACCTGCCAGTATTGCCATGCGGATTGCAGACGGCTGGATCCTTTGCAGATGCGCGGGCTTGGCTATGCTGACGTTGTCAACCGTGACGGCAAATTCCCCGTCACTCCCGAGCTCAAGGATTTTTTACAGGAATACAGTATCTCCCAGCTTTTGTTCCGTGACGGTAACGGCTGGGTAGAGGAAAATCCCAACATCAAGGTGGACGCAATGGAAGATGACCAATGGTTATTCGCCTGCGGCTACTATACCAATGATTAATGAGAATAGGAGGCAAATATGAAAAGAATTTGCTTACTTGCTTGCGCTTGCCTTGCCCTGACGCTTGCATTCGTTGCTTGCGATAAGGGCGGCGAGCCCCAGGCACATACCCATACCTATGCGGACGCGTGGTCCTTTGACTCCGATGCGCACTGGTATGCCGCTACCTGCGAGCATACCGACGAAAAAGCCAACGTGGGCGCGCACGTGGATGCCGAAAACGACGGCGTTTGCGATATCTGCGCTTACGGCAGCGATCACGAGCACGCCTTTGCCGAGGCGTGGAGCAGCGATGCCGGGAATCACTGGCATGACAGTGCCTGCGGACACGACGTCAAGGATGCGCTTGCAGCACACAAGGACGAGGACAACGACGATATGTGTGACGTTTGCGGTCATGGCGGCGGATGTGAGCATCCCGTCATGGCTGACGCATGGCTGTCGGATGCCGAGGGGCACTGGCACGGTGCATCCTGCGGACACAACGTAAAGTTGGATGCCCAGGCGCATAGCGATGCGGATAACGACGGTGCTTGTGACGTATGTGCATGGGCAGATCCTGCGCATACGCACACCTTCAAAACGGAATATTCTTACGATAACACAAGACATTGGTACGATGCAGATTGCGGCCATAGCGTCACGGACGGCAAAGAGGCACATACCGACAGTAATAACGACGGTGCGTGCGACGCATGTGCCTGGAACGACGGCTGCGCGCACGAGTACAGCACGCTTTGGAGCGTGGACGGTACGCACCATTGGCACAGCGTGATCTGCACGCACACCATGGCGCAAGCCGACAGAGCAGAGCACAGCGATGCGGATAACGATGGAAAGTGCGACGTGTGCGACTACCGGGATCACGAGCACACCTATGACAAGGACGAATGGAAATTTGACGATGCGGGACACTGGTACGCGGCAAGCTGCGGCTGCTCGCTGAAATCCGACGAGGCAGCGCACGTGGATGCCAACAACGACGGTGCGTGTGATACCTGCCCCTATAACGATGGCTGTGCGCATCCTTTGGACGATGCGTGGACGTATAACGACACCCACCATTGGCACGGCGTCATCTGTACGCATACCATTGCGCCCACTGACAAGGCAGCGCATGTGGACAGCAATGTGGACGGCATCTGCGATGCTTGCGGATATTACGATCTCACACATACGCACACCTATGCCGATACGCTGACCGTGGGTGCGGATACACACTTCTACGCCGCTACCTGCGGACATTGGGGTGCGCGTAAGGATGAGCAAAAGCATACCGACGATAACGGTGACGGCGCGTGTGACGTCTGCGGCGGTATGGCGTCCTTGCAGCTTGTGATCGACAAGGTCACTTCGGATGCGTCTGCAGGCAAGGTCAACGGCGGCAGCATATTGAACTCCGGCATTTACCACTTTGACGACAGCGACGAGCCCTATTACTCCGTAGAGAGCATTACGTACGAGTTTGGTGACGGCTATCTGCACACCAACGACGGCAGCTACGATCGCTGGTTTACGCTGCTTGATGACGGAACCGTGTTTGCCGCACGTATGATCGACGGACAATATGAATCCGAAGAGGCATCGGCAGACAACATGGCGGGCTATTACTTCAACGGCAACTTCCTGTACTATAACGTAAATGCTTACGGCGTGGAAGCACTTTTGTATAATCTGTATGCTTTTGCGCAGGAAAACGCAAGCGAGCTGCGCGGCATCTATGATGCGGAAACCGGCATTTACGGATTTACCTTTGCTTATGACAACGGATTCGGCTCCTTGTATTTAGTGCAAGTGTACTTTACTTACGACAGCGATTTCGTGCTGACCGAGATGGTGATCTCCTCCGAGGTCTACTCCGAGTTCGGACAGAACGCACAGGGTAAGTATTACGTTGCGGCAGATGCAACGCCCGATTACGAGTATCAGCTGGGCATTGAACAAACCGTTGGTGCGCGTACTGCGGTCAATCTGCACGGCCCCGAGAAATTCCGTTTCGATTCTTATGATTTTGCGGACGAAGAAGGCAACTTGTTGGGTGACGTGATCTTTGTTGAGCCCAATGAATCGATCAAGTTGTATTTTGCAAATGTAATACCCGCGACCGCATCGGCTAAGATCGATCTTGTGGATGTCGTGATCAATGCAAGCAGCTCTGAGGTGACGTATTTTATGGCTTGGAGTGGAGACTATATCTTTATCAAGGGTATTGCAGCAGGAACGTATACTATGACCGCTACGACGGCAAATCTGACAAAGCAGGTCACGGTGGTCGTAGGTGCACCTGAGCTTCAGGGACTTGCACCCGTCATCTATTATAAAGATTTTTCGGGTCTGTTTACCTCTGTTACGGGCACGCGCTACACGCTCTACGCAGGACAAACGCTGTACTTTGGTGCAATGGCGAGTCCCACGGGGGCAGCTTCGGGCTTTACGGCAAGCGTGAGCGGCGGTACGCTGGGCAAGGATACCATTACTTATGCAGGGCAGCAGATCAGCGTTGACACCTTTACTGCCGGCGAGGGGACGTATACGCTTACGCTGACCTCGACCGAAAATGCGGCAATTCAAACCACGCTGACCGTAACCGTTGAACCCGAGCCGACCGTGAGCGAGATTTTGAGCGGCTCTTACATGGCGGATATCTTTGATTACAACGTCAGCCAGACCGCCTCCAGTCATATCATGGTGACCTTTGCGCCCGAAAGTGCAGGGGCAAGCAAGGGTACCGTCACGCTGGTGCGCGGTGAGCAGATCGAGGTGCTTTCCTACGCTTATGAGAACGGCAATCTCGTCATGAACCACGTATCCGGTGACGTGCTGGGCTACGTGCTCTCGCTCAACGAGCAGTATTCGGTTACGCTTGGCTGGAGCTATAACGATCAGATCAGAGAGCAGATCATGCTGGAATACAATTACACCAACCGCGTCTTTACCGAGACGTGGGTGTCTGCGGACAACAAGGTCAACGACGACATTTACCTGTATACCTTTGTGTTTGGCGATCAGGGATACGTGTACGACGGTGAAAACGCGACCTATCCCGATATGCTCAGCGCTGTGGATAACGTGACGGGTGAAATTACCGTGACCTTCCTTGACAGCGTCGCGGGTACTGCGCTGGCAGAGATCGTCAGCTTGGTCTACAACCCCGACACCAACACCATCACCATGGTGACGTCGGATCAAACCATCATTCTGACCCCTTACGCGGGTTGGTAAGAAAAACTCCCATCTTCCAAACGGAAGATGGGAGTTTTTCAGTTATATTCGCCTGCGGCGAGTGATATGACTGCGTAGTGATATTCGGCTTGCGCCGAGTGGTATTCGCTGCGCGAGTTTGATGTATCACACGCTTTCCGCAAGCACTCTCTTGATGCGCGAAACGAACTCGTCGGTATCTGCATTGCTTTGCATGGGCAGCTCAAGCGGGGAGGTGCTCTTGATGCTCAAAAAGCAAGAGGTGACCGTGCGCGTGTTTTTACCAAAGGTCATTTTGGTCTGCTGCTCGGTGATCTCAATGCTCTCAATATCGGAGTAGGGGATTTCGTAGATCTGCGTGTCGCTCTCGTCCGCAAGCAGGGAGAAGCGGCGTTGCACCACGTAAAGCTCGGTATCCAGCGCGTAGATCAAGGCAGTTTCCAGCTTTTCGGTACGAACCGCACCGTTTTTTGCGTATTTGTGTACCAGTGCATCGTCAAAAATGTAGTTTTGCAGCTTGATCATGGGAATCTGCTTGAGCATACGCTTGGCAAACTTGGGGTTTTCTACGAGATCGACCTCCATGCCTTCGGTCAGCTTGGCAACGCAAGCGTCAATATCCGCATCGGTCACGCGGCGCGAAGCAGCAACCAGTGCAAGCACAAGTCCTACGGGTGCGAGAATAGAGGCAATGACGTAGGAGATATAGCCGTAGCCAAAGAAAAACAGTGCGACGCCCACGACCAGCAAACCGATGCCTACGTACAAAGGGGTATCGCTTTTGGTGAAATAATTGAGGTTTCTTTTGAGTTGCTTTTGATCCATGATAATTCCTTTCGTGCGTTTGATATCCTTATTATATAGGAAAAGAATGCCTGCGTCAATGACGCGTTGGTTGAGTTGGTTTCAACGCAAATGAAACCTTCTACGTATATATAGACACAAAAATCGGGGCTAAGGTTGGCTTGAGCAGAAAATTTTCTGAAAATAGGGTAGCATACGAATATAGCAGTTGTCCTTGCAGAAATTATGGTCTTTTTTATTCATCCCAAATGTGCAGCAGTATGTTCGTGATACCATTATAGCATACAGCCCGGCATTTGTCTTGACAGAAAACGCTTAAATTGCCTGATTATCCGGATATTTTCAAAAAATTTTGTTACATCGTTGGAGGGACCGATATCCCGAGTGTCATCCTGAGCGTAGGGGTATTTCGCAACAAGTTGCGAAATGGCCCGAAGTCGAACTTTTGCGGCATGGAGTATCCGTCGCGCAGCAGGATACGGAATAGAGCAAAAGCGCGAGCGCTATCAGCGCGATGCGGGATCTCCGAGAGGTTTATGACACGCCTGCCTGCACAAAGTAACATTTGAGAGTAATCGGTTTGGGATTGCTTTGGAAATGTAACAAAGGCTGAGCAGACATTGAGAAAATCCAACGGAGATCCCGCCTGCGGCGGTTTTGCTCTATTCCGTATCCTGCTGCGCGACGGATACTCCATTCCGCAAAACTTCGACTCCGTATGAAATCCCGAATAAAACTGTTCGCAACTTGATACAAAACCAAGGATTTCATACTTCGCTCAGGATGACACTCGGGGTGTCGGTCGGGATGATGCTCGTGGGCGGTGCCTTATAATGATACATACAGACACAAAAACCGGGGCAAAGTTGGTCTTTGCCCCGAGGTTGTCGAAATTGTTATTCTTCGTCCACGAATACTTCCTTGATCGCTTCCAGGTAGCCGTAGCCGTACTTGGTGTCGGGCTCAAGGTAAGAGGTTTCCGTCCACTCGTTCCAGGAGTTGATGGTGATCAGCGGTGCGGGCAGGTTGTGACTGTCCACGTATTCCTTAGCCTTGATCAGCGCCTGCTTGAATACCTCGGGCGGATTGTTGTAGCATACGGTGGGAACGTAGCTGATAAAGCGGGGGTTATTATCCCAGCCGATCGATACGTGCGGATAGTAGGGAACGGTGTAGTCCTTATCCATGCGCGCCCACTCATTATACACGATGGGCAGGATCTCCTTTTCGTAGTCCTTATCCATGTAGCAGAAGTGTACGAACTGGTAGTTGGTTACGCTGTCAAAGCCAAGCGCGGGAACGACCTCCTTGGTGGAGAGCGTGTGCGTGCCGTCCACGCCGCTCATGTTGGAGATGCGCTCGCCCCAAGCGGTCAGCTGCAGCTCAAGTCCGGGGTGACCCGCCTTGATGGTTTCCTCCTTGAACCAATCCAATGCCTCGCGCGTTGCCTCTACGCTGCCAAGACCCTTGACGAGATTGTCCACGTCGTAGATCATGAAAACGGGCTTGCCGTCGATTTTATAGTAGTTGGGTCTGGAGAAATACTTTTCAATGATGCGGTGCGCCACGATCTCAAATTCGTGTCTGTCCACAGCACCCAGCCATACGGTGGGGTCCTGACCGCGCCAGAGCAGGTCGGAAAGGCGAGTGTCCCAGGTATAGCCTGCGTCGTGGTTTGCCCACATGATGTAGAACTTCATCTTTTCGTTGTTGGAAGCGCCGAGGAAGCCTTCGTCAAGGCACTGCTCCAAGAAGGGGCGGCGGTCATACCAGTACCAGTCGTAAATAAAGACGTTTACGCCGTGCTTGGTCGCCTCTTCGATCTGCATTTCCATAACCTTGGGGTCAGCTTCGTCACAGCATCCCCACAAGGGCTTTCTGTCCCACTCGTATGCAGCGGGCTTTTGGGGCATGCGGGAGGGCACGGACATGACGGTCTGCCATTCACCAATGCCGTCGGGCCAGAACTGGCGCGCGCGCATTTCCTTGCCTGTGTAAGAGGGCCACACGTAGGCGGCGATGTCGTATTTTTGCATAAGGGTCTCCTTCTGCTGCTTGTGCAGCGTGTATGTGATATTTTTATTTTTGATTTTAAGGTTTGATCTGCTCAAAGCAAAAACCGTCAAAGTGCAAGAGGTCTTCACTCTCACCGCGGAATACAAAGCACAGGTTGTGCGTGCCGTGCGTGTTGGAAAGTCTGCAGGAAATCTCTTGCAGCTCACCCTTGCGCGGCTCGACCTTGCAATAGCCCAGCAGTGCGCCGAAGGGGCTGCCCTCGCGGATCTCGATCTCGCAAGGCGTGTTCTCGCAGGTGCAGCGGATATACATCTTAGTGTTCTGACGCATGCCGTTTACGTTCTGGTAATAGAGGTAAGAGCCGTCCTTGATGCCGCGCATCTCAAAGCCGTCGGCATTCTTTTTCTTGCAAACGCCGTCCGAGGCTGCAAAGTACCATTCTCCCTTGATACAGGGCCAGGTCGCCTCGTACTGTCCCACGCCTGCGGTTTTGATAAACTCGTCGGTATAAATATTGCCGTCGTCATCAAAGTGCGCGTACACCATTTTTGTGGTACGGTAGTGGCGGTTGACGTGCTTCTCGCCCCAGTTTTCGGGAATGCCGTAAGCAAAGTAGGTCTGGTTATGGAAGGTGACGAAATTGCCGTGGTCGGTATATGCCTCGGTACAGAAGGTGCCGCGGTAGGTATAAGGACCGTACACGTTATCCGAGGTGGAATAGAACGAGCGGTGCGAGCTGAGATAATACTTGCCGTTCCACTTGTTGAGCGCAGGCGCGTCGTTGTCGTCCCAGGAGTTGATGATCTCAACGGGGCGAGGGGGCTCGGCAAGTGAGATCATATCGTCGTTCAGGCGTGCCATGTAGTATTGCTTGCCTTCACAGGTAAAGCCCCATACAAGGTAAGGGGTCTGTGCTTCGTCGTCATCAATAAAAACAGAGGGGTCATAGCTGGGGGTGTCTGCCATCCAATAGGTAAGCAGGGGCTTGCCCAGTGCGTCCTTGTAAGGACCTGCGGGGTGATCGCTGACCGCCACGCCGACGCATTTTTGCTGATAGGAGAAATACAGATAGTATTTTCCGTTGCGGTATGCGGAATCGGTGGCGTAGCATTCGTCGCATTTGCCAAGGAAGGTATCCTCGGGGTGGAAGGTATATTCAAGCTTCCAGTTGAGCATATCGTCCGTGGAAAAGATCAGCCAATCGTCCATATAATAGCCCGTGTTTTCGGGACTGCGGTCATGCGATGCATACATGTAGACCTTGCCCTCGTATACGCGCAGGTGCGGGTCACAAATGCCTTGGTTGGGAATGATTCTCATGTGAGGTCTCCTTAATTTGGGAAAGTGGTGTTAGTCGTACGGGAGTCGAACCAAGTTGGATTCGTCCAGCAGATTTTCTCGATCCCTTTATCTTTCCCCTTGGACATATTGCCCATATGCCCTGCGGGAAAAGCTTTTGGGCTCAAAAAAATCTGCTGCGTCAAAACTGCTCGCACCCGAGAGCGAATGCATTTTTGATGGATTTTGGTGAGATTTTGC
>JAZNCE010000082.1:0-51739 GCA_045587385.1 Eubacteriales bacterium
TTGATGGATTGCGTGAAAGCGAACCGAAGTAAGATAATAATCTTACGAGGTGAGCATTTGCGCAAGACGCGCAAATGCATCACCGTAAGGCTATTCGACTCGGCTTCCGTGTGGCTGAAAGTTCGGCTCTCTTCGGCTATACATTATAAAAAGCATCGCGTATTTTGTCAAGCAGATGTGACATTTGTTCACAAATCCGCCTATATAATGTTACATTTGTAACTATGTACGCTTTGACAAGACAAATATTGCGCTTCATTCTCCCAATATGTGCTTATATATGACTTTATTATTGAAATCTACGAAATAGTATGCTATAATTAAGATAAGTTTATACATTTTATATAATAGGAGGTTATTTTATGCGTTTTCTCAAACTCACAGCAATGATTTTGTGCATCTGTATGATGCTTCCCCTGGCTGCATGTAAGCCCAACTCACAGACTCCCGAAGACACAACAGTGGCAGATACTACCATTGAAGAGATCACCACAGAGCCCAATGTCGAGCCAGAGCCGCCCGTAGATGCGATCGAGGCACAAAAGAAGGAGCTTGAGTCCATCAAAAACGGCATCGGTGCTACCACCGACACCGTGCTGTACGTCAAAGACTTCGGTGCTGTCGGCGACGGCAAGACCAATGACGGCGATGCCATTTTCGCCGCGCTGACTGCTGCTGCAGAGCAGCATGCAACCGTCAAGTTTGAAGAAAACAAGACCTATTACGTCTCCTCTGTCACCGGAAGCCGCGTTGCTCCCCTGACACTCAACAATGCGCACGGCGTAACCATTGACGGCTGCGGCTCCACTATTCTGATCACACCCAACATGCGCTATATGCGTTTTAGCAACTGCGGTAACGTCAAGGTAACCAATCTGCACTTTGACTATGCTGTACCCGTATACCTTGTCGGTAAGGTCGTTGAGGTCAACGGCAATGACGTAACCTACAACCTTGACCAGAACCCTTACGCAGACAGCTACAACTTTAACGGCGGCGGCTTCTCTATCATGTTCAATGAGGGCACGCAACAGCGTCCGCACATGTTTATGGGCATGACGGTCAAGACGGGTGAAAAGCAGATCAAGGTCACCTATACCGGTCCGCATCATTACAAGGCGGGCGACGTGGTATTCGTCCCCAACCCCGGCGTAGGACATGCAGCAGACCAGGTATTTGACGTCAGAGGCTCCGATCAGCCCATGCTGTTTGAAAACATCGGCGTACACGCTGCGTCCTCCTTCGTTTGGGCACTCATGCACAACAACGATCATATGTTCTTCGAGAACGTAGACCTCGTTCCTTCCGCCACCAACGACAGAGAGATCAAAATGGTCTCCTGGCGCGACGGCTATCACTGCAAGAACAATTCCAAGGGCATTCACTGGAACAATTGTGAGGCTGATGTGCTGTTTGACGACGTATTCAACATTGCCGCAACGCTTGGTGTCGTCAGCGAAGTAATCAGCAATACCTCCTTCTCCATCAAAAACTATGAAAACCCCGCAGACGTATTCATCTGTTTCCCCGGTGACACCGTGGACATCTACGATCTCAAGAGCGGTGAATATAAGGGCAACGCACGCGTGCGTTCCATTATCAGCAATGCTGACGGCTCGCGCACCATTCACCTGTTTTACGGTGAAACCATCAACCGCGTAACCAATGGCTGCGTGGTCGCCAACCGCGACACCGGCGCTCCAGGCAGTACGATTACCAACTGCCACTTCCAAGGCACCTTCCGTTTCTTGCGTAACCTTTACGTAGAAAATACGGTATTTGATCTGCTGCAGATCTGGATGATGGTCGAGGGCTCTGTCGAAGGACCTATGCCCGGCAACGTGGACTACGTAAACTGCACCTTCAACGGTGGTGGAATCCAGATCGATGCATACAATCGCAACACCTCCAAACGCATGAAAGATATCGGTAAGGAAATCAAGGATATCGGCTTCTGGGGCTGCACCTTCAAGAGCTGCAGCATCAGCTCCAAGACTGACTGCGTCTATACCGAGCAGGAAACCTTTACGACAGACGATCTTTACACTGTTAAAAACCGCATTAGTGCCGCAGGTCCGCAGAGCATTGCTCCCACTAAGGGCGACGTAGGCATAGGCGTGACTTGGGACTGGACTCTGTTCACCATGCCCATGACAGGTAAGACCGAAATCACTCCCCTTTCCTCTATAAAGGATTCCGCACTTTACGATAAGCTCAACGTGGAAAAAGTCAGCGACAACGTGCTGACTCTGACCGCAGCACAGGGCGAAAAGCTGTATTTTGACGGTCTGAGCGCCTCCGCTCTCTCCTGCTTGTACGACAAAAATACAAGCTACATGATCAAGGTCACTTACTACACCGCCACCCCCATCAAAGCAAAGCTGGTTGTCGGTGACGTCGTCGTGACCGAGGATCTGTTCCAAACCCAGGGAGAGGTTGCTACTGCCGAGCTGATGTATTACTCCAACGGCAGAGGCAAAACTGCTTACATTGAATATGAAGGTGACGGCACGGTGATGCTGGGTGAGCTCGTCATTGCAGCATTCGTCAACGCAAATCCCTCCATCAGCCAGCTGGAAAGCGGGCACACCTTTGCTTGGGACGATAACGTCACCATTAAGGGCGGCACCGCAATGAAGGCTTCCGACATTACCAACGAATCTGCCAAGAAGGCTATTCTGGGCGCACCCGATAAGTTCGGCGAAACGGTACTGCACCTGAACAAGGACATGGGTGAATTTACCGGTATCACCAAGCGTTCCTACTTTACCGCAGGAACGACCTATCACATCAGCATTGACGCTTATATTGCCTCTCAGATCTCCGCAGGCTCCAAGATGTACCTGCTCGCACTGGACGGCACCCCCGGCAACCGCCTGCTCAAGGAAGGCATTTTCACGGGTGAGGGCATGTACCACTTTGAGATGGATTGGCAGATCGGTAACACGGGTGAATATCAGCTGGTATTCTTTATCGACAACGCTCCCGCACAGTATGCGGACATCTACGTAGGTAACTTTACCATGACCAAGATGCCCGGCATGGCACCCAACAAAACCATTGTTCCCGAAGAAATGAAGCAGGTCACCGAGCAAGAGCTCAAAGCAGGATTCACCTATGACTTTGGCAAGGGCATCTTCTTTGAGACAAGCGAGAACACTTACGTGGATTCCTCTTGCCTCAACGCCTTCACCAAGGAAACGCTTGCCGCAGCAGGATTTGGCGAATACGCGTACTACTTTGCTGAAAACTTTGACGGAATCGCGCTGTGCAATCCTCTGCTTGGCGGAAAACGCTACACCATCACCTTTGACGTGTACGACTGCAAGGGCAACCTGGACGATAAGGAAGCCGACGGCTCCTGGCGCGGTGCATTCGTGCTGCTCAATATGACGGGAGGCGGTCAGAACAGTGCCGAGGTACATTACACCATCACGGCAGATCCCAACGTGCCCGGTCACTATACGCTGACCTTTATCGAGACTCCTCCGAACGGCACGGATACGCTGCGCTTCTACCAGGTACAACCCTGCGAGTTCTACATTTCCTCTATCACAGTCAAAGTCGGCTAACGGAATTTTTTCGGGCTGCGCCAGCTTTGGTGCAGCCCTTCTTCGTTACATGCAGAGTTTTCGACAATATATGAAGTCGCGATTGACAAGCGACAGAATTTGTGATATACTGTACTTTGTATAGTTATGTCAAATCATATACGGAGGAAAAAACAATGAATATGACAAAAAGAATACTTGCCATCATGCTGGTTCTGGGCATGGTTTGCGCAATCATGATCGGTTGCGACAAGGATCCCGGAACGCAAGGCAGCACCCCCGACACGACGGAAAGCACAACACAGACTCCCTCGGAAGAAAACAACGTAACCAAGTACGGTAATTACTCCACAGACTCCACCGTTAAGACGCTGGAGGAGATTTTCGCTGACAAGATCAAGTTCACCGAGGACACCTATGCAACCGGCTCGTCCTATTCGGATGACAAGATCTCCCACGTTTACAAGATTGCTGACTGCATCGCAAACTACGAAAAGTACGTTGAGGAATACGCGGTACAGGATCAGCTGGAGGATCTGTACGAGCAGACCGGCTTTACCCTGGATCTCGGCTTTGGTGCGAACATGATCAAGCACTACATCGACATGACGGGTGACACCTACGATTACACCACCAGAATGGAAGAGCTCCTGACCCATCCCAAGGTCAGCGCAGCACAGTCCACCTGCATCAGCGCTGCTATGAAGGCAGCTGAAAATCTGGTCAAGGACGGTCAGAGCGGTGTTTCCGTAAATCAGACCCAGCCCATGAACTTCACCAGCCTGAAGTCCACCGACGGCACCATTTATTTTGCTCTGGGCACTTACCACACCATGGCTGACTTGTCAAACGTACAGAGAGCGGGTGACACATTCAGCGCAACCGTTACCTTCCGCATCGTAGACTACTACGATTGGGCAGAAAATGAAACCACCCCCGAGTTTACCAGTTACCTTGAAAAGTTGGATGACTCTTACCGCACGCTGCTTTCCGAAATGGTGGATATGCCCACGCTGGAAGGATTCTGCCAGGCAGACCTGGCGCAGCTGCACTACGCAGGTCTGGCACAGAATTTCCTGGCACACGGCACCATCGTTTATAACGTGACCTGGACCGCAGGTCAGAATTTTGATCAGGCAACCGTAACCCCCGCACAGTAATCTCCCCCAAAATTTAATTTCACAGGAGAAATGATCATGCGTATACGTTTATTTGCTCTGCTCCTTGCAGCTCTGTTACTTCTCCCCTGTCTCTTCGCTTGCGCTGACACCAAGGATGATGATCCCGATGCAACCGGAAATGAAGTTGAGGTTGAAACCGATCCTTTTGCCGACGTTGATTTCGGTGAACGCGAATTCTGGATCTACACCAGCGTCAACGCTGCTTCGACCGGTATGGGCAACTCTAACTTTATGATCGAAGGCGACCCCGAGCCCGATTCCTCGGATATCGTGGCATCTGCCGTCTATACGAGAAACCTGAATACGGAAGAGCTTTTGAACATCAAGCTTTCGTACGTACACTCCGATTTGGTCTATACCGCGGTAGCGGACGACGTCAAGAAGTTCGTCACCTCCGGTTCGGACGAATTCGACCTGATCATCAACGACCTCTATCCTCTCGCGGGCTTGAGCGTCAACGGCTACTTTGTCAATACGCTGGATCCCGAATACAATTTCGATTTTGACCAGAAGTATTGGTACTCCGACTATATGACGGGCGTTAGCTTTATCGAGGGCTATCAGTTCCTTCTGGCAGGCGACTACTTTGCTGACGTTATCCGCAGCGGTCACTGCTTGATCTATAACAAGGAGCTGTACGAGGATAAATTCGGCAATCCCGACGAGCTTTACGACGTGGTACTCAACTACGAATGGACGCACGCTAAGATGTTGGAGATCATTTCGGACTGCTACGTAGACCTCAACGGTAACTCAAAGATGGATGAAGAGGACAGATACGGCTACGGTATCAGCGAGATTTGGGGCTCCTCCATTCCGCTGATTGCATCGGGCGGTACCAACTATATGACCCGTGATGAGAACGGCTATCCCGTCATTACCA
This sequence comes from Eubacteriales bacterium, assembly GCA_045587385.1. Classification (GTDB taxonomy): domain Bacteria; phylum Bacillota; class Clostridia; order Oscillospirales; family CAG-272; genus SVQP01. The sequence goes on from JAZNCE010000082.1 coordinate 5,616, forward strand.
TTAACAACGACCGTACCTACGCACTGACCGAAAGCATTTATAATCTGATGTACAGCAACGGCACCTTCGCCTTCACCGAGGCAAAGCTGCTGGATGCATTCATTAACGATAAGGCACTCATCGTAGGCTATCAGCGTTTGGGCTCCTTGGAGAACATGCGCCACATGGAGCATGACGCAGGCATTATTCCCTACCCCATGCTGCTTGAGACCGATAAGCAGTACAACACCTCCTCGCACGATACCACCGAGGTTGGTGTCATTCTGACCACCGCAATCAACGACATGGACTATATCAGTACCGTGCTTGAGGTTCTCAACCGTGAGACCGACAGAACCGTTATGCCGCAGTACTACGAGACCGCACTTAAGGTCAAGTACACCGACGATCCGCAGGCGGGCGCTATGATCGATATCATTCACGATAACTTCCGTAACGTTTTCGAGCTTGCTTACGACTATGCCATCGGCACGCCCATTCAGAGCGTCATCTACGGCACCATCGCAAACAAGTCCTACAGCGTTGCATCCAAGCTGGCAAAGGCACAGAAATCCTGCCAGAAAAAGATCGACAAGCTGATCCGCGAATGCGAGGATGCATTTATCGAATAATGCACATAGCAAAAAGAGCACCGAGTTCATCGAACTCGGTGCTCTTTTTTATAGTCAGCTTGATTACTGAGCTGCGTCCACAATTGCGGTGAACTTAGCAGCAACCAGGGATGCGCCGCCGATCAAACCGCCGTCAACGTGCTCCTTAGCGAGCAGCTCTGCAGCGTTCTTTTCGTTCATGGAGCCACCGTACTGAATGGTGGTAGCTTCTGCAACCTCTGCGCCGTAGATCTCAGCGAGTACCTCGCGGATCTGACCGCAAGTCTCGTCAGCCTGCTCGGGGGTAGCGGTAAGTCCCGTACCGATTGCCCAAACGGGCTCGTAAGCGATGATGACGTTAGCCATCTGCTCAGCGGTTACGCCTGCCAGATCCAGCTTGGTCTGCATGGAAACAACCTCACGGGTGATACCGGAAAGTCTTTCCTCCTTGACTTCGCCAAGGCAAAGGATAACCTTCATGCCTGCTTCGAGAGCAGCCTTGGTGCGAGCGTTGACGGTAGCGTCGGTCTCGCCGAAGTACTGTCTTCTCTCGGAGTGACCGATGATGACGTACTCAACACCGATAGCGGTCAGCATCTCAGCGGAAACCTCACCGGTGTACGCGCCGCTCTTTGCAAAGTGTACGTTCTCAGCACCGATCTTGATGTTGGAGCCTGCAGCAGCCTTCTGTGCTGCATCGATGGTTACGTAAGGAGCGCAGAAAATGATATCGCAGTTGTCCTTACCTGCCACCATGGGCTTGATCTCTTCAATAAAAGCAGTTGCCTGTGCGGGAGTGAAGTTCATCTTCCAGTTGCCCGCAATTACGGTTCTTCTGTTAGCCATTTTCAAATGTCCTCCCAAAATTATTCCTTGTCAGCAAGGCAAGCAATACCGGGCAGCTCCAGACCCTCAAGGAACTCAAGGGATGCACCGCCACCGGTGGAAATGTGGGTGATCTTATCAGCATAGCCGAGCTGCTCGCAAGCTGCTGCGCTGTCGCCGCCGCCAACAATGGTGGTAGCCTCGGAAGCTGCCAGAGCCTCTGCTACTGCAATGGTACCCTTTGCCAGGGTGGGGTTCTCAAATACGCCCATAGGACCATTCCAAACAACGGTCTTTGCGTTCTTTACAGCCTCTGCGTACAGAGCCATGGTCTTAGGACCGATATCAACGCCTTCTCTCTCTGCGGGGATCTTGTCAGCGTCGTAGATCTCAACGTCAACGGGAGCGTCGATGGGGTTGGGGAACTCAGCAATGGTGGTAACGTCGATGGGCAGGAGCAGCTTCACGCCGTTTTCCTGTGCCTTAGCCATCATGTCGCGGCAGTAGTCGATCTTGCTCTCGTCAAGCAGGGACTTACCAACGCCGTAGCCCTTAGCAGCCTGGAAGGTGTAAGCCATACCGCCGCCGATGATCAGAGTGTCAACCTTGCCAAGCAGGTTGTTGATAACGTTGAGCTTATCGGAAACCTTTGCGCCGCCCAGAATTGCAACGAAGGGACGCTCGGGGTTAGCCAGAGCCTTACCCATAACGGAAATTTCCTTCTGGATCAGGTAGCCGCAAACTGCGGGCAGACCAGCGTGCTGTGCAACGCCTGCAGTGGAAGCGTGTGCACGGTGAGCAGTACCGAATGCATCGTTTACGAAGATCTCAGCAAAGCTTGCAAGCTGCTTTGCGAATTCGGGATCGTTCTTCTCTTCCTTCTTGGTGAAACGGGTGTTCTGCAGCAGAACGATGTCGCCGGGCTTCATAGCAGCAACCTTAGCCTGTGCGTCGGGACCAACGGTGTCTTCTGCGAAAACTACGCCGCCGCCGAGCAGCTCGTTGAGCTTATCAGCAACAACCTGCAAAGAGAACTTCTTGACGTCGCCCTTTGCCTTTTCCAGAGCAGCAGCGGTAGCAGCTTCTCTTTCAGCCTCAGGCAGCTTTTCGATCTTAGCGATCTCCTTCTTGTCCAGCTTGAGCTCCTTGTCAAACACGTTGTGGGGCTTGCCCATGTGAGAGCAAAGGATAACCATAGCGCCCTGAGCCTTGAGGTACTTGATGGTGGGCAGAGCTTCTACGATTCTCTTCTCGGAGGTGATCACACCGTCCTTCACGGGTACGTTGAAGTCGCAACGAACCAGGCACTTCTTACCGGAAACGTTGATGTCTTCAATATTCTTCTTGTTGTAAGTCATGGATTTGTTCCACCTTTCACAAATAATTTTTTCCATCTAATACTATAACACATTTTCTCCCGTTTTGCAATAGAATTTGCACAAAAAAGCAAAAATCGGCAAAAATATAAGACGGGGCACGTGCGTGCCCCGTCTACTTGTGCAATATGGTATTATTCCTCGGGCTCGGTAATGGTCAGAGAGAACTTGGCAATGGACTTCTTGTTCTCCTTGCCGTTAATCCAAGAGCTAATCTCGTACTTTGCGTACTCTTCGGGCGTGTTATTGCCTCTATAGGTCTTACCCATCCAAAGACCAACGCCACTTCCGCTTTCATCTACGGGATCGCATACCAGAATCAGGTATCTGCCTGCAGGGATCTGACCCTCTTCGAACTCGCAAACCAGGTCGCTGTTGTCTGCATAGTCAACAAACTCCTGTGCGTAGATGGGCTCAGCTGCAACGGTGGTAGCGAAGTCAGTGTTCCAGACAAAGACCTTAACGGTCAGGTTACCGATGCTATCGCTGTAGCTGGGAGCCTGAACGGAGGACTCGTAGAGGTAGCCACCCTCGGGAATGGTGACGCAAATGCCAATGCCGGCACTCTTGGGATCGATCTTCTGTGCGTTGTGCGTTACGTCGTCTACGTCCCAAACGTCAACGTAAGAGTCAGTCAGATCCGGCAGACCGTCATCGGTGGTGATCTCCTCGGTCGTAGGCTCTTCAGTCGTAGGCTCTTCGGTCTCGGGCGCCTTGGTGGTAGAAGCGGTAGTTTTATCCTCGGGCTTATCGCCTTCGTTGTCACATGCTACGAATACGCAGCACAGCAGCAGAGCAGCCAGAAGGACAGCAAGAATTCTTTTCATGATTGAAAAACTCCTTTCAATAATCTGTACTGTCATTATAGCAGATATATAGGCTTTTAGCAAGAGGATTTTGCAATTTTTTTCAATTTTTTCAAAAAACACTTGACAAAACGTGATACGGGCAGTATAATTAGGCACGAACAACCGCATAAAAAATCAGGGGTGCTGAAGGCGAAAGCCAACGGCTGAGATACGCAGGCGCGTGAACCCTTAACCTGATACGGATAATACCGGCGTAGGAAGATTTGCATGAATTTGGGATAAGAATCATCAACCGCACGGAGATTTTTCGTGCGGTTGTATTTTTATTTCAAAGGAGGGAGGATTTATGAATACCTCTCAAAAAACCAAACGACTTGCCGTCAGCGCGATCATGCTGGCGACCGCAACCGTTCTTGCTGCGCTCTGCGCACTCGTTCCCTTTTTATCCCTGCCCTTCGGCGGCAGCTTTACCGTAGCAAGTATGCTCCCCTTAGTGCTGATTGCCTACATGTACGGCACCAAATGGGGTCTTTTCTGCGGCTTTACTTACGCTGTGATTCAGATCATCCTGGATCTTATGGCAGGAAAGGGATCCATGCTGCTGGGATATTTTCTGCCTACAAGCGAAGACTTTATGGGCATTGGCGTTGCCATCGGCATTTTGATCCTTGACTATTTTGTTGCTTACACCGTGCTCGGCTTGGGCGGCGTGCTGCGAAACAAAATGCACAAGGTACCTGCCATCATCGTAGGTGTGCTCATTGCGCTGGGCGCACGTTATGCTGTGCACATCGTGTCGGGCTATCTGTTCTTCGGCACGTGGGCAGAGTGGTTCTTTACGCAGGAGGGCTTCTACGCAATCGGCAACGTGATTCTGAATGCCTTCAGCGGTCAGCTCCTGGCAATCGTGTACTCTATTTTCTACAACGGTCTTTATATGATCCCCGAGCTCGTTATCACCGCCGTTTGCGCTTCGGGTATTGCGTGGATCCCCTATATCAAAAAGTACGACGTCAAGTCTTGACTTTTTCCCCGTCTTGTGCTATAATCCCTTGTGCAGCCTTGCTAAGCGGCCGCGCCGTATGTGGCCGAAAGGTATTACGGTGAGGAAAGTCCGGGCTTTACAGGGCAAGGGTAGCTGATAACGTCAGCCGCGGGTAACCGCCGGGAAAGTGCAACAGAAATAAACCGCCATGCAAATGGTAAGGATGGAAAGGCGAGGTAAGAGCTCACCCACTCCTACGGTAACGTAGGTTTGCTGTAAACCCTACCCAAAGCAACACCGTTCGGGGCATGTCTGCCCGACAGCCGCAAGGACCCGATGGGTGGCACGGGCGCGAAAGCGTTCGGAGCTTTCTGGCGACAGAGAGCAAAGATAGATGGCCGTTCTCGACAGAACCCGGCTTACAGGCAAGACTGCAAAAAGAGACCCAACCGCGCGCGGTTGGTTCTCTTTTTGCAACTCGGTTTGCAGGGAGCAAACCGAATACCACTGCGCAGCAATATCACTCTTGCGCAGCAAGAATATCACTTTTGCTATGCAAAAATATCACTCATAGCCGCTATTTCCTTACACGTTGTGTGTCTTTTCACAAAATTCAAAAAAATTCGCAAAACCCTTGCAAGCGCGTGCGCTTTGTGCTATAATGTATGTGTAGTATTATGCCATCGGGAGCAAGACCATGAAAGAATTCCACATCGGTACAGAAATATATTTCGGTGAATCGGCACTTGACAGACTCTCTGAACTGCAGTTCGAGAGCGTCATCATTTTAGCCGATCCCTTTGTCGTGACCTCGGGACTTGTCGAGCACGTGACCAAGCGTCTTGACGCGGCGCATATCCGCTATACCCTGTTTACCGACATTGTACCCGATCCCCCCGTGGACAAGGTCATTGCAGGCGTGGCAGCCGTGCTCAAGGGACATTATCCTTGCATGATCGCTGTCGGCGGCGGCTCGGCAATCGATACCGCCAAGGCGGTGCGTAAGTTTGCAGGACAGATCGAAGAGGGCTACTCCCCTCGCCTGATCGCCATTCCCACCACGTCGGGCACGGGCAGCGAGGTGACCTCGTTTGCCGTGATCTCCAATCCCGCAGAAGGCAGAAAATATCCCCTGCGCGGTGACGATATGCTGCCCGAAGAGGCAATTCTGGACGAGGTGCTGGTCAAATCCGTACCCGCTGCCATTACGGCGGATACCGGCATGGACGTCATGACCCACGCGATCGAAGCCTACGTCAGCACCAACAATAATGAATTTTCCGGCGCGCTTGCGGAAAAGTCCGTGGAGATCTGCGGTCAGTTCCTCATTCGCTCCTATTCCGATAACAACGACTCGCACGCGCGCCGCAAGATGCACATCGCGGCTTGCCTTGCGGGCATTGCCTTCAATTCCGCTTCTCTTGGTCTTGTGCACGGCATGGCACACCAGCTGGGTGCGCACCTGCACATTCCGCACGGCAGAAGCTGCGCGCTCCTGCTCCCCTCGCTGATCGAGTACAACAGCGGCATCACCACCTCCTCGCGCTCCCAGGCGGAATACCCCTCCTGCGTGCGCAAATACTGCAACATGGCGCGTATTTTGGGCGTGAGCAACTTCAACGAGATCACCACCGTACGCGCGCTGATCAGCTACATTCACTTCCTCTCGCAGGAAATGCACATGCCCGCGCGCGTGTCCGAGGCGGTCAACATGACGCAAGAGGAATATTTCTCCCACATTGAAGCCATGGCAGAGGGGGCACTTGCCGACGGCTGCACCGCAACCAATCCCCGCGTGCCCACCAAAGCGGAGATCATGGAGATTTATAAGAGTATTTGGTAAACATAAAAAGTTGCGTGCAAACGCAACTTTTTGTTTTTCCCGCTAATTTTGGTGCAAATTTTATATTTATTAGTGTTTTTGTCGTACGACGCATGCATAATTCGTAGATTTATGTATTTTTACACATAAATATAAAAAATAATTGAAAAAAGTATTGACATTCCTCGCTACCGGTGCTATAATTTTCTTAGGTCTACTAGACCTCCACGTAAAGGCAAAACCTGCGAAAGCAGGCGACGCAAAACTATAGGGCCTAAAGGAATATATCCCAATGGTAGCCAGTTGCCGTTTTACATTGTGATTCCGTGTATACCCTTGGTGTGCCCAAAAGCGGAATCCAACATAAGATGGTGCAACCGGAGACATGGTATTCCGGTTGTTTGTTTTTACGGGAAAACATAAGAAAAGGAGAGAATTCCCATGAAAGCCACCAAAAAAATTGCATTGATTCTTGCAGTTGTTGCCATTATGGCTGTGTTTGCATTGCCCCTGTCCGCTTCGGCAGCAGGCAACGTACACACCGCAACCACCAAAGAGCTCGTAACTCTTTACGTAATGGTTGAAGCAGCAAACCTGACCATCAAAGGATTGGTCAAGGCTGCGCAGTACACCCCCTATAACGACGTTGCACTTTTGCTGCTCGCCGTTGACTGCATCGTTGCTCCCGTATTTGCTTACGGTGAGAAGATCGGTGTAGAGGTTGTGTGCGAGTACACCGAGTACGAGATTGACGGTCAAGCCGTTCTCGTGGATCCCCTGCGCGTTATCAACCCGCCTCCCAAGGGTGATTCCACCGAAACCAAGAAATAAGCTCATTGTTGTATGAAAACAGATGGTCCGCGCTTGTGAAAATCAGAGTGCGGACCATCTGCATGTAATCTTTTTCTTCTCTTTATCCTCCAGAAAGGAGCTCCACCGCATGCAAGGCATCTATCTCCACAATTACGGAAACGTTGCGCCCAAGCCCGAAAAGGGCTTGCAGCTGTTATGCAAGTGCCCGGAATTTGAATTCATGGAACAATTTATCGCGCGCGACGCCGTGATTTGGATCGTCCCCGCAGAAGACCCCACTACGGTTGAATTCTTTTACGTGCATTCCGGAAAGATCCAGCTGGATCTGGACGAAGGTCCCAAAACACTTAGCGCGGGTGAGTTTTTCTTCGTGCAAGGACTGACGCACGAGGTCATACTCAAATCCCACCAGGACAGCAAGATCCTTTACCTTTCCAACCGTCCCATGTTTGAGGAATCGCAAACCTTTGAGAGCTACCTCACCGAGCTTTTGGACGAGATCAACCAAAAAGATAATTACACGCATCGTCATTCCCACAACGTCATGCACTACAGCCTGATGATCTTTGACCATATGTATGCGGGCAACAAGCAAGAAACCCTGTACAATGATCTGGCAATTGCCTCTCTCTTCCACGATGCCGGAAAATGCAACGTGCCTGATGAGATCCTGAAGAAAAAAGGCAGACTTGACGCAGAGGAAATGCAATATATTTTCCGCCACCCCATTGATTCCGCGCGAATTCTGCGCCAGTATTACGGTGAGCGCGTAGCGGAAATTGCGGGTAATCACCATGAGAGATTGGATGGTTCGGGATACCCCTACGGTCTGAAGAGCCATGAAATCTCCACCGAGGCTAAAATCACAGCGGTGGCAGACGCCTTTGACGCTATGACCACCAATCGCGGATATAACAACGTAAAATCCGCATTGGAAGCCGCCGAAGAGCTGGTTTCCTTGCCCACCAAGTTTGACCCTGTCAGCTCCAAGGTACTGCTGGATCTGGTCAAAACAGGCAAAATCGTTATTGACGAATCCCCTGCAGAATGAATTTGCAAAACGTGCCCCAATACGGCGCGGCACAAAAGCCATAAAAAAGTTGCGTTTTCACGCAACTTTTTTTGTTTTGTTCGCAATCTTTTTGACAAGCATGGCGATCAGCAGCATGATATACGCAGCTGCCGTAAAGCCTGCGATATAGATAAACAAGCACCAAGGGTACGGCACGACCGCCTGCACCAGGGAGTACACAGGCAGGGACGGCGCGCAATGGCGACTGACGAAGAACATGTTGAAGGTTTCGTTTGGCACAATACCCACCACGACGGCAAGCTCGTTGAGCAAAACTGCCATACAAACTGCCACCGAGAACACCGCCATACCGCCAAGAATGGTCTTGTGGCGTGCCTTGACCGTTCCCGTGTAATACAGGAACACACCTACTACGATCATGGACGCATGGCAGATCATGCTTTGTATATTGATCCAGACGCTGACCGTAAAGACTTGTTCGGGATAGATCATGACGCTCGCGCCCGCAAAGAGCGCAAAGGTTGCAAGAAAATCAAGCAGCGCACCTTGCAGCTTGCCGCGCGTCAAGCCCGCCAAAAGCCCGACGTACATGGGCATGGAACAGAATTGCCACGGGAATGCGTACCATTGAAAATCAAACTGCACGCTGCCGTCGTAGGAAAAGCTGTAATAGATCTGCTTATAGATCTCCAACACGATCACGATCATTGCCGTGTAAAATACCACGTCAATGGGATTTTTGATTTTACCGTGCTTGTAAAGCAAGCATAACAGCACTGTTACGCCAACTGTCAAAAGCAACCAAAGAATATGAAACCAACCATACGAGGTCGGGTCGGTCATGCTAAAGCTCATCAAGTCAAAGATAAAGGCGAGCATAAGTTCCCTCTTTCTCTCTTGTTTTTATTTTTTACCATTGTATCATGCCCCATCAAGATAAGCAATCCCCCCATGCATTTCTTAATAATTCTTAATAATTCTCTTTGCCGTAACATTGCAGATTTTTCTTGCGTTGGCGAAACTTATGTGTTATAATAAAACTAACGAAATGCAAAGGAGCGGACTTATGAAGCATACCACACAGGATTTTGTCTTTGGCAGGCAGCTGCCCTGCTCGCATGACCCCGCGCACGTGCCCTTTACCTTTACCCTGGACGGCACGCGCTATTGCGGCTTCCCCGCATCGCTTTCTCCGCGCACCGAGTGCGTGCGCATAGACGCATCTATCACCTGCCACCGCTTTACGGCACACGCAGGCGGTCTGCGCTTGACTGCGGAGCGTTACGACTACCGCGATTTTGCCGTTTGTGAGTGGATCATGTACGCAGAAAACGTATCGGACACGCCCTCTGCAACCATCTCGGATTGGCGTTTTTGCACCGAAATTGCAGCCCAGAAGGCTGATTTGTACCACGGAAACGGTGATACCTGCGGCACAAACGGCTACGAATGGCAGACCGATGCCTTGGGCGCACAGCCCTTGCATATCGAGCCCTGCGGAGACGGCACGCCCTGCAACGGTGCTTTTCCCTATATGCGTCTGCTGTTTGGCGATTGGAGTGTCAACCTGGCAATCGGCTGGAGCGGGCATTGGAGCGCAGATTTTGCGCTTGTGGCAAACAAGTTAACCTTTGCCACGGGTCAAGGCTTTTTCAACGCTTACTTAAAGCCCGGAGAGCGCGTGCGCACGCCCCGCGTGACCATGCAAGCCTTTGCGGGCGGACACGATCGCGGACGCAATCTCTGGCGCAGCTTTTATTTTGCCCACATGCTGCCGCACGGGAAGGACGGCAAGCCGCTCTCTCCCAAGCTGTTCGTGCATACCTGGGCAATTGACGGCAAGAGCGAATTTTCCGGCACGACCGAGCAAAACCAAAAGCACGCCATCGACACCTATCTGCAAAAGGGCTTTGCGCCCGACGGCTGGTGGATCGACGCGGGCTGGTATCCCTGCAACTACGATTGGGGCGTGGGCGTGGGTAACTTGCGCCTCAACGAAGAAAACTACCCCAACGGTCTGAAGCCCGTTTCCGATCATCTGCACAAAAACGGCATCGATCTGCTTTTGTGGTTTGAGCCCGAGCGTAATTACACGGGTACGGACATGTGGCGCGAACACCCCGAATTTTTGCTCTTCTACAAGGGCGACAACCATTTCTGGCTGACCAACGCGCTGTTTAACTTGGCAGATCCCGTGGCGTGCGACTGGCTGATCGACAAGATCGACTCCATGATCAAGGAATTCGGTGTGGATATTTACCGCCAGGACTTCAACTTCCAGCCCATGCCTTACTGGCAGCAAAACAGCGAGCCGGGGCGCGAGGGCGTGCTGGAGAACCTGCACATTCAGGGCTATTACCGCTATTGGGACGCCTTGCTTGCGCGCAATCCCGGGCTTTGGATCGACTCCTGCGCTTCGGGCGGCAGAAGAAACGACCCCGAAACCATGCGCCGTGCCGTGCCCCTGCACTACACCGACGTGGGATATGGTGACCACTACATGAAGCAGGCACAGCACAGACAGATGTTTGAGTGGATTCCCTACTTCCGCGCGCACAACTTCAACTGGTGCGATGACGACGGAAACTATAACGGTCAGCCCCACCGCATTGACGGCTTTGCATACCAAAACGCCATGGCACCCTCCATGACCGACATGACCGAATACTACCACGACGAGGTGCAGTTTGCGCAAGGTCGCACGTATCACGCGATCTGGCGTCGCGCCGCGACCATCATGCTGGATGCCGATTACTACCCGCTGACCGAGTGCCGCAAGGACGTGCGCGATTGGTACGCCTTGCAGTTTGACAAAGACGGTGCGGGACTTGTGCAGGTCATTCGCAACGTGGCGGTTGAAAGTGACACGTTCACCGCTTTTCCGTTCGTCATGGACGAAAGCAAGACCTACACCTTTACCGAAGCAGTCAGCGGTGAGGTGCGCACTCTCACGGGCGCAGACCTCGCGCAAAACGGCATGACCTTTGCCATGCACAAAAAGAGCGGACAGATGTGGTTCTATACAAGTGCATAATCAAAACAGAAGGGCTGAGTCATTCACTCAGCCCTTCTTTTGTACTATTCTGTCTATGTATTTGATTAGTTTTGCAAGAGAATGTCCGTTTTGGTGAAGGAGCGTCCGCGCGGGAACCTCATCCACCGCAACCGCGTCATTGAAACTCGCGCTGCTCGTTTCTGCTTCCGCTGCGGTCCCCCTTCCCCCGCGGGGCAAGGCTTTTTGCGCGCATCCATTTTGTTAGGTTAACCGTTACGGTGAAGGCAATGATTGTGTCCGTCTTGTTCGTTGTTATCAATAAGGGCAACTGCTATAAGCCTTGCCCCGCGGGGGAAGGGGGACCGCAGCGGAGCGAGCTTGGGCGCGGCACAAGCCCAAACGAGAGGAGCGGTTGCGGTGGATGAGGTGCATCATACGGACGCTCTTTCACATATTTGTAAATGCAAAGGGGGCTGAGTAAATGACTCACCTCCCCTTTGCAACATCATTATATAATACGGGGAGGATATGGAATCCTCCCCTACATATTATGCTTTCCAAATCACAGACAGCATGGTTCCCCTCTGTCCGCCTTGATGCTTGGCAGCATAGCGGTGCGAGAAAAACCGATCCGGATGGCAGCAGGTGCAAATATCTGCCGCGTCGATATGCGCATCGGGCACGCCTACACCCATCAAAAGCATTTGATTGACCTTGACAAGGTCACCGTAATATTTACCTTTCTCTGCCTTTGCAAAGCATGCACGCACGATCTCGCTGCCGCAAAGACGGTCAAATTCGTCCACGCAATCCATACCCACCTCAAAGCAGCACTGTCCGATGCAAGGACCGATGGCGGCATATATTTCGGCATCACCGCAAGACCTGCGCAACGCCTTGACGGCATTGACCGCAATACCGCCCGCCGTGCCGCGCCAGCCCGCATGCACAGCCGAGATTGCAAGCACGTTGCCCTGCGCATCACGCGCCTCCAGCAGCACGGGCACGCAATCCGCGCTTTTGACTCCCAAGGGCAAGCCACCTTCAAGTGTCATATAGCCGTCGCCCGTGCCGTTTGCAGGCTTTGTATATCCCCTGCCGGCGTCCGCCTCGGTCACGGTCAACACCTCTGTACCGTGGATCTGCGGCAGCGAGATCACGCGCTGCCCTTCAAACCCTGCCGCCCTTGCAAAGCTTTGCAGATTTTGCAGCACGGTCGCGTCATCATCCCCTCTGCCAAACGCCAGGTTCAAGCCTTGGGTAAAAGGGCTTTGGCTCACCCCGCCCTTTCGCGTGGCAAAGGCGTGCTTAGATTTCAGCAGGGTCGAGTAATAGTACCCGACCCCGTTTATTTGCTTATAAGTAAACATCAGTCAATGTCCTCTCTGACCACTTCGGGTGCCTGATCCAACACTTGCGGATGCTCCAGATAGGTACGAATGGTCTTGAACGCAGACGCATACAGATATCCGTCACAAATGCGCTCGTCGGTCACCACCTTAAGATCGATCACGCGCTTTTTCTGCACGTTACCCTGCTCGTCAAGGCACAACTCCATACGCTTGTTACCGTAAGACACGAAAACGGGCAGATTGCCGAAATTATACAGATGGTGATAGATGGGACGAATGCCCAAAGAGCCCATACTGGTCACAAACAAAGAGCCGTGGAAGGGGCTGACACCGATCAGCGCCTGCGGCAGCAGATGATTGTTATCCAAAAAGACGATCAGGCTGACCACGGGCAACAGGATGAAGCGCGGCAAGCTCGCCAGAATGCGCGCAGCCTTGTCAAATCCGCTTTCCTTATCCGATTTGGTTTCGCTGGCGTCCTTGACCGCCTGCACGGCGGCGTTGAACTTCTCGTACACCTCGTCAATGGTGTCGGTCGGTTCAAAATACACCTTGATGCAGGTATCGGGCGAGTCGGCGGACATGGTCGTTTTGATGGTCATGTTGACCACGATGTTGCTTCTTGCGTAAATTCGGTTACCGCTGACAAAGCGGTTGATCTCTGGTCGCTTTGCAAGAGTGCGCACGTAAGCGGCAAGAAACACGTGCAAAAACGAGAAATTCACTTTTCCTTCTTTGACCTTGGCACGGATGTAGGGGTCTGTTTCTGTCATATCTATACTGTCCGCAAATTGATTACACGCATCGTTTCTGGTGCGCATAATATACGGCATGAATTTATTCATGGGATACAGCGTACGCACAAGTCTGCCGTCCTTGCGATCTCCCCAGCGACGCTTGCGCTTCTTGGGGGCAGCCACTGTTTGCTTTTCCATGGTTGCGTGAGGCATATCGATCAGCTCCTTAAGTAACATTTGTATCATTATATCGAATTTTTGCGCAAAAATCAATTGACAAAACGCACAAAACCTTTGACATTTACAGTTTTTTATGCTAAAATATGGGAGAGGTGATGAAAATGAAGCACGTAGATATATATACCGACGGCGCATGCCGCGGAAACCCCGGCAAGGGCGGCTGGGGCGCGGTCCTTGTTTACAAGGGCGTGGAAAAAGAGCTTTCGGGCGGTGAGAGAATGACCACCAATAACCGCATGGAGCTTTCTGCCGTGATTGCGGCACTTTCCGCGCTGCGCGAGCCCTGCGAGATCACGCTGACCAGCGACTCCAAATACGTGGTCGATGCCGTGACCAAGGGCTGGGCAAAATCATGGAAGGCTAAGGGTTGGAAAAAGGCGGATAAGTCCCCCGCGCTCAACTCCGACCTGTGGGACAAGCTGCTCGCTCTCCTCGATTACCATACCGTGACCTTCGTGTGGGTCAAGGGACATGCCGGGCATCCCTACAACGAGCGTTGCGACGCACTGGCAACTGCATTTGCCGACAGTTTTTCTTAACCAAGACAAAAAATCTATTGACATACACGCATAAATCGGTTATAATAAAAACTGTAATTTTATGACCGAAGCGGTCGAAAGCAAAGGAGAAAACATGAAAAAGTTTTTTGAAGAATTCAAGAAATTTATCACCCGCGGCAACGTCGTAGACATGGCAGTCGGTGTGATCGTCGGCGGTGCTTTTACCGCTATCGTCAATGGTCTGAGCAATAACATTCTCAAGCCCATTATCAACTACGTGCTCTTTTTGATTCTTGGTAAAGACTCTCTTAGCGAGATCTACACCTTCTTACACAAGGAAATGGTGGACGTTCTGGACGAAGCAGGCGCAGTGATCGGCACCGAGATCGACCTGGCGCAGTCCATCTACATTGACTGGGGCGCATTCATCAATGCCATCATCAACTTCCTCCTGATTGCCATCGTACTGTTCTCTATCGTCAAGCTGTTCAACAAGTTCAGAGAAGAGCGCAGCGAACTGGCAGGCAAGATCTCCAAGGGTAAGCTGACCAAGGCACAGAAGAAGGAGCTCAAGGCTGCAGGCGTCAAGATCCGCGACAATGAAGCTGTCAAGGCTTACTTTGAGCAGAAGAAGCTGGCAGAAGAAAAGGCAGCAGCAGAAGCAGCAGCCGCTGCAGAGGCAGCAGCTAAGGCTGAGCGCGAGGCAAATCCCACTACCGAGGATCTGCTCAAGCTGATTCTGGCAGAGCTCAAGAAAGACTGATTTCACAGATAAAGAAAACGGACGCTTATGCGTCCGTTTTCCTTTTCGCTTATTGACAAAACGCCGCTTTTGCGGTATAATGGCAATAGAAATATTGAATTCGGAGGTACATCTAAATGTCCACACTCTATCAGCCCCTCTCGCTGACCAAAAAAGCGGTCATTCTTGACACCGATATGGGTCCCGATTGCGATGACGTCGGTGCACTCGTCACGCTGATCTCCTACGCAAAGCAGTACGACTTTGACATTCTGGGCGTTTGCCATTGCACGTCCAACCGTTCCGGTGTGGGCACGATTGACGCGGTTGCTGAGTACTGCGGCTATCCCATTGCAAATCTCGGTCAATGGGAGCACCCCGGATTTTTGGACGATGATGCTTGTCACAAATACTCCGTAGAGGTAGCGCAGCGCTTCTCCGAAAAGTATGCAAACGGCACGCTCAGGATCGCGCCCTCGGTAGAATTTTATCGCAAGACCTTGGCATCTGCGCCCGATGACGGCGTGGTCATCATCACCATCGGTATGTTCAACACACTCGCAGCACTGCTGGAATCCGCACCCGATGCAATTTCTCCGCTAAGTGGCAAGGAGCTGGTGCAGAAAAAGGTCAGCGCGCTGGTTTCCATGGCTGCGATCCTGCCCGAAGGCAGAGAATATAACGTCATCTGTGACTATGAGGCAGCAAAGGTCGTGTTTGACAACTGGCCGACCAAGATGTTCCTTTCCGACTTCCACATCGGCTGGCAGATCATGACCGGCTATGATCCCGCAGATCCCCATCCCGACAGCCCGCTTTACGAATCCTACCGCCTTTACACCGCGGGCAGATGCCAGAACAGCAGCTACGACCTGACCGCCGTGCAGTACGCGGTGCTGGGTGACTGCGAGCTGTATGCGCTGCACGAGGACGCCTACCGCTTGGAGTTCTACGACGCAGGCACGGGCACGCCCGACGCCACGCGCGCCATTCCCGATCCCGAGGGTCGCATCTACTTTATGAAAAAGCTTGTCGACGACGCCACCATCGCAGAAAGCCTCAACGAGCACATGAACAAATACTTATAAGCAATACAAAAGGACTACGTCATTACAAGTGACGTAGTCCTTTTCTTTCAACTCAATCCGATCAGGGCGTCGGTGACAGCCTCTTTGATCGCATATACAAACTTTGCCTCTCCCACAACCAAGGTGGTCGTATCGGGGTCTGTCAAGGACAAGATGCGCTTTGCGGCGCGCTTGGGTGTGGTGCAGGCGGTCAGCGCAACCCCTTCCGGCTGCGGTGCGTTTTGCCCCACGAAAATCACCTCTTGTACCGCATATCCCTGCTCCGCGCCGAATTCCTTATCAAACGCGGCAAGCAGCTTATCGGGCACAAGCGACACGCACAGCACGATCTTACCGCCAAAGCTGTTTGTTTTTTGATGCAGTGCCGCAAGCAATGCGCGCGCGTCTTCTTGCGTACTTACCGCGCTGACGACTACACCGGGGCGCACGGTCACCACGTCAAAGCACACGGGCACCTCTGCCTTTTGCAAGCCTGCCACCATGGCTTGTCCCGGCAATCTCACACCGTCACGGCGCAAAGCGTAACACGCTTCCACAGCAGCCATTGCAGCCTCTATCTGCACCTCATACGAGGAATGCAGACAATAAGGCCCCTTGCCGCGGTAAGTAAACACCGTTCTGCCCAGCGATTGCTCCCCGATCACCGCCTCACTCTTAGCGGGCACAGTCAATCTGCTGCCCGAAGCAGCACAAGCCTGTGAGAGCAGGTTATATACCTCTCCCCCCACAAAGTCGCTAATGACCTCACGCGTGCCTCTGCGCACCGCGCGGCTGATCTGCGCCGCCTGCTTTTTGGCAAGAGACGTATCGCGCGTACCAAAACCGCACGGCATGACCACGGTGTAAGGCGCACAAACCCACATGGGATCCAGCGTGCAATCCTCAGAAACGTCCAAAATCACCACGTCGCAGCCGTGACAGCAAAACGCCATCAGCGCAAGCGCGCAAAGCTTTTGTTCGCTGCTGAAATCTACGTCTGCTTCATCCGCTTGCATCGCGTTGATCTCTTTTAAAACCTGCTCGCACAGCTCACACACCTGCTTGTGCGAAATGGGCTGTCCGTCAAGACGAATGCGGCTGCGCAGATCGTCACTTCCCATGCGCGACCAAACGCCCACACGATATCCCGCAGCCAGTAAAATACTTTCCAGATACCGTATTCGGCAGCTGCCGCTCGCATTTGCGCTGACCGCAATTTTGCGAATGCCCACCTGTATTCTGCCCAGGCGCGTACAAAGGGCTGCAAATTGCTCAGCGGTTGCACTGCTCGCAGCTGCAAGCAGATATCTTTGTGCTCTGACAAAGGTCATACGCTGCCCCCTATACGTTCAAGAATCAGCACGCTATCGGGCTGTATGCAAACGGTGCCCTTGCCGCGCGTGCCGCACAAAAGATCTGTAAATTCCCCGCTGATGGGCAACACCGTCGGCTGTTCACTTCTGCTTGCAGCCACGATCAGCTCTCTGCCCGCCTTGCGTCTTGCAAACGCAATGACGGATTCATCGTGATACACTACCTCAAAGCTGCCGCCGTCCAGCGCGGGATGCGCTGCACGCAGCTGACCCAGCTTTTGATAAAATGCCAGTAATTCAGCGCGATAAGGCACGTCCAGCTCATGCCAAGGCATGGGCATACGGCAGAAGGGATCGCGCGCACCCTCCAAGCCAAGCTCGTCACCGTAATACAGCGACGGAATGCCAAAAACGGTAAATTGCAGCGCAGCCGCCATTTTGACCAGGCTGACCGCCTCGGTGCGCACCTCATCACTGAGTCTGTAGGTCGAAAGCTGCTCGTTGGTCTTGTCCAAATCCTCCTCGGTGCTGCCAAGCATGGTCAGAATACGCTCAGTATCGTGCGTACCGACCAAATTCATCAGCGCATGGCAAACCTGCTCGGGATAAGAGGAGTACAGCTCGGTCAGCACGTTGTAAAGCCCCAGGGCATCACGGTAGCGGACAAAATCCAAAATACCGTTGCGCACGGGATAATTCATGACGCTGTCCAGCTGCTTGCCCGACAGATAACGGCGGCGGTTACCGTACGCGATCTTATCGGCAGCGTTTTCCCACACCTCACCGATGATCACAGCCTCTCCTTTACTCTCCTGCTTGACAGCCTCACGGAATTCGTCAAGGAAGGGATTGCAAAGCTCGTCAGCCACGTCAAGCCGCCAGCCGCCAATACCCATTTTGACGTACTTTCTCGCAATGCCCTGCCTGCCCGTAAAATATTCGCGGCACGCAGGCTTGCAATGGTTGAGTCGGGGCATGATGGGAATGCCCCACCAGCAATCGTACTGATCGGGATAGGATTTGAAATCGTACCACTCGGCATAAGGAGACTCGGGAGACTGATACGCCCCCTTGCCCTCGTACTTGCCGTAGCGATTGAAATAGCGGCTGTCGTCGCCCGTGTGGTTGAACACACCGTCCAAAATGACGCGCATACCGCGCTTTTTCGCCTCTTTGATCAGGTTTTCAAACGCTGCATCACCGCCAAACGCAGGGTCTACCTGCTCGTAGTCGCCCGTGTCGTATTTGTGGTTGGAATACGCCTTAAAAATCGGGCTTAAATAAATGACCTTGACGCCAAGGGCATCCAGATACTCCAATTTCTGCGCCACACCCCAAAGATTGCCGCCGAAAAAGACGTTATTGGATACGGGGGCACCCGGATAGGGAGCATACTGCGGCACACCGTTTTCCCAGTCGGGATTGATCTCGGCATCCTCGCGCGTGCCGACCTCTCCCACTCCGCGGCAGAAGCGGTCAACGAATATATGATACATCACACCCTTGCCAAACCAAGCAGGCACGGTGTAGTCACTTTCAAAAATCAACATGCGAAATCTTGCGCCCGAGGAGCGGGACAGATAAAAGTCCACGTTGTTGATGCTCTCGGTAAACATGGTATCAAAGCCCTTGAGCAGCAAGAATTCAAAATAATACAGCCCACTCTTCAAAGAGCGGCAAAGCTTGCATGTATCAAGCTGACAGGTATACGTAGTTACGGTGTCGTTTTTTTCATGCACGGTCATTTCCACGTCTACGTCACCATAGCCGTCAATATTTCCGCGCAGCACGGCACCCTTTGCGCCAAGGGCGACGGGCACCTCCAAATACAGGTCAACAACGTCGCCAAAAGCAAACGCGCTCTTACGCGTGACGTCCTCTCCCCTGCATATCTTTTTCATTTTGACACCGTTTGCTTGCATAAATGCCTCCGAAAAATACTCTTGCGGGGCTGCCGTAAAATTACGGCAGCCCCAAAGATATAAAATGAAATACGAATTACTTCAAGGGCTCGATATGCCAGATCTTCTCTGCATATTCCTTGATCGAGCGGTCTGCTGCAAAGTATCCGCACGCAGCCGTATTGAGCAGCGAGCGTCTGGACCATTCCATACGGTTTGCATAATCCTTCACAGCCTGCTGGTGCGTCAGGCGGTAAGACTCAAAGTCAGCCAGACACATATAGGGGTCTGCTATGCCGTGGCCTGCCAAAAGGTAGGTAGCGATATCCGCAAAGGATTCGCCCGCAAAGCCTACGGACAGGAAGTTGACGATCTTTTCAAGACGCTTGTTGTTTGCATAGAACTCTGCGGAGCGGTAGCCGCGCAGCCACAGCTGCTCGACCTCCTGCGCGGTCAGACCGAAGATATACATGTTCTCTTCACCGGCAGCGCCCAGCATCTCAATGTTTGCACCGTCCAAGGTACCAATGGTCAGCGCGCCGTTGATCATCAGCTTCATGCAGCCCGTGCCGCTTGCTTCCTTGCCTGCAAGCGAGATCTGCTCACTGATATCAGCCGAGGGAATCAGGATCTCCGCGGTGCTGACGTCATAGTTTTCAAGGAACACCAGGTTAAGCTTCTGCTTGATCTTGGGGTTCTTTTCAATATCCTTGCTGATCATGCAAAGCAGCTGAATGATGCGCTTTGCCATCTGGTAGCCGGGAGCAGCCTTTGCACCGAAAATATAGGTCTGAGGCGTCATATCCAGATCGGGATTTTCACGCAGATCCAGATAAATGCCGATGACGTTGAGCGCGTTGAGCAACTGACGCTTATACTCGTGCAGACGCTTGATCTGTACGTCATAGATGCTATGGGTGTCGATCAACTGACCGGTCTTGCGGTACAGGTGATTTGCAAACGCGACCTTGTTCTGATGCTTGATATCGCGCACGCGCTGTACAACGGCAGCGTCATTTGCAAACTTTGCAAACTCTGCCAGCTCCTCGGGATTGTGGCGATAGCCTGTACCGATGCACTCGTCCAGCAAGTCTGCCAGCTTGGGGTTGGAGTAGCACAGCCAGCGACGGTGTGCAATACCGTTGGTGACGTTGAGGAACTTATCGGGATACATCTTATAGAAATCCTTGAATACGGTCTCTGTCAAGATACCGGAGTGAAGCTTGGACACACCGTTGACGCTGTGAGAGCCGATGACGCAAAGATTTGCCATTCTGACCTGGCCGTAGCCGACCACGCTCATCTTGGAAATGCGCTGCCAGTTGCCGGGGAACACTTCCCAAGCCTCACGGCAGAAGCGTTCACTGATCTCCTTGACGATAGTGTAGATTCTGGGCAGCTTGAGGCGGAACAGATCCTCGTTCCAGGTCTCAAGTGCTTCGGGCATAACGGTATGGTTGGTATAGGAGCAGATCTTCTTGACCATCTCCCACGCCATATCCCAGGGGAAGAAATATTCATCCACCAGAATACGCATCAGCTCGGGAATGCAAAGTGCGGGGTGGGTATCGTTGATATGGATTGCTACCTTGTCGGGCAGGTTTGCAAGCGTGCCGTATACTGCCATGTGGTCACGGATGATGCTCTGGCAGGATGCGGATACCAGGAAATACTGCTGCGTCAGACGAAGCAGCTTACCCTCGGTGTGGTTATCCGAAGGATACAGCACCTTGGAAATGGTCTCTGCCTGCGTATTTTCCTGCATTGCTCTTGCATACTGACCCTGTGTGAACAGACCCATATTGAAGTTCTTGACGTCACGCGCACGCCACAGGCGCAGCTGGCTGACAGCAGAGCTGTCCGCACCCGACATCATCATGTCGTAAGGTACAGCCTCGACCTCCTCTGCGTTCTCGTAAACGACCTCCATGCGTCCATCCTTCCAGATCTCCTTGACGTGACCACCAAAGCGTACGTGGAAGGTTCTGTCGGTTCTGGGCACAAGCCATACCTCACCGCCTGGCAGCCATACGTCGGGCAGCTCCACCTGGATGCCGTCCACGATCATCTGCTTGAACAAGCCGTATTCATAGCAGATCGAGAAGCCGGTCGCGGGATAGTCCAGCGAGGACAGCGAGTCCATAAAGCAGGCTGCAAGTCTGCCAAGTCCGCCGTTGCCAAGTCCTGCATCGGGCTCGCAGGAATACAGGTCATCCAGCGCAAAGCCCAGCTCACCCAGAGCCTTGCCGTATTCCTTATCAAGTCCTAAGTTGCACAGGTTGGTCTTGAGCGATCTGCCAAGCAGAAATTCCATGCACATATAGTACACGCGCTTGGAGCCCTGTCTGTTGACTTGCTTTTTGAATTCGCCTCTCTTCTCGGTCAGAATATCTCTGATGGTCATGGCGGTTGCCTTATACATTTGTTCGGTGGTTGCTTCAGTGGGAGTGCAACCGAAGTAGCGGGAAAGCTTGATTGTCAGATCCTCTCTGATCTTTGCCGCCGTGGGTCTGTAGTCTATCATGGGTTTGGTAAATCCTTTCTTGGGTATGGGGTATATTACAAATTCGCGGGCTATTACAGCTCTGCGTACATTTCAAGATATTTGTCAGCAGATGCAGCCCAGGAGAAATCGGTGCGCATGACCTTGGCAACCAGCTTCTTCCACTTTGCGCGGTCAGCGTACAGCGCAATGGCAGCGCAGGTGCGCTCATGCAGCTCGTCGCCGGAGTAGTTTGCAAAGGTAAAGCCGTTACCCAGCATCTCGCCGTCCTTTTCCCAGTAGGGCTTGATTGAATCGTAAAGACCGCCGGTCTCACGAACTACGGGAACCGCACCGTAACGGGATGCGATCATCTGCGAAAGTCCGCAGGGCTCGCTCTTGGAGGGCATCAGGAAAATATCGGTTGCAGCGTAGATACGCTTAGCAAGATCGCGGTCGTAGGTCAACAGTGCCGCTACCTTATCGGGATAACGTGCTGCCAGATCGGAGAAGAACTTTTCAAATCTTTCCTCGCCCTTACCGAGCACGATCAGCTGTACGTCGTTCTGTGCTACCAGCTTGTCAGCGATCTGGCTGATCAGGTCAAGACCCTTGTGCGCTGCCAGACGGGAGATAACGGAAAGCACGGGCACGTCTTCGCGTACGGGCAATCCTGCCTCTGCCTGCATAGCTGCCTTATCCTTTGCCTTGCCGGCAAGACGGCGCGCGTCAAAGGTCGCAACCAAGCCAAGATCCTTGGCGGGGTTATAATAATCGTAATCGATACCGTTGAGGATGCCTCTGAGCTTGTATGCGTTCTGCTCCAGCACGTAGTTGAGTCTGTGCGCATACTCTGCCGTCTTGATCTCCTCTGCGTATCTGGGGCTGACGGTGCTGACAGTATCTGCGCAAACAATGGCAGCCTTCATCAGATTGATACAATCGTCATAATGCATCAGCGAGCTGTGCTCTACGCCAAGCTCGAACACGTCGCCCAGAATGGACATATCGTACTGACCCTGATATTCGATATTATGGATGGTGAACACGCTCTTGATGTGCTCAAAAGCGGGCTTGTTGCGATATCTGGTATTCAGATATACTACCGACATAGCCGCCTGCCAGTCGTGTGCGTGCAGCACGTCGGGATACCAATCCAGCACGGGCAGCATCTCCAACGCTGCCTTACAGAAGAAGGCATAACGCTCACCGTCGTCAAAGTTGCCGTACAGCGAGGGACGGTTGAAGTAGTAATCGTTTTCAACGAAATAGAAGGTCACGCCGTCCTTTACCAAAGACTTGACACCGCAAAACTGGTTGCGCCAAGCAAGATTGACGCGGAATTCCGCCTCGTCCGTAAGCTGGTCTCTCCAGCTCTGACCCATGGCACCGTACAACGGCAGTACCACGCGCACGTCTACGTTCTTGCCGCCCTTTTTGCGGATGGCTGCGGGCAGAGAGCCCAGCACGTCACCAAGTCCGCCGGTTGCGGCAAAGGGCATAGCCTCTGCGCCTACGAATAAAATCTTTTTCATCACATACCTCCGGATCAGATCGCGCCGTTCTTGCCGATGTAGAAGGGCATGCTCTCACAGCCGGACAGCATTCTGCCGTCCTTGATCATGACGTTCTTGTCGGTAATGACGCAGTTGAGCAGTACGTTCTCACCGGTGTAGGTATCCTGCATGAGAATGGAGTTCTTGACAACGGTTCCCTTGCCTACCTTAACGCCGCGGAACAGAATGGAATTTTCAACGGTGCCCTCGACCACGCAGCCGTCTGCTACAACGGAGTTGACGATCTTGGCATCACCGCAGTACTTGGTGGGAGCAGAGTTACGAACCTTGGTCAGAATGGGTCTGTTGGGTACGCCCCAGATGCCCTTACGGGTATCCTCATCCAGAAGAGCCATGGAGCATGCAAAGTAGCCCTCCATAGAGCCGATCTTGGCAAACACGCCGTCATACTCGTAAGCGCGGTAGTTTGCACGGTCCAAAGACTTTGCAATAATATCCTTAAAGAAGCTGGTATAGCCGTGAGATGCAGCCTCCTGTACCACGTTCTGCAGGTAGGTACGGGTAGCGACCATGATATTGGTGCTGATGGTTACCTTGCCCTGCTCGAGGTGCTCCTCTGCAAAGTCGGTCACTCTGCCGCTTTCGTCCACGCGGACAACGGGCATGGTGCCTTCTACGTACATAGAGCCTGCGTCAACCACCTTGGTTACAAAGGTCAGGTCTGCACCGCTCTTTTCGTGTGCTTCCAGCACAGCCTTAAGATCGATATTGCAGATCACGTCACAGTCGGACATCACAACGTAGTCCTCGGAGCAGCGGTTGATAAAGTTGACCGCACCCTTGAGCGCATCCATTCTGGAGCGGTTGACACCGGGGGTGGAGGAATCAAACATGGTGATGTAAGGAGGCAGAATCTTGATGCCACCGGAACGGCGAGCCAGATCCCAGTCCTTACCGTTGCCGATGTGGTCAAGCAGCGACTGGTAGTTATAGTGGGTAATGACGCCCACCTTGGTAATATCGGAATTGACCATATTGGAAAGTGCGAAGTCGATCAGACGGTATCTGCCGCCAAAGGGGACCGACGCCATGGTGCGCAATCTGGTCATTTCGGGAATGCTGTTATCGTGCGTATTTGCAAAAATTAATCCTGCTGCAGTCATTATTCTTTTCCCCCTCTCTTAAACTTCGGGAACCATGGCGCCCGCCTCTACGACCGCGCCTGCCTCGATGGTGACGTCCTCACCAATGACGGCGATTCCCTTTGCCTCTGCCTTATCGGCACCGATCTTTGCACCCTTGCCAACGGTTACACCGGTAGCAATGATGGAGTAAGACACCTGCGCATCTGCCTCGATGACGGTATCACCCATCAGCACGCTGTCGCAAACGACCGCGCCTGCCGCGATCTTAACGCCTGCACCGACGATGCAGTTACGAACGGTACCGTAAATCTCACAGCCCTCGGAAATGTTGCTGTTTTCGATTAAGGCATCTGCACCTACGTACTGAGGAGAAAGTGCCATGTGGCGTGCATAGATTCTCCAGGACTCATCGCCCAGGTTGAGCTCGGGCTTTTCACCCAGCAGATCCATGTTTGCTTCCCACAAAGAGGAGATGGTTCCGACGTCCTTCCAGTATCCTTCAAAAGGATATGCGAACATCTTCTCGCCTGCTGCAAGCATGTTGGGAATGATGTTCTTACCGAAGTCGTTGGAGGAACCGGGGGTGTTTTCGTCAGCGGTCAGATAATCTGCCAGCTTCTTGCGGTTAAAGATGTAGATACCCATGGAAGCCAGATTGGAATCGGGATTCTTGGGCTTTTCGGAGAACTTGTAAATCGAACCGTCCTCGTTGGTGCTCATGATACCAAAGCGGCTTGCCTCCTCAATCGGTACACCGATGACGGCGATGGTGCAATCTGCGCCCTTCTGCTTATGGTATGCAAGCATCTTGTCATAATCCATCTTGTAGATGTGGTCACCGGACAGGATGAGCACGTACTCAGCATCATAACGGTTGATGAATCCGAGGTTCTGATAAATTGCGTTTGCGGTACCCTTGTACCAGTCAGCACTCTTCTGTCCCTGGTAGGGAGGCAGGATCTTAACACCACCCCATGCGCGGTCCAGATCCCAAGGAAGACCGTTGCCGATATACTCATTGAGTACCAGGGGCTGATACTGGGTCAGTACGCCGACGGTATCAATGCCGGAGTTGACACAGTTGGAAAGGGTAAAGTCAATGATGCGGTACTTACCGCCGAAGGGGACTGCGGGTTTTGCGGTTTTTGTGGTCAGCGCGTACAGGCGCGAGCCCTGTCCGCCTGCCAGAAGCATTGCGACACATTCTTTTTTCTTAAACATAAGAACCACTCCTTCGTATTATTATGATACGCCCGTCTTTCACGGGCCAATGATTATTTATCTTCAACGGCATTGCCGCGAAAAACAATATTATTTTCGGCTCGGTCTTCCTGCCGTCTTTTTTCTGGTGCAGCGCAGCACGCAGCCGCCCAGAGGGGGCAAACGCAACCGCACCGCCTGCTTGCCGCCCACGCTCTCGGAGCGGAACTGCACGCCTGCATTGGTCACGCCGCTGCCGCCGTATGCGGTGTCGTCGGTATTGAACACCTCAACGTAAGTGCCGTCCACGGGCACCTGCAGCAAATAATCCTCGTAGGTCGAGGGGGTGAAATTGAGCACCACGATCAGCTCTTTGCCGTTTTTATCGATACGGCGGAAGCTTGCCACGCTGCGATCCTTGTCATCCGCATCGATCCACTTAAAGCCTTCAAACGAATCGTCCACCTGCCAGAGCGCAGGCTCGGCAAGATAAAACGCATTGAGCGCCTTGATAAACGCCTTATGCTTGCGATGCGTGGCGTATTCGTCAAGCAAGAACCATTCGATCTCGCCCTCGTACGCCCATTCGCGGAACTGCCCGATCTCACCGCCCATAAAGGTCAGCTTTTTACCGGGATGCAGCATCTGATACGCGGCAAACACGCGCGCACCCGCGAACTTTTTCCAATAGTCACCGGGCATTTTGTCAATAAACGACTTTTTGCCGTGCACCACCTCGTCGTGCGAGATCGGCAGCACGAAGCACTCGTTGAACGCATACATCAAAGAAAACGTCAGCTTATCGTGATGGAATTTGCGATAAAGCGGATCCTTCTCGACGTAAAACAGCGTATCGTTCATCCAGCCCATGTTCCACTTGAGGTGGAAGCCCAACCCTTCACGAACGTCACCCGTTACGTGCGGATACGAGGTTGCCTCCTCGGCGATCATGAGCACACCGGGACATTCGCGGCGCATATGCGCGTTGAGCTTTTTGAAAAACGCAACCGATTCCAGATTGATATTGGTACCGTGTACGTTGGGGAACCATTCGCCCGGCTCTCTGTCGTAATCCAGATACAGCATGCTGGAGACCGCGTCCACGCGAAGTCCGTCTGCGTGAAATTCCTTTGCCCAATAGGTGGCGTTGGAGATCAGGAAGGATTGCACCTCTTCCCTGCCCACGTCAAAGCAGCGCGTGCCCCAACCGCGGTTTTCCATGCGGTCGTGCCCTTGGTACTCATAAAGCGGCTTACCGTCAAACTCATAAAGTCCGTAAGCGTCCTTGGGGAAATGCGCAGGCACCCAGTCAAGGAATACGCCGATACCGGCAGCGTGCATGGTATCCACAAAATAACGGAAATCATCCGGCGTGCCGTAGCGCGGCATGGGATTGTAGTAGCCGCACACCTGATAGCCCCACGAGCCGTCAAACGGATGCTCCATGACGGGCATGAGCTCGACGTGTGTATATCCCATATCGGTCAGATACGGGGCAAGCATATCCGCAATCTCTCTGTAGGAAAGATAGGTGCCGTCCTCTCGTCTGTGCCAGGAGCCGAGATGCATTTCGTAAATGTTCATGGGGGCTTGATAGTAGCGCTCTGCCGTTTGTCTGCGACGTCGCATCCAGACAGAGTCGCGCCATGCGTAGGGCGCAGCCTCCCAAATCAGCGAATTGGTGCCGGGCGCAGGCTCGGAATACTGTGCATACGGGTCCGCCTTCCAGATGCGGCGTCCTCCCGAGGCAATGCAATACTTATACGCCTGGCCGACTCTGATTTGTTCGGCGGGCAATTTTGCCTCCCAGATGCCGCCTGCGGAAATACGCTCCATGGACGCGGACAACTCCCAAGAGTTGAAATCACCGCTGACCCACACCGCATCTGCATTGGGAGCCCACACGCGGAAGAAGTACTCATCCTGCACGCGATGTGCGCCGAGATAGTTATATGCATAGCCCGTCGTGCCTTGGTGAAACAGGTATCTGTCCAGTTCACCGTGCGTACTTGCCATCTGCATTCACCTCCCAAATACAATTTACTAAATACTACTCTAAATTATATCACACTTCTTTTGCGCTGTCAATGTGCGAAATGTAGAAATCTCCTTAACGTCACACAAATTTTCATATCATTTGTAGCCAACTTGCACATGTTTTCTCCATTTATGAACACACGTTCAAAAAACATTCAAATTCACAACATGTTCTCGGCACAAAAATGTGTTATAATGTAATGGTATTGTACTACACATCTTCAAAACCCGGAGGAAACAACCTTGATCGAGGTAAAAAATCTCACCAAAAAATACGGTGGAAACGTAGCGGTCGACGACGTCAGCTTTAAGATCCGCGGCGGCAAGATCTACGGCTTTTTAGGTCCCAACGGCGCAGGCAAATCCACCACCATGAACATCATAGCAGGCAGCCTTGCCGCAACCTCTGGCAGCGTGCTGATCAACGGCTGCGATATCTGCGATGACCCGATCGAAGCCAAAAAGCAGATCGGTTACTTACCCGAAATACCGCCGCTTTATGCGGATATGACCCCCGAGGAATACCTGCGCTTCGTTGCCGGGGCAAAGGGCGTCAAGCCTGCAAAAATTGACAAGCAGGTCAATACCGTCATGGAGCAGACCGGCATTACGCACATGAAGCACCGCCTGATCTCGGGGCTTTCCAAGGGATACAAGCAGCGCGTGGGCATTGCGCAGGCAATGCTGGGCGATCCCGACGTCATCATTCTGGACGAGCCCACCGTAGGCCTTGACCCGCAGCAGATCATTGATATCCGTGCGCTGATCCGCAAGCTGGGAGAAAGCAAAACCGTCATTCTCTCCAGCCATATCCTGGCGGAGATCCGCGAGGTGTGCGATCACATCATCATTATCTCGCGCGGTAAGATCGTGGCAGACAGCTCGCTTGAGGAGCTGGAAAGCCGCGCAGGAGACGGCGTAACGCTGCGCATGAGCATCAAGGGCGCGCGCGATACCGTGCTGAGCGTCATAGAAAGCTACCCCAATATCCGTCGGTGCAGCGTGCTTTCGGACAAGGACGGTGTGGTTGACCTGGAGCTGGAGCTGCCCCGCGGACTTGATATCCGCGACGAGCTGTTCTTTGCTATGGCTGCAAAGAGATGCGCCGTAATCAACATTGAGCAAGTGTCCGCAAGCCTTGAGCAGGTCTTCCTTTCCCTGACCGACAAGACGCAGGGCACGCCCGATAAGCGTACGCTGCGCGACAAGAAACGCCGCGAAAAAATGCTTGGCAACGTGCGTGAAGAGGTTGCCGCGCAGGAAAACGGAGGTGAGGCGCAATGAGTGCTGTATATAATCGTGAGCTGCGCTCTTATTTTGGCAGCATGTACGGATACGTATACTTAGCGTTTACGCTTTGCGTCATCGGCGTCTACGTCACCGTCAACAACCTGCTCAACTTTACCGCCGAAATGTCCTACACCTTCTCGGACATGGCGTTTATGTCCATTTTCTTAATCCCCGTGCTGACCATGCGCACCTTTGCAGAGGAGCGTCGCAACAAGACCGACATGTTTCTTCTGTCGCTGCCCATCAAGCCCGTGGAGATCGTGCTGGGCAAGTACCTTGCTACTCTGACCGTATTCGGCATTCCCGTTGCCGTTACCGCCCTGTTCGGTCTTGTGCTGCGCCTGTTCTCGGACGGTTCTGTGCTGCTCGGTTCGATCGGTTCTTCCCTTGTGGCAGGCATTTCCTACCTGTTGCTCGGTGCATTGCTGATTGCCGTCTGCATGTTCATCTCCTCCTTGACCGACAGCGTCGTGCTTGCAGCCGTGGGCGGCTTTGCAGCGGTACTGGTGCTGTACTTTATGGACTATCTGGTAGCCATTACCGCTTACCTTGACGCACTGTTCCCCAACGCAGCTCCGCTGATCTCGTTTATCCTCCTGATCGTGCTGTGCGTACTGTTTGCGCTGGTGGCAGGTTTGCTTTCCAAGAGTGCCATGATCGGCATGATCGCGGCAGCCGTCTCCATCATTCCCCTTTCCGGTGCGTACGTGATCTGGGGCGAGCACTTTGCAGGACTTTTTTCCAAGGTGCTGACCCACCTTTCCGCTTTTGCAACCTTTTCTTCCATGACGCTGGGCGCGTTCAGCCTCAGCGGCATCGTATTCTTCTTATCCGCTATCTTCTTCTGCGTGTACATGACGGTACAGTCGCTGGAGAAAAGACGCTGGAATTCCTGAGCCGGAGGTGACTTGATATGGAACAGAATACACAAAAATTCAAGCACTCGGTCAAGGGCACGCGTCTTGCTATCGTAACGGCAATCATTCTCGTGGCGCTGATCCTGCTCAACGTGGGCGTCAGCCTGCTGCCCCGTACCTGGAGCAACTTCGTGGCAGACTCCAGCGATGCGTTCACCATCAGCGCAACCGCCAAGAGCTTTTTCAAGGGTCTTGACGAGGACGTGACCATTTACTACGTTTCCGACCCCGAAATGACCTACGATTACCAGTACGCCGCAAAATTCCGCGTCATGCTGGACAAATACGCCCGCCTTTCGGATCATATTAAGATCCTGTACGTAGACGTAAACGACGAGGAATTCTTTGCGGACTACGGCATCAGCATACAGAACGTTTCGGGCTCCTGCTTGCTTGTGGAAAGTGAGGAGAGAGTTGACTTTATCACCTATGACGAGCTGTTTGCCTACTACTTCTCCGAAAGCCGGAAGCTTTTGTCCTTTGCGGAATTTGAGACCGTGACCAACGGTTGGATGAACATGGCAAACTCCTATGCCGAGACCTACGGCGAGGAGATCGCCATTGCATATGCAGACCAGGCAATCGCACAGTATTACGGCATTACGGGCTTCTACGATGCCCTGACAGAATTCTCGGCAGGCAACAACCTTTACTGGAATGCCGACGCCATGATCACCGCATCCGTGGACTACGTGACCACCGAGGATATTCCCACCACCTACATTCTCTCGGGTCACGGTGAAGCAGAGCTTTCCGAAAACTTTACCAAGATGTACCTGGACGATCTCAGCGTCCGTTATTTCCTGATCAACCTTGACGAAAAGGGCGAGATTCCCGCCAACGCGGTCACGCTGGTGCTCAACGCGCCCAAGACCGATATCACCGAAAAGGAAAAAGCACTGCTTGCAGACTTTATTGCAAATGGCGGCTCGCTGGTGCTCAACACCACGCCCGATGCCATGGGATTGACCAATCTGATGTCGTTGATGAACTCCTACGGTCTTACCGGTGAGGGGGCGATCGTTCTGGACGACTCGCTGAGCTATAACACCTATATCAGCGGCGGCTCAACTCCCGAAACGGGTACGGAAGCCGAAACCGAGGCTGCTCCCGGGGCGCAAGCCGAAGAGGAGACAACGGCGGCAGAAACCGAAAGCTCCACCGAGGCAGAGACCTACCCCGAGGATTACCTGTTCATCCTGCCCGATTCCACGCACTCGCTGGTTGCGTCTGCCGATCAGATCATTCACATCGCCATGCTCAGCGAAATTTACTCCATGTACATGGCAGCCCAGCAGCAGTATCAGCAAACGGGCGAATCCATGTATCAGGCATACGCGCAGTATTATCAGCAGATGTACCAATCCTACAGCCGGAATCAGCGTAACTATCAGATGCTGGTCGTAGGCGCGCACCCCATCACCTACACCGAGACCGCAGGCGTGAGCGTCAAGCCCATTGTGACCACCTCGGATAAGGGTTACCTTTCCACCGATCCCACGCCCGCCAAGCACACCATGGCAGTCAGCGCGACCGTGACAACGGGCGATAAGACAGGCGGCATCGTATGGTTCGGCTTTGCGGACAGCTACTCTAAAGAAGTTGCCGAAGAGGTCTACAAGTACAACTACGGATTCTTGTACGGTGCCATGGATTATGCGGGTAGCACGCAGCAGTACAGCTCCCCTTTGTTGGGTAAGATCCAAGCCGTTGACCTTGGCGGATCCTTGGATATGCCCATCGCGCTCATGCTTGGCATTGCCGCGCTCGGCATCCTGATCCTTCCCTTGGGCACGCTGATTACGGGTATCGTCATCTGCGTCAAGAGAAAGAGAAAGTAAACAAACCCATAAATGCCCCCCGCCACCGAGCAATCGGTGGCGGGGTATCTTTCGCACAAACTCCCCCTCATTCTTGACAATCAAAATCCAATATGGTATAATGAAAAAAAGCGTTTGCCCGCAAGGAGGTTATATGGAATTTCGCGATATGTGTTTGATTGCAGCCTATGCGCTCTGCGCAGGCTTTGCGACACTTATGATCGGTGCGATGATCACCGCCATCAGAAAAAACAGTAAACGTAAAGCGGTCAAAAAGCGCGGCTCCTGCAGCACGACAGGCAAAAGCATCGCAGGTGTTCTTCTGGCGTACGCTTGCATCGTGGCGTTTTTCGGAACGGTCTGCCTGTTCGCATTTATGGCAGAAGCAGATGTGTTTGTCCTTCTCTTGATCATTATAGCGTATGCGCTGGCTCTTGCAGCTCTGTTTGCCTCGCTACTCTGCTACCGTTACAGGGGCGGCTCGGTATCCTGGGATGAAAACGAGGTCGTTTTGAAACTGCCCGGTCAGGATGAGTTAGTCATCGTTCATCCAAGCGAATTGTATCGTGTTATGATTGATCCTAAGGGTGGTTTGGTCGTTTCTTTGCGTGACGGCAGCACCTATAAGCTTGGCAAAATGGTTGTCACAATCCACGAGTTTTTGGCATTTGCTGCAAAATATACAGGTTAAGTGAATATCCGTGCCGCCACCGTGAAAAACGGTGGCGGTTTTTCTGTTGAGAGTTTATGTGAGAAAACCGTTTTCGTTCTTTTTGAGCAAGGTGCTGCAAAAAGAAC
This sequence comes from Eubacteriales bacterium, assembly GCA_045587385.1. Lineage (GTDB taxonomy): Bacteria > Bacillota > Clostridia > Oscillospirales > CAG-272 > SVQP01. The sequence goes on from JAZNCE010000082.1 coordinate 37,922, forward strand.
CAAAAACAGCGTAAAGAGTGTTTCGTGCTCTGCGGAGCACGCCGAGGGCTTCGCGCCCTCGACCCGCGCAAACTTTTGAAAAAGTTTGATCAAAACTTTCAAGAGTTTTGTGCGTCCTTACAATGGCGGAGACAAACTCTTGATTTCGCATTTTGCATGTCGTAAACTGCTTGACAAATCCGCAATTATCTGTTATACTGTAAGGTGGATTTTTGTATGCGGAGGTTTGCGATGAAACAGACGTTACCGCGCCTGTGGGGCAACGATGCCCTGCGCGCGCGTTTTGCAGGCGATATACTGGCGCGCAGGCTTTCGCACGCTTATATCCTGGAGGGCAAATACGGGCTTGGCAAGCACACGCTGGCGCTGCAACTTGCAGCCGCGCAAAGCTGTCTTTGCAAAGATGACGAAAGCCTTCCCCTGCCCTGCGGCACGTGCAAAAACTGCAAAAAGATACTGGAGGGCAAATCCCCCGACGTCATTTGGGTCAGTCGTGAAAAAGGCAAAACGCAGCTGACGGTGGACGCCGTGCGCCATTTGCGCACCGACGTACTGACCGCTCCCAACGACCTTGACACCAAGGTCTATATCATTGAGGACGCGCACACCATGAACGCGCAAGCGCAAAACGCCCTGCTTCTGACCTTGGAGGAGCCGCCCGCATACGTGCTGTTTTTACTGCTTTGCGAGGATGCAAGCAATCTTTTGGAAACCATTCGCTCCCGCGCACCCATCTACCGTTTGCAATCGCTCCCCCTTGAAACCGTACACGAATACGTCACGAAGCACGCCCCTGCAGGCACGATCTTGCCCGGCGGCAATGATCTTGAGCAGCTGCTCATGGCAGCCGACGGCAGTATCGGCAAGGCACTTGACCTGCTCTCCCCCAAGCAAAGCGCCCCCATCCTGGACGCGCGCCGCGCAGCAATGGATTTGCTGCAAGTCGCTCCCACAAAGGGCGAGAGAGTTATTTCCGCGCTCATCCCCTACGGCATTCGCAAGGACGACAGCCGCTCAGCACTTGGGCGTGAAGAGGTATCCTACAAGCTGGAGACCCTTTTGCGTGCTTTGCGCGATCTGATCGCGGTGCAGCGCTGCGATCCCACCACCGTCCCGCTCTGCTTCTTTACAGACCGCGACGCTGCCGTGGAATACTCCCTGCGCTTTTCCATGCAAGATCTGCTCAGGCTACTGGAGGCCGTGGACAACGCGCTGGAAAGCATTTCACAAAGAAACGCCAATTTACGTATCGCCATCTCCGAAATGGCAGTTTCGGCAGGCATACTTTAACATAACAGAGGTAATTTATGGAAAACAATCAGCAAAACAATAAAGCACCCGAGGCAGGCGCGGGCAAGAGCGGCAAAAACCACCGTCCGCATCATCACCACCGCCCGCACAAAAAGCCTGAGCAGAAGGAACAGAACGCGCAGGCGCAAGCTCCCGCGGCGGAGCAGCCCAAGGCGCAGCAGCCTCAAAAGCAGCAAAATAACAAGCAAAATCAGCCCAAGGCACAGCAGCCCAAGCAGGCACAGCAGCCTAAGCAGGCACAGCAGCCCAAGCAGGCACAGCAGCCTAAGCAGGCACAGCAGCCTAAGCAGGCACAGCAGCCTAAGCAAAACCAAAGCAGCCAGCCCGCACAGGCAGGTCAGCCCGGTGCAGACGGCGGCAAAAAGCGCTCCAGACACCGCAGCGGTCGCGGCCACGGCGGCAATGATAAGGAAAAGCAAAACCGCGAGGCAGCCGTAAAGGAGCCTACGCTGCAAATGCCCGCCGACATCTCGATCAGCGAGATCAAGCAGATCGTGCAGCAATCCAAGCAGGCACAGCAAGCCCCTGCAAAGGAAGAGGTGCTCCCCTTGGCGGATGCGTCGATCCTGGAGTCCGTTCCCACGCATTCCGTTCCCGCTTTCTCTCCCGATGAGGAGGTCACCGAGGTAGTCGGCGTACGCTTCAAGGAAGAGGGTAAGGTTTACTATTTCGCGCCCGGCAAGATAGAGCTTAATAAAGGTGACGCCGTTATCGTAGAGACCGCGCGCGGTCCCGAATACGGCACGGTATGGGTAGCAAACCGCAAGGTGCGCGACAGCGAGATCATCAAGCCCCTGAAAGAGGTGATGCGCAGCGCAACACCCGAGGATCTCAAGCACCACAAGGAGAACAAGGCAAAGGAAGCCGAGGCGTTCCGTATCTGCGGTGAAAAGATCGCACAGCACGGACTTGACATGAAGCTGGTTGAGGCACAGTACACCTTTGATAATTCCAAGCTGCTGTTCTACTTCACCTCTGCAGGCAGAGTAGACTTCCGCGAGCTGGTCAAGGATTTGGCAAGCGTGTTCCGCACCCGTATCGAGCTGCGTCAGATCGGTATTCGTGACGAGGCAAAGCTGATGGGCGGACTGGGTGCATGCGGCAGACCGCTTTGCTGCGCGACCTTCCTTTCCGATTTCGGTCAGGTATCCATCAAGATGGCAAAGGAACAGAGCCTCTCGCTCAACTCCAGCAAGATCTCGGGCGTTTGCGGAAGACTGATGTGCTGCCTGCGCTACGAGCACGAGGCTTACGTGGAGGAGATCAAGCTCACGCCCCCCGTGGACAGCGTAGTCAAGACCCCCGACGGCGTTGGCGTGGTTGTGGAAACTTCGCCCTTGCGCGGTCTGCTCAAGGTCAAGCTCAAGGATACCGACGGAGCTCCCATTTCCATCCACCGTGACCAGGTCCAGGTGCTTTCCAGACCCAACCGCAAACACGAAGACGACGACGAATAAATTTTTTTGATTTTTTTACAAAAACCTATTGCATTTTAATACTTTTGTGATAAAATGTATGTGTACAACAAAAAACTCAAACGGAGGAACAAATCATGGCTTACAAGATTAATGACGATTGCATCTCCTGCGGCGCATGTGCTGAGGAATGCCCCACCAGCGCTATTAAGGAAGGCGACGGCAAGTACGAGATCGACGCTGACGCTTGCATCGGTTGCGGCAGCTGCGCTGACGTATGCCCTGTTGGTGCTCCCGAGGCTGAATAATTTCGCCTAAGGACACGCTTACATAGCATCTTGCAAAAGGGGTTCGCACAAGGCGAGCCCCTATGCTTTTGATTTTGAATTTAGGAGTTTTTATGCTACGTATCAATGAAACGCTTGACGAGGTCAACGAGCATCTGCGGCTGATCCAACGCACGGACGGCTTGCGCTACGGCACCGATGCTTACCTGCTTGCCGCATACGTCCGCCCCGCGGCATCCGCGCGCGCGGTCGATCTTGGCAGCGGCACGGGCATCATTCCCCTGCTTTGCCTGGCAAGAGATAAATTCGCGCACGCATATGCTGTCGAGGTGCAAGAGGACTTTGCCGACGTTATCGGCAGAAACGCTGCGCTCAACGGCTACGAAAGCCGACTGGTGCCCATTTGCAAGGACCTGCGCGAGCTGACGGCTGCCGATATCGGCGGTGAGGTGAGCATTGTGACCGCCAATCCCCCGTATATGAAAACGAACGCGGGCAAGCGCAACGATTCGGACGCCAAGTATATCGCACGCCACGAGGTCAAGGGCGGCGTGGATGATTTTTGTGCAGCAGCCGCAAGACTGCTCAAGCACGGCGGCAGTTTTTACGTGGTGTGGCGTCCCGACCGCCTCTCGGAGCTGATGGAGTCACTTGCAAAATATAAGCTGGAGCCCAAGCGCATGAGCTTTGTGCAGGGCGACGAGAATGCCGAGCCCGGCATGGTACTCATAGAAGCAAAAAAAGGAGCGGCGCACGGCTTGCGCATCTCTCCTACCTTAATTTTAACGCAAAACGGCACGCAAAGCACGCGCGCCGCACAAATATATCAAACCTGCAGTTGGAGTGAATCGGATCTATGGAACATATAAAGCGTCTATTAAGCTATACGCGCCGCGCACTTGCGGACTACGACATGATCCGCCCGGGCGATAAGATTGCGGTGGGCGTGTCGGCGGGCAAGGACTCGCTGACGCTGCTTTGCGCGCTGGCACATCTGCGCCGCTTTTATCCCGTGCCGTTTGAGGTGGTCGCCGTGACCGTGGATATGGGCTTTGCGGGCGGTATGGATTTTTCGGGTATTCAAAAGCTTTGCGACGAGCTGGAGGTGGAATACCATATCGTACCCACCGATATTTACAAGGTCATTTTCGAGATCCGCAAGGAGTCCAACCCCTGCGCGCTGTGCGCCAAGATGCGCCGCGGCGCGCTCAATAACTACGCCAAGTCGATCGGCTGTACCACGGTTGCGCTCGGTCACCACTTTGACGACGTGGTGGATACCTTCATGCTCAATCTGTTCTTTGAGGGACGCATCGGCTGCTTCCAGCCCGTGACCGATCTCTCGCGCGTGGGCATCCGCGTCATTCGCCCCTTGATCTACATGCCCGAGCGGCACGTCAAGGACTTTGCGCGCAAGGTCGAGCTACCCGTCATCGCCTCCCCCTGCCCTGCCGATAAGAATACGCAGCGCGAGGAAATGCACAACCTCATCAACGAGCTGGACCGCAAGAACAAAGGGCTGCGCTACCGCATCTACGGGGCTATCCAGCGCGGCGAGGTCGATGGCTTCAAGCCCGTTGGTGGCATGACCGGCATCAAGGATTGCGCCCCCGAAGACGACTAATCAACTCGGAAGAGCCAAACTCATGAAAGTTTTTGATCGACCTTTTTTCAAAAAGGTCGCAGGGTCTTGGGGCAGCGCCCCAAGTCGCCTCCGCAGAGGCGAAATCTCTTAAACGGCATTTCTTTGGTTCTTTCTTTGTGCCTACTTGCTCAAAGAAAGAACGGAGAGAGTTATCTCAATGTAAAAAACGAGCTTCTGTAGGGGAGGATATCATCCTCCCGCACGAAAAGGATTTATGAACGTGATATCCAAACACATTCCTTCCTCATCGCGTGCGGGAGGATAATATCCTCCCCTACAAATGTTCGGACGCGATCCGTCAGCTTTGCTTCTTCTCAAACCCCTGCACAAAGCCACCCGTGATCTCAGCCGAGCAAATATCACCGCCGACTACCTTTTTGCGATATACCAGCACGTTGGCAAGCACCTCGCCCTCGTAGCCCTCGTAGTTGGTCACCTTGAAGGTGTATCTCGTCACCGTCTTGCCCTTGTAACGCGCAAGATCCAGCCCCTGCGCAACCTGCACTTGATTATACCCCGCGTAAATCTTATCAAATTCACCGGGAACGCTGACCTCCTTGACCTCGATCGCCTTACCCTCAACCTGCCAGCCGAATTGCGCTAAGAAATTGATCACGTCCTGCTCGGTTCTGATCTTGTCGTACTTGACGCTCACACTCTGACTTTGCACCTGCACGACAGGTGTATCGGCATTCCCCGCCGTGACGTACGTAGGCACAAACGCCACCATAGCAATGATCCCCACCAGCGCAATGCACACCACGCCCAGAATGCGCACCGTGCTCGCCTTAAACGAATATACAAACATAAAAATTCCCCTCCAGGCAAAAGATTTTTCAATGCATCTTATGCGGGAGAGGAATTTTTTATGTTATGTTTTTACACTTTCAGCGCACGTCTTTGATTCTTGGGCGCGTGACTTGCCACCGAGTGCGCCATGCCCATCATGATGTAGGTTGCCAGCATGGACGAACCACCGCAGGACAAGAACGGCAAGGTAATACCGATAACGGGCAGCACCGCCAGACACATGCCGACATTGAGCAGCGTTTGGAAGAACAAGCACCCAAACACGCCCGCGCAGATCAAAAATCCGCTGTCGCCCCTTGCACTATATCCGATCATGGCAACGCGCAGCACCATCAAGCCGAGCAGCAAAATCACTGCCGTGCCCCCCACCATGCCGTATTTTTCACAAATGGTGGCGAAGATAAAGTCGGTATGCGACGCGGTCAGCACCTCGTAAAAGCCGCCCTCGCGCAGCCCGATGCCGAAAAATCCACCGTTTGCAATACAATCCTTGCTCAGCAGCGGCTGCCAGCCCTTGCCCTCGGGATCCAGCTCGGGATTAAAGCCCACAATGATACGCTTGCGGTGATAATCCTTGAGCACGTACTTCCACGCAAGCGGAAATCCCAGCACCGCGGCAAGACCGCCACCGGCAAAATACCACAAAGACATTCCCGCACACAAAAGCATAGTGGCAAGAAAGCCCGCATAGATGAGTGCGACGCCATAGTCACCCGACAAAAAGATCAAGCCCACGATCGCCCCCGCATGCACGGCAAGCGCGGCAAGCGTTACGGGATGGTTGACACGATCCTTGACCGTGTCAAGGTGTTTGGCAAAGGTACAGGTCAGCGTCAGCTTGACAAACTCCGAGGGCTGGATCATGATCTTGCGCGAACCCATTTTGAACACGACAAGCCAGCTTTTGTTTGCCGTTTCCATATTCTCACCCGAAGAGCCCGCCACCAGCGTGACCGCCAATATCGCAACCGAGAATACAAGCATGGGCAGCCATAGCTTATCCAGCACCCAATGGTAGTCAAGATTTGCCACGATCAGCATGATGATATTGCCCACCACGAACATGGCAACCTGCATGACTAACTTGGATTTACCAAAGTTATCCACCGCCGAAATAATAGTGACGATACTGATAATCGAAAGGAGCGTGGTGCATGCAAACAGGATCGGGTCTATGTGCCCGATTGCCGCACGTGTGTATTTCCAAATATCGCGAAGCATGCTTTCCTCCCCTTTCTTAGTAAATCAGGGAATCTGAATGCACAGATTCCCTGTTAAATGTTGATTAGTATTGTCTACCCCAGACAACCATCTTCTTTGCAGGCTTACCGCAGCATACGCAGGTATCTGCCAGATGATCCTCCACGAAAGGAATGCAACGGGACTTGACGCCGCCGGTCTCATCCTTGAGCTGCTCCTCGCACTCGGTCTCACCGCACCACATTGCCTTGATAAAGCCGGGCTTGTTCTCGGCAATATCCAAGAACTCCTCGTGGGTGGTTGCTACGTACAGCTTGCTTTCGTAGTTTGCCTGCGCCTTCTCAAGCAGCTCGTTGTGTACGGTCTGCAGCATTGCATTGACTTCTTCAACGATGTTGTCAAGAGAAACGAACTTCTTCTCGCCCGTGACGCGGGAAACCAGCACGCAGCTGTTGTTCTCGATGTCGCGAGGACCGATTTCCAGACGTACGGGCACACCCTTCATCTCATACTGGCTGAACTTCCAGCCGGTGCTCTGCTCGCTGTCGTCTACCTTGACGCGCAGCGTCTTTGCAAGTTCTGCCTTGATGGCGTGTGCCTTATCCAACACGCCTTCCTTATGCTGTGCTACGGGAATAATGACAACCTGAATGGGTGCTACCTTGGGAGGCAGGATCAGACCGTTATCGTCACCGTGTGCCATGATAATAGCACCGATCATACGGGTGGAAACGCCCCAGGAGGTCTGGTGAGGGTACTTGACGGTATTGTCGCGTGCGGTGTAGGTAATGCCGAACGATCTTGCAAAGCCGTCGCCGAAGTAGTGGGTGGTACCGCCCTGCAGCGCGTAACCGTTGTGCATCATGGGCTCGATGGTATAGGTAGCCTCAGCACCCGCAAACTTTTCCTTTTCTGTCTTTTGACCGATGATAGCGGGAATTGCCAGCACGTCGCGGTAGAAATCGCGATAGATGTGCAGCATTCTGATGGTCTCCTCCTGTGCCTCTTCTGCAGTTTCGTGCATGGTGTGGCCCTCCTGCCAGAGGAACTCGGAGGTGCGCAGGAAGGGACGGGTGGTCTTTTCCCAACGCATGACGTTGCACCACTGGTTATACAGCTTGGGCAGGTCACGGTAGGACTGAATGATGGTGCGATAGTGCTCGCAGAACAGCGTTTCGGAGGTAGGACGGATTGCCAGACGCTCGGACAGCTTGCTCTGACCGCCAACGGTGACCCAAGCGCACTCGGGTGCAAAGCCCTCAACGTGATCCTTTTCCTTCTGAAGCAGGGACTCGGGGATCAGCATGGGCATGTACACGTTCTCGTGACCCGTTTCCTTAAATCTCGCATCCAGATCCTTTTGGATATTTTCCCAGATCGCATAGCCGTAGGGGCGGATGATCATGCAGCCGTGCACACCGGAATAGTCAACCAGCTCTGCCTTCTTGACAACGTCGGTGTACCATTGACCGAAGTCAACGTCCATGGATGTGATCTGTTCAACCTTTTTTTCTTTAGCCATTGTATTGTCTTCCTTGTTTTGATAAAGTATTTTAAGAAAATAGTTATTCAATTTATTATAAAGCAAAAGCCGCAGATTGTCAAGTACGAATATCGCATTTTCTCACAAATTCTCTTGTGAAATTTGCACACAATCCCCCCTTGTGGATTGTTCAATTTCCGCAAAAGGTAGAAAATTTTGAAAAATTCAAAAAAGCTCTTGCATATTGCGCAAAAATGCGCTAAAATATACAATGGTAAGAAAGGGATTTCTTGCCACAGTTCAGTTTCAAAAAATTTATTATAAAACGGAGGAATCCAAAATGTCTGTAAAAGTTGCTATTAATGGTTTTGGTCGTATCGGTCGTCTGGCTTTCCGTCAGATGTTCGGCGCTGAGGGCTATGAGATCGTTGCTATCAACGACCTGACCAAGCCTTCCATGCTCGCTCACCTGCTCAAGTACGACACCGCTCAGGGTCGTTACGACGGTCACACCGTTACTTCCGATGACGAGGCCGGCACCATCACCGTTGACGGTCAGACCATCAAGATCTCTGCTGAGAAGGACGCTGCTAACTGCCCTTGGGCTGCTAACAACGTTGACGTAGTTCTCGAGTGCACCGGTTTCTACTGCTCCACCGAGAAGTCTATGGCTCACATCAACGCAGGCGCTAAGAAGGTTGTTATCTCTGCTCCCGCAGGTAAGGACCTCAAGACCATCGTTTTCGGCGTTAACGAGGGTACTCTGACCGCTGATGACAAGATCATCTCTGCTGCATCCTGCACCACCAACTGCCTGGCTCCCATGGCTAAGGCTCTGAATGATGCATTCCCCATCCAGTCCGGTATCATGACCACCGTTCACGCTTACACCGGCGACCAGATGATTCTGGACGGCCCCCACAGAAAGGGTGACCTCCGCCGTGCAAGAGCCGGTGCTCAGAACATCGTTCCCAACTCCACCGGTGCTGCAAAGGCAATCGGTCTGGTTATCCCCGAGCTCAACGGCAAGCTGATCGGTTCCGCTCAGCGCGTTCCCACCTGCACCGGTTCTACCACCATTCTGGTTGCAGTTGTTAAGGGCGAGAACGTTACCGTTGACAGCGTAAACGCAGCTATGAAGGCTCAGGCTTCCGCTTCCTTCGGCTACAACGAGGATCAGATCGTTTCCTCCGATATCATCGGTATCTCCTACGGTTCTCTGTTCGACAGCACCCAGACCATGGTTGCTAAGATCGACGACACCACCTACCAGGTACAGGTTGTTTCCTGGTACGACAACGAGAACTCCTACACCAGCCAGATGGTTCGCACCATCAAGTACTTCGCAGAGCTGGCTTAAGTTCTACCGAAAATACAAACAAGGGATCGCTTCGGCGATCCCTTTTTGTATTTCACCCGACAAAGGCATTCGCCTTTGTCGGATTTCATCGCGCAGCGATTTCATCCACGATAGTGGATTTCATCTGCCAAGGGCAGATTTCATTCAATAGTCCACCGGCATTGGCGTTAGAAACGTAACAAAGGCTCAGGCGGGAATCAGAACCCATGTTTGCGCCAATGTGCGTTACAAACCGCTCGGCTATCCTGCGCAAACCTGCACGATGGCGCGAATGCGCCATGTGCGGGGTTCTGATTCGGTGAAGGTCTGCTCCAAACGAATAGGGGTAGATGCAGCGTGCTGCATCTACCCCTATTCGTTTGGAGCAGGCAACGGGAATCGAACCCGCAGCATCAGCTTGGGAAGCTGAGGTTTTACCACTAGACTATGCCTGCGTACCTGCCTATTATATACCAAACCGAGGGATTTGTCAATCCCATTTCCTGCAAATCCCTCGTTTTTTTCAGTAATTTATTCGACCTTATTCTCCAAACACGCGGTACAAATACGCCTCCAGCACGCGCGTTTCCGCCACGTAACCTTGTATGCCAAGGTGTACTGCGTCAATGATGCGCCCCTCGGCGTTTCTCTGCCAATGGGTCGTGGCGTTGATCGCTGCATAAGAGTTGACAAGGTACACGCCCTCGTCTTCCCTGCCCGCAAACGCCTCGGTCTGCAACTCAAAATACGCAAACTGCTGTGCGCGCTTTTGCGCAACGTTCGTGCCCTTACCCGCCAGCTCATAGCCGCCCTCGGGAGAGAGATACTCGGTCATCACAAACACGGCTGTCTTGCCGTCGGTCGCGTCCTTGATCGACTTGATCATGGCGTCCACGTTTTGTACCGAGTCCACGGAAAAAGCGTCGTTTGCACCAAGGCAGATCACCACAAAATCGGGTGCGTCGTAGCCGTTTTGCGCAAGATAATAGCCAAAATCAAAGTAGTGCGTACCACCCGCATAGCTCTGCGGATTGCCTGCGTGATAAAACGCATTGGGCACGTCAAAAGCGGTCTTGCTGGTCAGATAATTCGCCGTGCTCCACGCGCCTCTCCCTTCATGCGCCACGCCCGCACTGCTCTTTCTTGTGCCAAGCAGCGTCAACGCGTCACCAAAGGTCGCCTGCAGGGTGTTGACGATGGTACCGTCACCGATGCGGCTATCACCGATGACAACGCCCGTCAGCGTCAGCTCCTGCTTATCTACCGCCAGAATTTGCGCGGTCTTTTGGTAAAGCACGCGGTATGCGCCGTCCACCGTCTGCCCAACCGTCACAGTCAGGGCATACTCGCCATTTTCGTTGGGCGTAATGCCAAAGCCGTCGTCTGTCATCACGCAAGAGCAGCTACCCTCCAAGCGATAGGAGACCTGCATATCCGTGCCAAGCCCGCCCACCAACTGCTGATCGTAAAACCAAGTCTGCTCACCCACGGTCAAGGTATAGCTGTCCGCTACGTTTGCCTTGATGCCCTGCGTGATCTCCTGCAGCTGCAGATACTTAGACGAAGCATAACAAACCGCACCGTCCACGATCACCTTGCTCCAGCCGCTCTCGGGATCAATACCCACGCGTGCTATACGCTCGCCTGCGGCAAGCGTTTTGACCACGTTGCTCCAATCCGCTTTGACCTCGGGACTGGAACGCACGTTGAGATTTCCCGTCGTGCGCACCCATTCGTCCACGATCAGATATCCGTCCTCGTCCTCGCCAAGCACCTGCGATCCCTCGGGGGTCACGACAGTGCCTACGTAGCCCGCGTCGATATGCGTGCCGTCCGCACGGACTAAAATCAAATGGAATTTTCCATCCACAAATGCGCTGACGATGCGATCCTCACCGGTCTTGCCGGAAAATTGCTCGATCCACTCCTGCTCCGTGCCCTTGTAGCCATACTCGACAGCGATCTCGTAAGCACTTTTGCCGGGTGTACCGTCCTCTCCGTCTTTACCGTCAGCACCGTCGATACCGTCTTTACCCGGTGCGCCGTCTTGACCGTCCTTACCGTCCTCACCCTGTGCACCGTGCGCACCGTTGGTACCGTTTTTACCCGGCTCACCGGGCTCGCCCTGCGCGCCCTTCAAGCTATCCAGCCAAGCCTGCTCGTCACCCACAAAGCCGTGCTCTACAGCGATCTCATAGGCGCTTTTTCCGTCCTTGCCATCCTTGGCATCGCAAGAAGCAAAGCAAGCAAGCGCAAACGATGCAAGCAGCGCAGCACATAAAATTCGTATCAGAACTGTATGCTTCATTGCGCGTTGACCGTATCCACAAAGCGTGCAAACGCTTCTCTGCCCTCGGGCGTGCACTTGTAAACGCCCGCGTCCTCCAGTACCTTTTCAAATACGCGACCGATCTCCCGGCGCAAAATCTCTGCGGTATTCTCTTCGGTAAAGGTATACTGCTCCTTGAGCTTCTCTGCCCATGCTGCATGCTTTTCGATCTCGGGCACGGTTGCGGGATCAACGCCCTGCAGGATTGCCTTGCGCAAGGTTTCCATCTCGGTAGAAAGTCTTGCAGGCAGCACCGCCAAGCCCATGACCTCAATCAAGCCGATGTTCTCTTTCTTGATGTGGTGCTTATCCGCATGGGGGTGATACAGACCCAAGGGGCACTCGTCGGTAGTCAGATTGTTGCGCAGCACCAGATCCAGCTCATAACGCTTGCCGTCCTGCGCCATACGCGCGATGGGCGTAATGGTGTTATGCGGCTTGCCCTCGGTCTCGGCAAAGATCACAGCATCCGCGTCGGTATATCCGCGCCAAGCAATCAGAATCTTGTCTGCCAGCGCAACCAAACGCTCCTTGTCCTCGCTGCGCAGACGAATAGTCGTCAAAGGCCAATGCACCAGCTCTGCCTGCACGTCCTCAAAGCCCTTGAAGCAAAGATCGCATTCCTTGCCCATGCGTGCCATGGCAAAGGTGTAGTGACCGCCCTGCATGTGGTCATGCGACAAAATCGAGCCACCCACAATGGGCAGATCGGCATTAGAGCCAATGAAGTAGTGCGGGAAGATCTCTACAAAGTCAAGCAGCTTTGCAAACATGGCGCGGTCGATCTTCATGGGCGTATGTGCCGCCGAGAGCGCGATGCAATGCTCGTTGTAATATACGTAAGGAGAATACTGTAAGTACCACTGCTGCCCTGCCATGGTCAGAGGAATCTGACGCAGGGTCTGGCGCGCTGCCTGGTTGAGCGTGCCCGCAAAGCCCTCGTTTTCATGGCACAGCGCGCACTTGGGGTATCCCGCAGGAGGCAAAAGACGCGCTGCGGCAATCGCTTTGGGGTCTTTTTCGGGCTTGGAGAGATTGACGGTAATGTCAAGCGTGCCGTACTTGCCCTCATACTGCCAGCAAAGGTTCTTGGCAATGCGATCCATACGGATGTAGTTGCAGTCGCGGCTGAGCTTGTAGAAATAATCGGTCGCAGCCTCGGGATCTTTCTCGTAAAGCGCACGGAAGGTGCGAATGACCTCACCGGGTCTGGGCGTGACCGCATTCATCAGCGCAGTGTCGTACAAATCGCGGTACACAACCGTGTTGGAGTCGATCAAGCCCTGCTCGTAAGCATAATCGCACATTTGTCCGAGGATTTCCTCAAGCGGCAGCGCGGGCACGGGCTCTACGGGCTGCTCGTACTCGGATAGTCCCAGCGTAGTCAGCAGCATGTTGGTCATGTAAGCGCGCTCTTCTTGTGGCGCAAGCTCTACGCGGATGGCGTAATCAACAAGTGCGGTGATCAGTGCATGAATGTTCATGATATCTCTCCGTTCAAAAGCATATTTTTCTAAGATAATTATAGCATAGGTTATAGGGATTGTCAAACGGATTTGGCTTATATTATTGTAGATTTTTTATATAATTTTTTCAAACAGTGCGACACGGAACATGAGCCGTGGAATCACCCGCTTTTTTGGTTTACACATTCTCACTCCGTAGGGGAGGATATTATCCTCCCGCACGCTATCATAACGGATCAGCGTTTGGATATCGCACTCAACAACCGTTTACGGGCGGGAGGATGATATCCTCCCCTACAAAATTCAAGTCCTGTCACCCGTACTAAAAAGAGCAGACAGCCGTGTGGCTGCCTGCTCTTTTTGGTACGGCAGGACTTAGAACCTATCAAAGACCGACGCTGTCGGTCTTTGGTCGAGCGTGCATATTACTTTCTTCAAACTGTTCGGTATGCAGCAAGCTCGAGGCAGGTGCAAGTTACCTGTCACCCGTACCAAAAAGGAGAGGCTGATGCGCGCATCAGCCTCTCCTTTTT
>JAZNCE010000083.1:0-1845 GCA_045587385.1 Eubacteriales bacterium
CTGACAATCATTTTGTCGATACTGGAAGCGGCGTTTGAGATTCTGATACCGCTTTGTATGGCAGAAATTATCGACAAGGGTATTGACCTTGGCGAAATGAGCGCCGTATGGAAATACGGTATTGCTCTTTTGATATTTGCCGCGCTTCAGCTCTTTACTGGCGTGCTTTCGGCACATATCGCCGCCAAGACCTCGGTGGGATTTTCCGCCAATCTAAGGCAGGATATGTACGATAACGTGCAAACCTTTGCCTTTTCCAACATCGATAAGTTCTCCACGGCATCCATCGTGACAAGACTTACCACCGATGTGACCAACATCCAGAACTCGTATCAGATGCTGATCCGTATGGCGATTCGCGGTCCTATTATGCTGATCTTTTCCATGGCAGTAGCCTTTAGCATCAACAGCTCGATTGCGTGGATATTTCTTGCCATCATTCCACTCATGGCAGGATTGCTGCTGTTGATCGTCAAAAACGTACATCCCGTATTTAACCGTGTTTTTCGCACCTACGACCAGCTGAATAACGTAGTACAGGAAAACGTGCGCGGCATCCGCGTTGTCAAATCCTTTAATCAGGAGAGCAACGAGATAAAGAAATTCAAGGGGATTTCCGAGAGCATCTACCGTGATTTTGCAAAAGGCGAACGGCTTTTGGCTTTCAACTCTCCCATCATGCAGTTCTTTATGTACGCCTCCATGATCCTCATTTCGTGGATCGGCGCAAAGGCGATCATCGTCAGCGGAAACAATGCTGCCCTCGGCATGACCACGGGTGATCTGACGGCTATGTTTGCGTATGCCATGCAGATACTTATGAGCCTTATGATGCTCTCTATGGTTTTTGCTATGATGACCATATCCTTGGCTTCCGCACGCCGTATTGCCGAGATCTTGGACGAGAAAACCGATATCGCCAATCCCGAAAATCCCGTAATGAGCGTAAAAGACGGCTCTATTCGTTTTGAGGGCGTTGATTTCGTGTATGCCTCCAAGGCCGACAAGAAGGTGTTGGACAACATCGATCTGTCTATCGCCTCGGGCGAAACCATCGGTATTATCGGCGGCACAGGCTCGTCCAAATCAAGCCTTGTTCAGTTGATCCCCCGTTTGTACGATGTAACAGGAGGACGGCTCACGCTTGGCGGCGTGGACGTGCGAAGCTATGATCTGACCGTTCTGCGAAATGCCGTTGCCATGGTGCTTCAGAAGAACGAGCTGTTTTCGGGCACGATCAAAGAAAATCTGCGTTGGGGAAATGAAAATGCCACTGATGAGGAAATCGAACACGCTTGCCGTCTTGCTTGCGCGGATGAATTCATTCAGGGATTCTCGGATAAATATGATACTTACATCGAACAGGGCGGTACCAACGTATCGGGCGGACAGAAACAGCGCCTCTGCATTGCCCGCGCTCTTTTGAAAAAGCCCAAGGTTTTGATCCTCGACGATTCCACAAGCGCGGTGGATACCAAAACCGATGCGTCCATTCAAAGGGCGTTTGCGGAATATATTCCCGACATCACAAAAATTATCATCGCACAGCGTATCAGCTCGGTGCAGCACGCAGACCAGATCATCGTTCTGGACGATGGCAAGGTAGTTGCCGTTGGTCGTCATAACGAGCTGTTGGAAAGTTGCGATATCTACCGTGAAGTATATGCATCGCAGAAGAAAGGAGGCACCGATCATGAATAAGAAAGAAAAAATGCCGTCTATGGGAAAGATGCCCGAAGGTATGCCGCCCAAGGGAATGCCGCCCGAAGGTATGCCACCTAAGCCTCAGTTTGATATGAAAACACTCTTTCGATTGCTTTCGTATATGAAGGATTATAAAGGCAA
>JAZNCE010000084.1:0-3493 GCA_045587385.1 Eubacteriales bacterium
CTTGATGGTCAGATCCGCGATCTCGGCATAAATACCGGCAGTGAATATATCCGAAGTGTGGACTTCGGTGATGTTGGCGCCGTTCAGCGTGAGAGTATTGCTGGCGGCATCGTAAGAAACGGTGCCGTCCCCCAGCACGTCGGCGGCGTTATCCTCGTTTACCTGAATGCCGCCCACGTAGATACCGTAATTGTGAACTGCCGCAGATGCAGGAATTGCCGTGAACACCGCTGTGCCGAGCAGCAGGGCAAGCGTCAATAAAATTGAAAATATTCTTTTTTTCATAGTATTCTCCCTAAAAACAACATAGGTTGGGGGCAAGCCCCAACCCATGTGTCAGGGCTTATGCCCTTTATTTGATATGGTTATTTCTTTTTAAAAACTGTCTTGAGATCAGAGAAGCTCTTTTTCTTGATAGCGAACCAGAAGATTGCAAAGCCGCCGATTCCGACTACCAGCACAGAGCCGATTACTATTGCAATAATCGCTCCTGCACCGAGACCGTTCTTGGCTTGTCCGTCATCGGTAAAGCCGCCCTTTGCTTCGTATCCGCAAATGTCACAGATCTTGTCATCATTTTCATCAACGTGTGCGCCTGCTTCTACCTTTTCACCGCAAGCACAGAGCTTGTGATGACCGTTTTCATCGGTGATCCACTCAACGCCGGCAGAATGTCCGTTTGCTGCCTTAAGCTCCGCACCGCAAACGGTACATTTCTGAGGTTCAGTGCAAGTTGCTTCTGCACCGGGAGTGTGTTCACCGTTTGCCTCTACCAAAACAGTGCCGCAAACCGTACAAGTCTGATCATGTCCGCAATTTGCTTCTGCTCCGGGTGTATGTCCCTTTGCTTCTTCAAGCACCTTTTGACATACGGTACACTTCTGCGCTTCAGTGCAGGTTGCCTCGGCTCCGGGCGTATGAGGCGCTGCTTCTCTTGCAAGTCCGCAGTTGGGGCAGACCTCAGAGCATTCATGCTCGTAGAAGTGGAGAGCCTCGCCACCAAGACCTTGGGTTCTTATGTAACCGCAAACCGTACAAGTATCGTCACAGTTGCTGTTGTTGCCGTAGTCATGCATGCTATAAATCATTGAGCCGTTGGGGTCATCGCAATTTTCTATATCTATACAGCTCTTATAATGGAACGTGTCGTCACTGTAATCGTATCCCTCGGAATAAACGTGTCTATGCACTCCTGCCTCAACGTAAATAGCTTCAAAGTCTACGCTCTCGGTCACGTCATATTCTCCTGTAAGAAGAGTCATTCCACCGTCGGTCGACCAGCCGGCGAACGTTTTTCCGTCAGGGAGCGTAAATTCACATTCCGGCAAGGTGATAAGTCCTCCCTTTACCATCAAGGTGCTCATCGTACCCATGCCTTCTCCGGGACTAAAGCTAATAGTGTAATAAGGCAATTCTTCGGAAAGAAGGTTCAGAACGATCAAAACACTGTCCTCGTTTGCAAACAGAACGCCCGCATCCTGACCGTTTACCTTTGCTGCTGTGATACCGTTTTCAAATTTGAATCCCTCTTTGGGAGTAACTGCGAGAACGAATCGGTAAGACTTTCCACCGGCAAACACGCCTTCAGCGTTCAAGCCCATATCCGTATCGCAATCGACGAATATAAATTCCTCGATATTGTAGGTATCGTCACCCTTTTCAACCTGTTTTGCGGGATGCATCCCCTCAACGGGATTATCCACCGTGATCACAAGTTGCTCGATGGTGTGCTTTTCACACTCAAAGGGAATGGATGCAAGCAACCAGTTCGCCTCGGAGTTGCCGTTATATCGTTCAATCTTGGTAGCAGCAATACCGTTTGCCTTTACTGTGAGAGCATCGTGAGAAGCAAACTCAAACTTACCGTTGCTTGCGCCAAGGATCTGCTTTTCGGAGCGGAGGATGATGCGAAGCTCATATTCATGACCGTAAGCAAAGGTATCGGTAGAGAGAAGCTTTTTGTTGGCGGTAAGGTCATACCAAACTATCGCATCGGCAGAAGTGCCGAGATCGTATCCCTGTCCATATGTAAACTCATAATCGGGAGCTTCGCCGTGTACGGGATTCTTAATACCGCTGATATTGACCTCGCTGAGAACACCGCCGTCGCAGGGAGCAAAGGTGACGGTGACCATTGCGATAGTGGGATCGTCGGGCAAAACCATGACATCAACGTAGCCTATGTTGGCGTTTCCATCTACCCAATCGGTGAAACGGTGCGTGTCAAATGTCTTGATGAAGAAGGTCATCGAATAAACGCCACCCATCTCAAATACCGAGGTAGCATCCAAAAGTCCGTTTACAGACGTCCACTGAATACCGTTTACAAAGTTAAACTGTGCGCCTCCGGTAAATTCTTCATCGTCAAACAATGTGTAACTGCCTGTCATCGCAGGAGGATTGTACTGAGGATGCTGTGTTGCCGAGGGGGCGATGATTCCGCTGAAGGAAACGCTGTCTACGTACTGCGCCTCACAGGAAGTAAATTCATAAGTTACGAATACGATCTCGTCGTCGTACTGTCCTGCGCCCAGTGCCTTGAGTGCCATAGTGCGCTTGTCACCATTGATATAACCCCAAATCTGCTTACCGCCGTCGTTTCTGTAATCGTCGGCATTTTCAATATTAAAACGGAAGCCTTCATTCGTCTGGATCGCAAGCTCTACCTTGTAGCGCGCACCTGCAGCATAATGCTCATTTTGCTCCATCTTTCTCCAAGCATTGTTTTCGTAAACGTACCAAAGGTAATCTGTGGAGGGGAGCCAAGTCGCACGGGGATAGCCTACCTTTAATTCTTCCTTTTCGGGAGGAAGGTTGCCCGCAATCGGCGTGGGGATCGAAATGTTGGGATAGTTTATGATACCGTCAGCAATATAACTGAATGTATAAGCTACGGTAATAGTTTTGTGCTTATCAGAATTCAAGGGGGGATATTTTACCGTTGCGTTTTTGCCGTTCACAGTAGCGTGAATGCCGCTATAATTTGTATCAACGCCGGTATATTCAAAATTCCAACCGCTGTTACCGCTCTTTACCTCGAGATCGACCTCTACGGTATAGGACTGACCACCGATGAAGTATGTGTCTGCACCACTCTCAACGCCCATCTGTCTGTCGTCGCCCTGTTTGTACCAACGAAGCCCTACTACCTTATAGGTCATATGGTGCTTGGCTTCAACAGAAGAAATACTAAGGTTTACGGTTTCGCCCGCGCGCGGCTCGGGAAGTGTCAACTCAACCTCGCTCACCGCATCAGTCGGGGTGACTGCCAATGCCGTAACCGGCAGCATCGAAAGCACCATAATCAAACTGATCATCAATGCTATAAATCTTTTAGTTTTCATTGTCTTTTCTCCTTTTCTTTCGTGAAATGTTATACCGAGGCAACCGTAGCGAGCTTCACACCTTCGAGCAGTTCTATAAATTTCGGCTTGCCTTTTGCTTGACGGAGAATATTTCCGTCGAATTCAACCCTTACCTGTCCGGGCAGGGT
>JAZNCE010000085.1:0-18056 GCA_045587385.1 Eubacteriales bacterium
CCCACAAGCATTAAGAAGATCATAAATAAGAGTCCGACCTCGCTGATAAGACCGAGGTTTGCCGTATTGAAGCCTGCCGTTCTCGGTGTTACCGCTTGAAATAGTGATAGCAGTATTCGCTCACCAATATCATATTCTTCAAACTCACAGAAAAAGAAATACAGCGTAGGAATGAATATCAGCACACCCGTCATTGCAAGTATGATCTTGCTTTGCGTGCGGTATTTTTTGACACACCATTTGTGTCTGTATATATCCTCCCAAGTCAAGAAGCCGATACCGCCTATTATAATGAGCAGCATAATTACAATGCTGATTACGGGATGCGCGGCATAGGCGGTAAGTGAGGAATACTGTCCGCTAACCTCTCCCATAACGTCAAAGCCTGCGTTGCAGAATGCCGATATGGAGTGGAACACCGCCATCCATATTCCTTTTGCTCCGTAGTCGATACAGAACACGGGAAGCATTGCGAGCATTCCAATGGCTTCGACGATAAGCACGCCTTTGAGAATAAACCAAGTCAGACGAACGATACCGCCAACGCTTGGGGCTGACATTGCCTCCTGCATCGTGCTTCGCTGTCCAAGCCCGATCTTTCTGCCTGCGAGAATAGATACCGAAGCTGCAACCGTTACAACGCCCAAGCCTCCGATCTGAATGAGTATGAGAATAACAGCCTGTCCAAAGTACGACCAATAGGTTGCCGTATCCTGCACGATAAGTCCCGTTACGCATACTGCTGAGGTTGATGTGAACAAGGCATCCGAAAACGGTGTTACAACACCTTCCTTGCTTGATATGGGAAGCATAAGCAGAAACGCTCCAATCAGTATTACTGCCGCAAAGCCAAGTAAAATGACTTGAAATGATGACAGCTTTAATTTATGTAAAGGTCGCATTATACACCTCTCCTTATACTCTTTCTACTATATACATTTTACCAAAAAACAGATAAAGACGGCATTAGCACTCTACCGCACGGTATTAAGATTGTATAAAGATAGCCCTCGCTCCGTGATGGAACGAGGGCATAACTTTTAGAACAGATCCCTGTTATATCTGAATTGTGTGTATAAGGCTAATTATTCAAAGCTATAAGGGCTGACAGTTCTGTCAGCCCTCGTGGGTTATTCAGTTAAGGTTTCAATAGCAATCTGCATACCGAGTTTGAAAGCGTATGTAAAGATGGCTTCCTCGGCATAGCTCGCGTATTCGCTCCAACAATCATCGAATTTCTGAAATATTTCTTTCTGCTCATCTGTCATAGTTTTAAGCAGGTCATCGTGGTGCCGAACCATATATTCCATAAGCTCCTTCATTTCGGGAGAGTTGTTACGACTATCTGTTTGAGGACAGACGTTCCCGCGCCATAGCTCTTTTATCACTCTCATACGTACACCACCTCCCGAAAAACGATTTCCTCTGCGCTTGCCTTGATATTGTTCATCTCGGCAACCCAACTGAGCATATCGCGAGCTTTCAAATTCTCGTCAATACCTCTTTCGGTAGCGAGGTGGGAGATGATGACTTCAAGCATTTCATTTGCTTCAAGGTCTATTTTGTGCAACTGAGCGTTTAACTTGCTTTCGGTTAGAAGCGTTGTGTACCTTCCGCGACGGTGTTGCTTGATGTAATCAAGGTGCATCCGTCCGTACTTGCCGATTTGATAGTCGGTCTGTTCGGGAAGGCTTACGTTAGGAATAAGGTGTCCGTTTTCCTCACGATAAGTTCCGCCGAGAGTTTCATAAAAGGAATCAAAGTTCTTTTTCATTGTAGTATCCTCCAAAATTAGATTTTGATTTTGCTACAATTCATCCTCGCATCCAACCCAATCAACAAAAATGCCAAGGGACACCTACCTGCTTTATGGTAGGTGTCCCTTGTGGATGCTCTCTTTTTTTGGTGATGCGCTCCGCGCACGAACCCTCCCGAAGATCTGAAAGCTCGCTTTCACGGCACAAGGTGTGGGTATATTCATCCTTGATGAAAATCCCGCCGTTTTTTCATCTAGTATTTCTTTGGGTCTCCAACAGAAAAAGCCCCCCACCGAAACGGGGGGGCTTTTCCTGTATAAACCGCAGTGTCAGAGTATATCTTGAATTAACTGACGATCATTTCTATTCCGAGGATATCGCAAAGCGCCTGCATTTCCTTCGTATTATCGCCATACGAAACGATGTAGTGTTGACACATTACGTTTTGAGTAAAGCTTTCCACATCCTCAAGCTTAATTTCCAAGCCGGGAAGCTGAGGTGCCGGCTGCGTCCAGCCTGCTTCTTCCCACTTTCTCGGTGCAACCCCTTCGCCGACGACCATGTGCATATAGTATTTTCCATCGTCGTAGGTCAATCTGCAAAGCGTCACCTTACCCGTCTTTACCTTGCTTACGTTCAAAATTCCTTCCGAAAGCTCACCAAACGCCGCGGGCATCACCGTTACCTTGCCGTCTACTACCTCTGCGGGTACGTAGTCAGGCACCCCCGCCAGTACTCTGTCTTCAAAGAATTCGTAGAATTCAAGGTAGAACGCGCATTGTCCCGTCAAGTATTTCACCATGATCTGCGTGATACTGCCGAGGCAATCATTTTCGGGGATCGTGCAAAGCTTCGCTTCATCCGACAAAAGCATAAAGATAGGTGCGGGGGGGAAGCCAAGCAGCTTTTTCATGCCGTCTACGTCTTTCAGCGAGATCGCCTCATAGCCGCGCTCGTCACAAAGGGATTTCGCCGCCAAATAATATCCCGCCGCTTTTTTCATGCTTTCGGGATTTGCTTTCTTTACAAAATCCCACTTGCTCATAGATTCGTCGATTACTTTCTGCTTTTCTTCCTCAGTAACCTTTTGATAACGCTGTTCCATTTCAAGCATTTCAAAGGTTTCGATCTCAGGGCCTACCACACGCTTCAAGGACGGTCCGTCTGCTTGCGTTCCGTATAGATTCATGTCACGGTAGCCCGCCATTCCCGCACGCGCGTGGCGAAGCTTTTTTGCCGCCGCCGCCGCTTTTGCATAGCTTACGATCTCCCCGACCTTGGACGGCAAGCCAACGATGTCGTATACGTATTTGAACGTATAGCCGAGATCCTTGAAGGTTTTGCGGATCGCGCTCGTGCCTGCCTGATCGGCAGTCGTCACGAGGCGGTCGCCTTCCGTCCAACCGCAAAGCCCCCAAAGCACCATAGGCGTATCTTTGAAATATTCGGTTACCTTTACGACTGCATGCGTGGGGATCCAGCCTGCAATACATACCACCATTAAGTCGAATTCCTTGCCTTGCAGTGCTACTACGGCTTTTTTTACGGCTTTTTCTTCATAGTCGTCCGTTATGGGATAAACGCTGATCAGATCCAGCCCTGCCTCTTTCAGCGACGTCGCCGCTTTTTCACATTTATTGACAATGATCTCTTTCGGTGTATTTACCTCACCAAACCCTATAAATGCTACTTTTGCCATTTCCTGTCTCCTTCTGCTTGTTCTTAAAATCATCTTTGTACTCTGCCCGATGCATCTCCGCCGGCAAGGGTTTCTACTTCCTGTTTGGTTATCAGGTTAAAGTCGCCCTCTATGCTGTGCTTCAAGCAGCTCGCCGCCACAGCAAACTCTATGGCGCGCTGAGCGTCGTAGCCGTTGACAAGCGAATAAATCAGTCCACCGCCAAAGCTATCGCCGCCACCGACGCGGTCTACGATATGTATGGCGTATTTTTTGGAAAAATACGCTTGATCCTGCGTATAAAGCATACCCGACCAATCGTTATCGTTTGCAGACTTGCTTTCGCGCAGCGTTATGGCAACGCCCTTGAACCCGAATTTATCCGTGAGCTTTTTCGCAACGGAAATATAACCGTTTCGATCGAGCTTGCCGCCCGTGATGTCGGAGTTTTCCGCTTCGATACCAAAGACGTCCTTGGCATCCTCTTCGTTTGCGATACAATAATCAACGTATTGGCAGAGTTCTCCCATCACCTCTCCTGCTCTTTCCTTTGACCACAGCTTTTTTCTGAAGTTCAGGTCACAGGAAACGGTAATGTTTTTTTCCTTTGCCTTTTTCACAGCCGCAAGGCAAATTTTAGCCATGCAGTCCGAAAGGGCGGGCGTTATACCCGTAAAGTGAAACCATTTCGTATCGGAAAAAATTTCATCCCAATCAAAATCCTCTTCGCTTGCCTCGGCGATCGCCGAATGTGCGCGATCGTAAATCACCTTGCTGGGACGCTGGCTTGCACCTTTTTCGCAAAAATAAATGCCGATTCTGTCGCCGCCGCGCACGATAAGCGAGGTGTCCACTCCGAACTTTCTTAACGAGTTTACTGCCGACTGCCCGATCTCATGCGTAGGAAGCTTAGATACAAACGCTACGCTTTCGCCGTAATTAGCAAGCGAAACTGCCACGTTCGCCTCTGCGCCGGCATAGGTAGATAAGAATTTTTCGCTTTGAACGAATCTGGTATAAAGTTCCGGCGAAAGTCTTAGCATAATCTCGCCAAAGGTTACTATTTTCATTGCTTCTTCTCTCCTTGATATTGGTTGAATATTTTCATAAGATATTTGCCGACCTTGGCTATGTAATCGAGCATTGCCGGATAAAGCTCCGTCGGAAGATTGTCGAAGGAACGGATGACCTCCAGATTCATATCTCCTTCAAAGCCGTATTCCACGAGCGAACGAACAATATTGTCCCAATTGTGCTCTCCCTGGAAAGGGGTCCAGTGTCTATCCAGATGCCCGTCGGTATCGTGCATATGAATACACGCGATCATATCCTTTTCCATCCCGGCAATAAATCTTTCCGGTTCGATTCCTACGATCGCAGCGTGTCCAACGTCCACACACGCGCAAAAAGCGTCTGATTCAAGCATTTTAATAAAGCCCGAAAGGCTCGCCGGCAGCCAGAATTTTGAATTCAAAAGGTTTTCTACCGCAATTTTGATGCCGAATTTTTTCGCATAAGGCTCAAGCGATTTATAATACTCATAATTATATTGGATAAAATCTTCTCCAAGCGGCATCTTTACTGCGTGAACGACGATGTATTTTGCGCCGAGGATGCTTGCGTACTCCATAGATTTTACAATGTCGGAATAGTTTTTATTATTTACCGACATCTCTTCGCCGAATTTAAAAGCAAACGGTGCGTGTGCCTGATTACAGACCAAATGATACTTTTCCAAAAGGCGCTTCGTTTCCTTCGCCTTTTCGATATGATCCTCAAGATCCATCGCCGTACCGTTACCGAGTGCGTTAAAGGAAAAATCCACACCTTCAAATCCGACCTTTTGAAACAGACTAAAGGTTTCCTCTTCGCTGAATTTCGATCTGAACAAAAAGTGTTCCATTGAGAGTAGCATTTTTATTTCTCCTTTACACTTTCCACTAAAGCTCTGGCAATGGCGGTAATTTTATCGTACTCGCCCTTTTCCAAATATTCCTTATTGACAAGCGAACTGCCTACTCCTACACCTACTGCGCCTGCTTTCAGGAACTCTGCGGCGTTTTCGGTGTTGACACCGCCAACCGCAAGCAGCTTGATATGCGACATAGGGGCTTTCAGAGCCTTGAGATATTTCACATCCGTACACGGGAACAGCTTTACGAAATCCGCACCCGCATTATAGGCAAGCTTAACCTCGCTCGGCGTATACGCGCCCGGCAGAGAGACAAGCCCGTTTTCAACCGTATATTTGATAACCTCAACGTCCGTATCGGGCGAAACGATGTATTCCGCCCCCGCACTGATGGCAAGGTCAACCTGTTCCTTAGTAAGCACCGTACCTGCGCCTACCGTCATTTCGGGTATGCTTTCCTTTATCGCACGAATGGCGCGTACCGTTTCCGAAAAGCTTTCGGGGGCTTTTTGATTGAAGGTCACCTCGATGAGCTTGACACCCCCTTCAAATATGGCGCGCGCAGCGTGTACTGCCTCGTCGGGGGCAGCCCCTCTCACGATGGCAATGATCTTGTTTTCCGAAATGACGTCAATAACCTCTTTTCTCATATCAATACACCCTTATTTCAAAGATTCTCGCTTTGTCGATTCCGTACGCAGACCGTACCTCAACGACAACCTTATCGACTTTTATTTCCTTTCCAATTTTGAGTACCGATAACCTTTCGCGGTTATCCTTCACCTCTTTTTCAAACACTGTCTCTCCGCATAAATATGCTTTTACCGCATAGTCCTTTACCAAAGTATGCGGCATGCCCTTTACAAGGGTTTCTTGACGGCGCTTGGTTTGTGTGATCATGATCTCCTTGTTCAGATCCGGGTCAAACACCAAACGTATCTCTGATATTTGCTTTTCTGCCTCAAGGTCAAGCGCTATCCATTGCGGCTCACCGTTAAAGCTGTCCGACTCCCAAATATTACCTTCGTCCTCAATCGCACGCGATACGCCGGAAACGACGTTTTCGGGGCGGTTGTTTTCCGTGAAGCTCGATGCCGTGATCTTTGCATGGATCGCCAGATCGTTCGCATCCTCATTCTTCACGCCCGGTATGTAACAGTCATCCTTCAGAAGCGTTTGCTGCAATTCCTTGATATGCTCTGTTCCCACTTCCTTCGGTGTGCAGCCATATCGCACAGCGATGGCTGCTGCCGTGCCGACCGCTTGACCGCCGACGGCACAGGTACCCATAACGCGCGTAGATGCCATCGCGAGCTTGCTTACGCTGATGTCTCTGCCCGCCATCATAAGATTTTTTATGTTTTTGGAATAAAAGCATCTGTACGGAATCGAATACCGGCCGGGGAAATTGATATACCTTGTCGGCAAACCCTTGTGGTACAAGCCTTCTTTCGGATGCACGTCAATAGGCCAACCGCCAAACGCAACGCCGTCTTCGAAATACGTGTTAGACAATATATCGTTTTCATTCAAGATATAATCGCCCACAAGGCGTCGCGACTCTCTTATGCCGGGAACTGCGCCGATCCAGTCGAGCGCATAATTTTCCGCATTATGCCCTTCCGTGTTCTTGATGTGATCCCAAACACCGAAAAGGCACTTGTACAGCTCTTCGTTGATCTTTTCCGTCTCTTCAATAATGTTTTTGCTTTCGCCGCCAAGCTCCAGCCACCAATAGCCCGAGCTCACGTTATACTCTTCCACTACGCCATTTTCACCGTGAGACCACGTCACGTTACCGTGCGGGCGGTTTTGCAGATCCTCTTCGGTAAAATGATACGCCCAATCAGGCTTCTGAAACGGTGTGTTTTCTCCCATATCCGTAGAGTGAAACAAGATGGTATTTCCCATGGTATAACCGTTTTCTTCTTCGGGGGCATCGGGTTCGTTAAATTCGTCACGGGCTTCACTGCCGTACCTGAATTCTGCGCCGGCAAAATACCCGAGAGAAGCATTTCCCGTAGCGTCTACGAAAATTTTAGCCCGGAATTTATACGTTGTCTCGGTCGATGCCTGACGGCATATGATTGCCGTTATTTGATCGTCCTCGGCTTCCACCTCGTCCATTGTGGTGTTCAAAAAGCAATCCAAATTCGGCTCGCCTTTCAGCTTCCCCCAAAGCACGATATCCCAAAGGGGAAAGGAATGCTGGTCATTGACGCTTTTGTTTAAAAGCTGTAATTCCATCAAAATGCCGGTTTCGGCAAGGTCTTTTTTTACAGCATGGCAGTTTGCGCCGCAAACGTGCATCCTTACCTCTGAGCTATTATTTCCCCCGAACACGGGTCGTGCCTGTATAATAGCGGTTTTTGCACCGTGTCTTGCAGCGGCTAACGCCGCGCAAACGCCCGAGAGCCCACCACCTACGATGACGACCTCGTATTCCTTTTCGATTAACCTTTTTTCTGGTTTCACGTTTCTACCTCTTTCAGTTTTACCACTCCGCAACGCTGCCGTCCGCGTGTCTCCACACGGGGTTTTTCCAACTGTGCGGTGTTTTGTTTTCTTCCACGATGAGATCTTTATTGATCTCTACGCCAAGGCCTGCGCCCTTTGGCATATCTACAAAGCCGTCCTTAAACGTGAATACCTCTTTGTTGACTACGTAATCAAGCACGGACTTACCTACGTTGTAGTGAATACCCATGCTTTGCTCTTGAATAAATGCGTTGTAGCTGACGGCATCTACCTGCAAGCAGCTCGACAGTGCGATCGGACCTAACGGACAGTGCGGTGCAAGCGCAACGTCATACGCTTCCGCCATAGCCGCTATTTTTTGCACCTCGGTAATTCCGCCTGCGTGCGACAGATCGGGTTGAATAATATCCACGCCGCCTGCCGTTAGAAGCCGCTTGAAATCATACTTTGAAAACAGTCTCTCACCCGTTGCGATGGGAATATTGCAGGCGCGGGCAATTTCCTTGAACTCTTCCATATTCTCACACAGAACGGGTTCCTCAATGAACATGGGATCGAACGCTTCCAGCTTCTTTGCAAGGACCTTTGCCATAGGCTTATGTACTCTACCGTGAAAATCAATGGCGATCCCAAAATACTTGCCGCACGCTTCTCTTATGGAAGCGACTCTTTCCAACACAGCGTCCACTTTGTCGTAAGTATCCACAAACTGCAATTCTTCGGTTGCGTTCATTTTGATTGCGGAAAAGCCTTCGTTCATTTTCTCTTTGGCAGCGCGCGCAACGTCACTCGGTCTGTCGCCGCCAACCCAACAATATACCTTTATCTTATCCCTGCACGAGCCGCCTAACAATTCGTGCACGGGAACGCCCAAGCGCTTGCCCTTTATGTCCCAAAGGGCTTGGTCTATTCCCGATATCGCACTCATCAAAATAGGACCGCCGCGATAAAAGGCGCAACGGTAAAGCATATTCCAAATATCCTGAATCTTGCTCGGGTCTTTCCCGATAAGATATTCTTCCATTTCCTTAACGCACGCAGCTACCGTCGAAGCCTTTCCTTCTATAACGGCTTCTCCCCAACCAACAAGGCCGTCGTCTGTAACGACCTCGACCATGCACCATCTGGGGCGTACAAGATACGTATTTATTTTCTTTATTTTCATAGCTCTCTCCCTTTTGAAATCAATGTGCTACCGTTTTTATCCGTAAGAAATCGAATTCTTTTTCTTTCATTTTACAGTTTTTCTCTTTGTAAGAAAAGCTCTTCCAATTCGAGATAGCGGTGATAAACAGTATCGACATCTTCTTTTTTTGCCTTGGGAACGGTTTCATCGTTTCGTTCAACGATCTCCGAAACAGCACTGCTGATATCCTTATACACGCCGTAACCGTATCCCGCATAGATCGCCGTTCCGAGGCATCCTGTTTCCTTGTTTTTCAAGGTTACGACCTTTTTACCTGTAATATCCGCTTTGATCTGACGCCAAAGTCTGCTCTTTGCACCGCCGCCGATAGAGATCACCTCGGTGACGGGAATTTGCAGGTATTCAAGATAACGGCGCAATAAGCACGCAACCGATTCCATGATCGCGCGAGAAAAATGTGCGCGCGTGTGACGCAAATCGATGCCATACGCTCCGCCCTTTAGCTCGGGGTCGTTTACGGGCATTACACTGCCACGCATATTGGGAGACAGGGTAAGCCCTTCTGCACCAAGCGGTATCTGTGCCGCTTCTTCGTCGATTCTTTTGAAGTCGGCGTCAAAATAGAAGTTCTTTTTATACCACTCCATCACCATGCCGGCTGTCGGCGCCCACATGAGAAGGCAGTATTTTCCCTTTTCTACGTAATACGCAGACACCTTGATCCCATCGAAATACGGGGGGAGCTCCTTAGCAAGCGCGCATACGGCAAGCGCCGTTCCCGTCATTTCACTAACGGTCCCCTCTGCAATAATTCCCGAACCGACAAAGCCGGAAATTTGGTCGAGCGCACCCGTACAGACGACAGCATTTTTGTATTCGCCTACCCTCTCGCCGCTTTCGTGGAGCGTAGGCAAGCAGCTTTGGTCTATGCCGATAAAATCAAGCATTTCTTGCCAATATTGCCCTGTGCAAACGTCTAAATACAAGGTCGAAGCGTAGAGCGAACGCTCGCAATCGAATTTGCCCGTAATGCGGTAAAGCAGGTAATCCTCTAACAACAGCACCTTCCCCAGCTTTTCAAAAAGGTCAGGATGCTCATTCTTTAGCCACAGCACCTTTGGTGCCGGATACCCGGCAGGCACCTCGGTTTGCCCCGTAGCCTCGTAGATCCTTTTTAAGCCAAATTGCTTCTCGATGGCTCTCGCTTCCTTTTCCGCGCGATTGTCGAGCCATACGATTGCGTTCATCAGCGGTTTGCCTTGTTTATCCAAGAAGATAAGAGTCTCCCCCTGCGTATCGATCGCAAAGGCGTCAATGCGGGCTTTCTTTGAAAGCTCTGCGTAAGCCTCTTCGAAGAGCTCAAAATATTTTTCTGCGGGAAATTCTACTCTTTCCCCGTTTGTGATCAGGGTATAGGATTTTGTAACAGAAGCAAGCTCGTTCCCTTTTTCATCGAATACGCACCCTTTTAAAGAGGTCGTTCCGATATCAATCCCCATTAAGTTCTTCATATTCATCTCCCTTTCAGCAAAGACGCCGCTGTCAAACGGCAAGGTTTTATGCGTAGCGATAGCAATTTAAGCTTATCTCTTCAGCTGAAGGTCGTAATGTACGTCGTATTCTTTTTCCTCGTCAAGGAACTTGTGCTTCGTATCGATCACCTTACCGTCGTTCCACTTACGGTCACCGACGTCCTCTGCCGTACCCATAACCGTAATGTTCACCTGACGGCGACGAGCGAGCACGTGGTCCCAGTCGATGAAATAGATATGTGCAAACTTACCGCCATCCACGACGCCGTCCTTGATCGTCATCGTTTCGCTGCGGCCGAAGAATACCGAACGAAGATGTCCGTCCGTGTTCATCGAGGAGAAATCGCCGGGCTCGTTTACGTAACGGCCGTATTTTGCATGGATCGGACCGGGATGACGGTAATCGCCCTCGTTCGTGTAGTCGGGAATCATCTTACGCATAATGTCGAGCAGGTCGTGCTGCAAATATTCAAGGTCGAACGAATCGATATCGTGGGAGCATTCCTGCACCATGACCGAGCAGGTCGTGTGATGGGAAACGATCGCAACCGTACCGTTCTTAATACCCGAAGCTGCGACGATCTCGTTTACTTCCTTAGAAATGTCGTGGAAAGTGGGGATCCAACCTCTCGACTGCAATTCCAATTCCTTTTGAAAAACTTTAAATTCCATTTTTTTGTCCTCCGATAATAATTTTTTATTTTTTTGATTTATTTTTTGATTTTTATTTTTTTATTTTTGGCGTTCGTCCCAAGCGCGACGAACGGCAGCGATCATCTCATCCACCATGGCGGCTCTGTCTTTCGCCTTTGCAACGCCCGACGACGAGCCCGTCGCGTCTGCGCCCGCAATGATCGTATTGTATACGTCCTCGCCGTTTGAGATCCCCGCCGCGGTAAGCACCAGTATCTCAGGGTTTACGTCCGCGACCGACTTGACTGCCGCCTCGACGTATTCTTTGCCTACGCTTACTCCCGTGCCGATCAGCTCGGACGGCTCTGCCACGATGATGTCGGGGGAAAGCGTTGCAATCCTGCTCGCTTCCGCCAAGGAATCCGCGCAAACGATCGTCGTAAGTCCCACCTCGTTAGCTCTTGCAATGGTCGCTTCCAACGTTTCGAAGGGAAGGGGCTTTTCCACGTGATTGAGCATGACACCGTCCGCACCTGCCGCCACGAGGGATTCGGGCAAAATATCCGCAAGTCCTCTACCAACGGGAATGGGATCCATATGCGGTGCGAATACGTGAATGTTTTTCGTTGCCTCTCTGACCCGACGGATATCCACGACGGGTGTCGTGAAAATGATATCCACGCCGTATTTTTCCGAAGCCGCATCCGCCGCTTTGGCAAGCTCTAAAATGTCGTCTCCGTAGAGATATGACTTCGGACCAATTTCAAAAAAAGGCACTTTTACTTTTCTTGCGTTCATATCCAATTACCTTTCTTATGTTTTTGACGGTAATAGTATACATTATTTTTTCTATTTAGTCAAGAATTTTACGGATTTTTTTTCGAAAAAGAAATTTATTTTTTCCACTTGAAAAAATTATTTTCTTTTTGCAAAATTACTTGCCAAAAAAAAATTTGTATGCTATAATATGAGTCGAATATCATTCCGAGGAGAAAAACGATGTTAAGCGAAAACACATTAAACGCCGCACGGAAAGCATTCGACATTGAGGCTGCGTGCATTACCGAGATGAAAAATCATTTCAACGAAGAAGCGTTCTCCAAGGCCGTTACCCTTTTATGCAATGCCGAGCGCATCGGCGCGGCGGGCTGCGGTCATTCGGGCATAGCCTGTCAGCACTTTGCGCACCTTATGTGCTGTATCGAGCGTCCCGCAAGATTTATTTCTCCCGCCGAAGCTATACACGGCGGCAGCGGCTTTCTACAGAAAGGTGACGTGATGGTGCTTGCATCGCGCGGGGGTGCGACGAAGGAGCTGTTCCCTATTCTGGATATTTGCAAAGCAAAGGGCGTTTCGGTGATCACGGTCACCGAAAATCTTGAATCTCCTCTTGCAAGATCCGCAGACGTTGTATTAAAACAATATGTGAACCGTGAAACAGATAAGTATAACGTGCAGGGTACCACAAGCACTACCGCGCTCTGCATGATCTTCCATGCGTTACAAACGGCAATTATCGAGGAAACCGATTATCAAAAAGAACAATTCGCCCTTATTCACCCGGGCGGTGCAGTCGGCGAAAGACTGAATAAATGAGGTAGGTTAACGCATGACAGAGAAAAAAGCCCGGTCGAAAATGGACTTACGGCGAAATAAAATTCTAAATATCCTGCACGAAAAACGGAAGGTTTACATCGCGGAATTAAGTCAATCGCTGGGCGCGTCATTGGTGACGATCCGTAGCGATCTTAACGCTTTGGAGCGCGAAGGAAAGCTCGTAAGAATGACAGGCGGCGCCGTTTTGCCGAGTGGGAAAAACGATCCCCCCCGTCATTCGATCGAAAACTACGAGCAGAAGCTTGAAATTGCGGAAGCCGCCGTACAAGAGATACAGGACGGCGATACCTTGTTTATCAATTCCGGCACGACGACTCTTCTCGTTGCAAACGCGTTGAAGGCTAAGAAGAATCTAAGCGTCGTGACGAATTCCCTATCGGTGGCAAGCGCGCTCGACAGCTCCTTCCGCGTCATTCTGCTTGGGGGACTCATCAACGCACAGCATAATTTTACGTATGGCGCGGATACGCAGGAATATATCAACCGTTACGGTGCGGATTTTGCGATCCTTTCCGTAGACGGTGTGAGCCATGACGGTGAAATTTCGACCTGTCACGCGGAAGAAGCGATCATCGACAAGCTCATGATCGCGAGAGCAAAAAATGTGCTTATCGTTGCAGATAAAACAAAGATCGGGCGCACAGGCTTTTCCTACGTGTGCCATTGTGACGATAAAATAAAAATTCTGACAAACAAAAAATCTTAATATTTTCGGAGGTATTTTATGAAGCTTCTCATTGACGACGCAAACGTCGCAAAAATCAAACACATTTACCAGTATTACGCCATCGACGGCGTAACCACCAACCCCTCTATCCTTGCCAAGAGCGGCAAGGAGCCCTATTCGGTGCTCAAAGAGATCCGCGACCTTATCGGCAAGGACGCTGAATTGCACGCTCAGGTTATTTCGCGCACAGCGGAAGGCATGATCGAAGAAGCACATAAAATGGTGGAGATCTTAGGCAAGAACACCTATATCAAGATCCCGACGATTCCCGAGGGCTTGAAAGCCATGAAGGCTTTGTCCCGTGAAGGCATTAAAATCACCGCAACCGCGATCTACACCCCGATGCAAGCGTATCTTGCGGCAAAAGCAGGCGCAGACTACGCCGCCCCCTACGTCAACCGCATCGACAACCTCGGCGCGGACGGTATCGCAAGCACGAAGATGATTCAGGATATTTTTGACAACAACGGCTTCAAAACGCAGATCCTGGCAGCAAGCTTCAAAAACTCGAACCAGGTACAGGAGCTTTGCACATACGGCGTGGGTGCAGCCACCGTTGCTCCCGACGTCATTGAGGGGCTTATCAAAAACGCTTGCGTGACGAGTGCTGTAGAGGCTTTCATCGAGGATTTCGAAGGTCTTTGCGGCGCAGGAAAAACGATGCTCAATTGCAACGAGTAAGAAAAATCAGCCACGGCGCGAATGCCATTTTGACATTGAAAAATATCGAGGAAATGCACTGCATTTCCTCCGGATTTTGGCTTGGTATCAAAAACAGAAAGCGCACCCTTTTTGGATGCGCTTTCTGTTTTGGTGGGGGAAGGTGGATTTGAACCACCGAAGCAAGTTGCAGCAGATTTACAGTCTGTCCCCTTTGGCCACTCGGGAATTCCCCCGGAATATGGAGCTGGTGGACGGACTCGAACCCCCGACCTGCTGATTACAAATCAGCTGCACTACCAACTGTGCTACACCAGCGAATAACACAACTATTTTAGCAGATTTTCTTCGCTTTGTCAAGGGATATTAAAAAGAAAGATTAGATTTTTCAAGGAAAAACGAAAAAGACCGCAAGATAACGGTTTTTTCGTTAGACGTTCATTTTGTCGAATTCACTTCAGGGGAGAGTGATTTCCATTTCATCCCCCTCGTCTTGTCCGTCTTGACTCTCGTTCATGATATTTCCGCTCACAACGACAAGCTCTTCGATGGTAGGCGCTTCATAAGACTTTTTCATGCTAGGTTCCTCCGTATTGGTTTGACTATATATAGTCTACCACGGTAGGAGAAAAATGTCAAGACGAGCTGCGAAATTCCAGCAGCCAAAATATGGACGCTATTCTTGAAAATCTTTGTGCATTTTGCTTTTTATAGCCTTAATAACGAGAAAAAGGCTGTCTTTCGACAGCCTTCATAATTTTAGAGATAATTACGGCATTACGATTTCGCCAACAAGATCCTCAATATCTTGCTCGTTATCGTTATCCTCAGAATTCGTCATGATCGCTTCGCTGATGAGGATAAGCTCCTCAAGTGCGGGAGCTTCGTAAAGCTTTTTCATTATGTAAAACCTCCTGAAAAGGACTTTTCCACCTACACATTAGCTATTTTATCATACCAAACTCAAAATGTCAACAATTTTTTTGATATTTTTTCCGGTTTTTTTGTATTAGTTCCATATATAGACTTTCACGTCAAGATACAACAGAACCAAAAAAAGCAAAAGAAACAGCGTATACTTACTTTGTTTCTTCAGGAGCTTTAAACGAGAGAAAGAGCCCCTCGCGATCGGTGTTGAGCGGACGGGTTACGACGCCTGCGGCAGCAAGCATACGCTTTGACGCGAGCGTCATCGGTGTTTTGCCGTATTTGTCCGAAAGATACACGACCTCCTTGATCCCCGCTTGGATGATCGCCTTAGCGCACTCGTTGCAAGGAAAAAGCGCAACGTAGATCCGTGAGCCTGCAAGCGACTTCCCTCTCGTATTGAGGATGGCGTTCAGCTCTGCGTGGACGACGTACGGATATTTCGTATCCTCACCCGTTCGATCCCACGGAAACACGTCATCCGAGCAGCCGTAAGGGAATCCGTTATACCCCGTAGAAAGGATACGGTTCTGTTCGTCTACGATGCAGGCACCGACCTGCGTATTCGGATCCTTGCTGCGCTCGGCAGCAAGAAGAGCAACCCCCATGAAATATTCATCCCAGCTAATATATCCGTCTCGTTTCATAGAAAAGACCTCATTTTCTACATAATTCTATTTAGACTTTTGCTGCTACGAAAACACGCCCGACTTTTCGGTCGGGCGTATCCCGTTAAAATTATTCAGCAGAAATATCCTCCGGCTTGTTGACGACGACCTCTGCCGTTTTTGCAAAGCGCTTCACCGACTCGATCGCATTCAGGCAACGGTCCTTTTCCGCATAAGAATCACCGACGTACCAGTTGCTGCTATTACCCTTCAAGGCAAAGCGGTGGTTGCCGAATTTATCCTTCGTTGCAAAGAAATTGCCGACGCAAACCGCCTTTTTGAACGCCTCAACAGCGCCCTGCGCAGACTTTACGTCACTGTAAATACGGCTGGTGTAGAGACACTGACCGTTGTTGGCGAGAAGCGCAAACGAAGCGCCGTTCTGCTCGGGATCGACCATGAATTTGCCCGATTTCGGAAGGGCGGCGATCTCCTTTTCAACGGCAGCCCAGTCAATATCCGTCGCCTTTTTGAGACCTGCCTTTACAGCCTTATGCTCCGCAATTGCCTCCTGCGAAAACGCAGCGTCAACGAAATTCGTCGTATCGGCAAAACGCTTGACAGAATCAATAGCGCTCTCACATTTTTGGCGATTGTTATAGCCTTCACCGTAGAATTTTCCGTCAACAACGTAGCTGTAACGGCCGCCGCGGTCATGGCGAACACCGAATTTTCCGCTCGCAACGGCACGCTTGAAGGTGTCGACCGCTTCCTGCGCGCCCTCATAGGTGGTATAGCCAATGCTCTGATAAAGAAGCTGACCGTTGTTCGCAAGGAGACAGTAATGATAGCCGTCGGGGCCGAGAATAAAGTCATACTTACCGCTGACACGACCTGCCCTCGAAGGAGCCTTTTCCTTGACGGGCTCGGCGACAGGCTCTTCTGCGGGAGCCTCAACGGGAGCCTCGACGGGCTCTTCTGCGGGAGCTTCCTCTGCGACCTCTTCTACAGGCTCTTTTACGATTTCTTTCTTTTTCGCGGGAGCCTTCCTTGTCTTTTTCTTGACAGGAGCCTTTTCAACGACAGTTTCCGACACGGCAGGCGGTTCTTCCACAGCAAGAACCTCTTCGGGAATCGTTTTTTCTTCCTCAACTACCTGCTCGGCAACCTCTTTTTCGGACGCCTCTTCTGCTTTTTCCGCTTCCTTATCGGCAGGAGCATCCCCCTCAGCCTTAGCGTCTCCTGAAATACGCTTGGAATTCACAACAAGAATCACGACAAGAACAACGAGGAGCAGCGCAATTCCGATGAGAATACCGTAAAGCAACATATTAGACCCAAACATAACCGTCACCTCTTCATATTTAGTTTACAATTAAATTATAGCACTTCCATTTCGTTTGTCAAGAGATATCCGCGCGCTTTTTTTTATTTTTGACAAAAAAGAACAATTCGTGAGACAAAAAAAGAGAAAAACCGCCACCTTCCACCCTCTGCAGGCGCAGAAGGAGAAGAAACGGTTTTCTGTTATTTCTTATTTCTTCATAGCAACGGCTTCGCGCGCCTTCTCCGCAATGGCGGCAGACGTGAGACCGTACGCCTCGAGAAGCGCCGGAACGGTGCCCGAGCGACCGTAGGTATCCTTAACCCCGACGCGGAGAACGGGGACGGGTCTTGTCTCACACAGCGTTTCGGCGACCGCCGCACCGAGACCGCCGATCACACTATGCTCCTCTGCCGTGACGATAGCGCCTGTCTTTTCAGCAGCGGAAGCAAGAAGCTCCCTATCTATCGGCTTAATCGTGTGCATGTTGATAACGGCAGCGTCGATCCCCTCGCTTTTCAGGATCTCGCGCGCCTCGAGCGCAAGATGCACCATAAGTCCCGTCGCCACGATGGTGACGTCCTTGCCTTCGGCAAGCGTGATGCCCTTTCCTACCTCAAAGCGGTAATCCTTGCGCTCGCTCGTCAGGTCGGGAACGGCATAACGGCCGAAGCGAAGATAAACGGGACCGTTCGTAAGGATCGCCGCTTCAACGGCGGCACGTGCCTCGTTCGTGTCACAGGGGTTGATGATAGTCATGCCGGGAATGGTACGCATAAGGGCAATATCCTCGTTGCACTGATGCGTTGCGCCGTCCTCACCCACTGTAATGCCTGCGTGGGTCGCGCCGATCTTTACGTTGAGGTGCGGATAGCCGATCGAATTACGCACCTGCTCAAAGGCGCGTCCTGCGGCGAACATGGCAAAGGACGAGACAAACGGGATCTTGCCCGTAGCGGCGATGCCTGCCGCTACGCTCATCATATTGCCCTCTGCGATACCGCAGTCAAAGAAGCGTTCGGGAAACTTCTTTTTGAATACGCCGGTCTTAGTCGC